>JAHHUF010000013.1 GCA_020024115.1 Anaerofilum sp.
GCCCAGCGTGTTCCATGTTTCTGCACGCTGCGTTGCAAGCCATGCACTGAACATTTTTGGTGACCACAGCGATGTTTATGCTTGCCGTCAGACCGGTTTTGCAATGCTGGCTGAGACCAACCCTCAAGAGGTTATGGACTTGTCTGCTGTTGCACACTTGGCTGCAATCAAGGGCAAAGTTCCTTTCATCAACTTCTTCGACGGTTTCCGTACTTCTCACGAAATCCAGAAGATTGAGGCTTGGGACTATGCTGATTTGGCAGAGATGACCGACTGGGAGGCTGTGAAAGAGTTCCGTGCACACGCACTGAACCCCGAGCATCCTTCTACCCGTGGCAGCCACGAGAATGGCGACATCTTCTTCCAGCATCGTGAAGCCTGTAACAAGTACTATGATGAACTGCCTGCAGTTGTTGAGGAGTACATGAACAAGGTGAACGAGAAGTTGGGCACCGACTACAAGCTGTTCAACTACTATGGTGCCGCTGACGCTGACCGTGTTATCATCGCTATGGGTTCCATCTGCGATGTTGCAGAGGAAGTTATTGATTACATGAACGCTCGCGGCGAAAAAGTTGGCTTGGTAAAAGTTCGCTTGTATCGTCCTTTCGTAGCAGACAAGCTGATGGAAGCAATTCCTGCAACTGCTACCAAAATCGCTGTTCTGGATCGTACCAAAGAGCCCGGCAGCTTGGGTGAGCCTTTGTTCCTGGATGTTGCTACCGCTCTGCGTGAGGCTGGCAACACCGCTACCTTGATTGGCGGCCGTTACGGTCTGGGCAGCAAGGACACCCCTCCTTCCAGCATCTTCGCAGTATACGACGAGCTGGCTAAGGATGCTCCTAAGGCTCGTTTCACTTTGGGCATCAATGATGATGTTACCTATTTGTCTTTGGAGGAGAAACCTGCTCCCAACACCGCAGCTGAAGGCACCAAAGAATGTAAATTCTGGGGTCTGGGCGGCGACGGTACTGTTGGTGCAAATAAAAACTCCACCAAGATTATCGGTGACCACACCGACAAATATATTCAAGCATACTTCCAGTATGACTCCAAGAAAACCGGCGGTGTAACCATCAGCCACCTGCGCTTTGGTGACCACCCCATCCGCAGCCCTTACTACATCAACAAAGCTGACTTTGTTGCTTGTCACAACCCTTCTTATGTTATCAAGGGTTACAAGATGGTAAACGATGTTAAGCCCGGCGGTGTATTTATGATTAACTGCCAGTGGTCTGACGAAGAGCTGAACCGTCATATGCCTGCTGAGGCAAAGCGTTACATCGCTGAGAACAACATTCAGCTGTACACCATCAACGCTATCGACAAGGCTGTTGAGATTGGTTTGGGCAAACGCACCAACACCATTCTGCAATCTGCATTCTTCGCTTTGGCTGGCGTTCTGCCTCGTGAAGATGCTATCTCCTACATGAAACAAGCTGCCGAGAAGAGTTTCGCTAAGAAGGGTCAGGCAATTGTTGAAATGAACTGGAAAGCAATCGACGCAGGCTTTGACGCATACCACAAGGTTGAAGTTCCTGCTGATTGGGCAAATGCTCAGGACGACACAGCTGCTGCTGAGTTGAAGGGCAATGCTGCTACTGTAAAGATGGTTCAGGAGATTTTGGAGCCTGTTTCCAAGATGAACGGCGACAGCCTGCCTGTTTCCGCATTTATGGACCATGTAGACGGCCAGTTCGAGCAGGGTGCTTCTGCTTATGAGAAGCGTGGTGTTGCTGTTACCGTTCCCGAATGGAATGCAGACACCTGTATCCAGTGTAACCAGTGTTCTTTCGTATGTCCTCATGCAGTTATCCGTCCTTTCGCTCTGAATGCAGACGAAGCTGCTGCTGCACCTGCTGCTATGAAGAGCAAGCAGATGAACGGCAAAGGTTGCGAAAACTACACCTTCACAATGGCTGTTTCTCCTCTGGATTGTATGGGATGCGGCGTTTGTGTAAATGTATGTCCTACCGCTGCTAAGGGCACCTTGAAGATGGTTTCTCAGGAATCTCAGGCTGCTCAGCAGGAAGTATTCGACTACTGTGTTGAAAACATCCGCAAGAAAGACGGCATGATGGCTGAAACCACCGTTAAGGGTTCTCAGTTCAATCAGCCTCTGCTTGAGTTCTCCGGCAGCTGCGCAGGTTGTGCTGAAACCAGCTATGCTCGTCTGATTACTCAGCTGTTTGGTGAGCGTATGTTCATCTCCAATGCTACCGGTTGTTCCTCCATTTGGGGCGGCCCTGCAGCAACTTCTCCATACACCACCCACAAGAACACCGGCTTTGGCCCTGCATGGGCAAACAGCTTGTTCGAGGACAATGCTGAGCATGGTTTGGGTATGTATCTGGGTCAGAAAACCATCCGTGAGCGTCTGATTGGCTTGGTTAAGACTTTGGCAGAGAGCGAGGACGCTGGCTTGAAGGCAGCTTCTGAGCAATATCTGGCAACTTTGGAAGATGGCAAGGCAAACATGGATGCAACTGCTGCTTTGGTTGCAGAGTTGGAGAAACATCCTGATTGTGACACCTGCAAAGACCTGCTGGAGAACAAACAGTATCTATCCAAGAAGAGCGTTTGGATTTTCGGTGGTGACGGCTGGGCTTATGACATCGGCTTTGGCGGTTTGGACCATGTTTTGGCTTCCGGCGAAAATGTAAATGTAATGGTATTCGATACCGAGGTTTACTCCAACACCGGTGGTCAGGCTTCTAAGGCTAGCCAGATTGGTCAGGTTGCTCAGTTTGCTGCTGCTGGTAAAGCAATCGGCAAGAAGAGCCTGGCTGAAATTGCAATGAGCTACGGCTATGTATATGTTGCTCAGATTGCTATGGGTGCAGACCAGAACCAGACCATGAAGGCTTTGATTGAGGCTGAAAGCTACAACGGACCTTCTCTGGTTATCGGCTATGCTCCTTGTGAGATGCACGGTGTTAAGGGTGGCATGACCAACTGTCAGGCTGAAATGAAGAAAGCAGTTCAGGCTGGCTACTGGCATATGTTCCGCTTTGACCCACGCAAGAAGGCAGAAGGTCAGAATCCGTTCATGCTGGACTCCAAGCCTGCAACCGCAGACTATCGTGAGTTTATCGAGAGCGAGACTCGTTACAGCCGCTTGCAGCGTGCATTCCCAGACCGTGCAAACGAGTTGTTTGATATGGCTGCGAAAGCAAGCACCGAACGCTACGAATACTTGCAGAAGTTGGCAAAACTGTACGAGTAATTTCGCGAGTTACTTTACTGTTTGCAATTTCTGATTAAAATTTGAGCTCAATTTTCCCCCTGCACAACTGTGTGGGGGGATTTTTGTTGTAAATGTTAAAATAAATTGATATTTTTAGTATGATTTATATAGTGTTTTTTGCAGAAAAATGTTATAATATGTCAACAGGCTTTATTGAGAGTTTTATAATAAGGAGTGAATCAAATGAATCGAAAGATTTTAGAAACTTACAAAGAAATCGCTGCTCGCACAGGTCTTTCTTTTGATGAAGAAAGTTCCGCCATCTATGGAACACTGCAAGGGTATAGTGTGTTTTTGTATGCATCCAATACGCAGTACCCCTTCTTTTTTCAATTGAAAGTTGCGGCACACCGTGCGAATCCTCTTGGTAAGGATGAACAAAAGAATTTTAAATCCACAAACAAACAGCTGCAATCCATTGACTACAACAACAACATTGTAACAGTCACCTTAAAAAATGCTGCACCCAAAAAAGTTGTTGAGATTACAGAAACCGCAATTCTTGAATCTTTGACCTTTATTTCCCAACATGGGTTCACTCCTTGCTGTCAAGCCTGTGGCAAAGAATGTACCCCTGATGCAGTAAGTATTCAAGGCAACTATATGCTGCTGTGTGACGAATGTTACACCTCTTTGCAGCAAAATACACAACTTGCCACAGAACAACAAAAACAGAAAAAAGAGAATATTGTTGGCGGCATTGTTGGTGCTTTGCTTGGCTCTTTGCTGGGCGCTGTGTCGATTATCTTGCTGAGTCAATTGGGATATGTTGCTGCTATTTCTGGCTTGATTATGGCAATTTGTACCTTGAAAGGCTATGAAATGCTGGGCGGAAAAATCACTAAAAAGGGAATTGTTTTCGCATTGATTATTATGTTGGGCATGACCTATGCAGCAGACCGTTTGGACTGGGCAATTGTGGTTGCGCGTGAACTAGAGGAAGATTTGTTCCTGTCTTATCAAGCAATTCCTGCCCTGTTGAATATGGAGATTATTCCTGCATCAAACTACTATGGCTCTTTGGTTATGGTGTATTTGTTTGTGATTTTGGGAGCATTCTCAACGGTTCGGCAGGCATTGATGACATCTTCCCACACTCCCCGTACTTATCGTTTTAAAGATGGTGCATATGCTTCCAGCACCTATACTTCCGATTCTTATACTTCTGGTGCTGAACTCGACTAAAACAACACAGCAGAAACACAATTGCTTTGTTTTTGTTTAAAGAAAGACCGTGAAACTGACAAAAATCAGCTTCACGGTCTTTTTGATTTATCATAAACGATGTTATTGTTGTTTTTGCTCACCAATATAATTATACCCAACATCAAATAAAGCACAATTTATATCAGCATTCTGTCCTGTTTCAAATATCCTCACCGACTGTGCAAGTATTTTCAAAACCAAATTATCATCTGCATCAAAAAATTCATACTGAAAAAGCTCATTATCAATTTTATTGGTTTGATAGTATGAAATATCCCCAAATACAGAATTTTGCTCTTGTACACTTTCTACATCGTCATAAATAAGAACTAATTTTTTGGCATCCCATGTTTGAAAAGATACTTTTACAATTCCGCAACCAATGAAGATACTTTCAATATGCCCATCACATTCTGAAAAATTTTTTGTTCTTTCATATTACACTCCGATTTACCATCTTGAATTTATTCCAGTGGTGCTTTGATTGGTAAATTCATTTTCAGCACTTTGGGCATTACATCCATCTGTGTCTCTGTAACGGTTCCGCCATATTCACCATCCAATGTAAAGCTGACCGGCTCATCAAATTGCACCTTGACTGTTTTGCATTGAATTAAGCGAATATAAGGGTTTGAAAAATTTTGCTGTGCAAGGCAGCCAATCAAATTGTTAAAGTCGTTCAGATTTTTTGGGGCACTGATTAGCAGCAGTTCAAATTTGCCATCGTTCAAAACCACCTCTTTGCCAATAGGGGAGGGAAAACCTCCAACGCTGGTTGAATTGCTGAATGAGCCATAAATAAAATCACCTTCAATCACATCTTGCTCTGTTGTGATGATGGCATGAATACTGGTATTGATGGGCAGATGTTTCAGACTTTCCAACAAATAGGCTGTATGCCCCAAATTGTTTTTTAGTTCTTGTGGGGTTGAATAGCTAACTGCAGTAAATGCCCCAAAGGCAGCAATGTAACAAAACAATTTTTCTTTGCAGAACATTCCCAAATCCAACGCAGCTTGTTTGCCATAGATTGCTGTTTTGCAATTGTCCATCAAATTTGTTGAATAGCTCAAAGTGCTGGCAAAATCATTTGTACTGCCCATTGGCAAGTAGGCTGCAACCGGTGGCTTTTTGCATTGCAGCAATGTATTTGCTGTGTGGTTCAAGGTTCCGTCTCCACCACAGCAAACCACTAAATCAAACGCTTCAATTTGTTTCCCAAGCTGTGCAACCATATCCGGCTCAATTGCAACAGGAATCACCGTTGTCAGCCAACCTTTTTTATGATACAGTTCAACAATGGTATACAAATGCTGGCGGATACTTCCTTTTCCTGAACGGGGATTAATTAAAAGGCAAATGGTTTTCATTCTTTTTCTCCTCCTGTCTTTCTTCGCATTTTAATAAGAGTATAGCAAAGTATTTTTAAAGAATTATGAAAAATTCTTATTTAAATAAATTGCGAACTTCTGTACAATTTTATTATTAAATATGGTATACTAAAATAAATATGTCTTTATTTTTAAAGTCATTTTACCTAAAAGAAAGGGGTGTACCTCTATGTTGAAAAAGTTTGATACAAAAGAATTTTGTATCGATATTGCTTGTGATGTAATTGGAAGCATTCTTTTTGCTGTTGGAATTGTAACTTTTGCATCAAAGGGCGAGTTTGCTCCCGGCGGAATTAGCGGTTTCGCACTGCTGCTCAACTATTTTTTGCCGATTCCCATTGGTATTGGCACACTGCTTTTAAACATTCCCATTATCATTTTTACTTATCCTGTATTAGGCAAACAATTCTTTTTTAAAAGTCTGCGTACAATGTTGATTTCTACCTTCTTTTTAGATGTTGTATTTCCACGCTTGCCTTTATATGAAGGAAACCGCGCAATGGCAGCTATTTTTTCCGGTGTTTGTATTGGCACAGGTTTGGCAATCATTTATATGCGAGGGTCATCCACAGGCGGACAAGATTTTTTAACCCATGCAGCAAAGAAAAAATTTCCACATATCAGCTTTGGGCAGATTATTCTTGCAATGGACGCATTTATTATTCTAGCCGGTGGCCCTGTATTTGGTGATATTGATGCGGTTTTATATGGCATTGTTTCTGCCTATGCAACCACTTTTATTATGGACCGTATTATGTATGGTGCAGGCAGCGGCAAATTGGTTGTAATTGTGACAAACCACGGCATGAAGGTTGCTAAGGAAATCGGTGCCCAGCTTGACCGTGGTTCTACTTTGGTGAAAGCCATTGGCCCATATTCCGGGCAGGAACGGGAAGTGCTGCTGTGTGCTTGTTCCAGCCGTGAAGCGTACAAAGTGACCAGTATTGTACATCATCAGGATAAAAAGGCAATGGTAATGGTCTGCGAAGCAAGTGAAGTTTATGGCGAAGGTTTTCAACTGCCAAAATCCGACTGATTAGGAAATAAAAGTCCAAAAATCACTTTGATACGGCTATTATTTTCAAAAAAATTATTTACATCAGGTATAGAAAACGGAATTCAACAAAATTGTTGAAAACTATGTTGAAAGTGTTGATAACCCTGTTTTTGAAGTTAGTTTTCAACAATTGATAGCTTGTATCATAGATATTTCATAACTTTCCGTTGAAATCTCCACTGTTTTTTGCTATGATTGGCATAGTTTGCAGCTTTGTTTTTTCACGATACAATCTGCAACATCTGTGCAAGAAAAGTTTTTAAAAAGAAAGGACTTTGTGTATGTGGCTGAATCGTTTGGAATATAAATATGGTAAATATTGTATCCACAATCTAACAAAATATTTGGTCGTTGGTAGAATTTTCATGTATCTGCTCATCACTGCTTTCCCTCAATTTTTCTTTTCCATGTTCTTTGCTCCGCTGTCACGCTGGGATTTGATGCAGGGAAAAATTTGGGAACTGCTCACCTTTATCATCACGCCTCCGGCTTCTCAGCCCATTTGGTTTTTGCTGGATGCCTATTTCTTCTATTTCATTGGCACTACCTTGGAGCAGGTGTGGGGCGATTTTAAATTTAATGTCTTCATTGTGCTTTCCATGTTGGCTGGCATTGTATCCTGTCTGCTGGTGGGAGTTGGCACGGCTGCCTATTTGTCCACCTTAATGTTTATTGCCTATGCCGTTTATTTCCCTGACCAAACCCTTTTGTTTATGTTTGTTTTGCCCATTCAGGCAAAATATCTAGGAATCGGTGCAGGCATTTTGCTGCTGGTAAATTTCCTGAGTTCTTCCTTTGTTTTTAAGGTAAACATTTTGTTGGCATGTGCTGCGTTGTTTGTATTCTTTGGAAAAGGACTGATTACCAAAATCCAAACCGAAATTCAAACTGCAAAACGCCGCAGAGCATGGAAACAGGCAAACCAACGCTATCGATAAAACTGTCGGATGATTGTCCCAATTTTTTCAAAAAGGTTTCCCTCTATCTATGGAATTTTATACCCAAATATGCTAAAATGGAAAAAAGCGGCATCGCTGTCGTGTATCTGAGGAGGCTATTCGTATGAAACTCATCACTGCAATTGTAAACAAAGAAGATTCAAAAGCGGTTTGTAATGAATTGGTAAAAGGTGGTTTTTCTGTAACTCGTTTGTCCACTACAGGTGGATTTTTGATGGCTGGAAACATGACCTTGTTGATTGGTACTGAAGATGAAAAGGTAGATACTTGCATCAATTTGATTGCCTCCTGCTCCAAACAGCGTGTAGAAGTTGTGCCCAGCACCGCCAGCTACGGCATTGGTGTAACAACTGCTTATCCTCTCCAGGTTACTGTTGGTGGCGCCACTGTATTTGTAACCAATGTAGAACGGTTTGAAAAACTGTGATGTTGGAAAAAATCGTGGGCAATGCTGCTGTGATACAAGCAATTCAAGCCGCCCTTTCCACAGGGCGGCTTTCTCATAGTATTCTTTTAACAGGCGAACAGGGCACCGGCACCGGGTTTGCCGCACGCAGCCTTGCTGCTGACTATCTGTATCCAAATGGTGGAGCGGCGGCAAATCGTGTGATGAAAGGGCAGTCGGAAGATTGTTTTGAAGTGTTTGGCGAAGGTGCATCGGGTGAAATCAAAATTGACCGCATCCGTGAAATTCGCCGCAGCATATTCAGCACTTCTCTTTCTTCCAATGGGCAAGTTGTGATTATTTATCAAGCACAACATTTCAACTCCTCCAGCGCAAATGCCTTGCTGAAAGTATTGGAAGAACCCCCAGAGGGTGTCATTTTTATTTTGACTGCTTCCTCAGCTGCTGCTGTATTGCCCACCATCCGAAGCCGTTGCATTGCTTTTTCTTTTTCTCCTGTTACAAATGCCGAATGTATACAGTATCTGCACCAACACCGCCCCGAATGTCGCAATGCCGAGTTTTTGGCTAAGGTGTTTGGCGGAAAAATCGGCTCTGCTCTTGCCTGCACAGACGACCCCCTTCGCAAGAGTATCCTGGATGATGCACTGCGTTTTGCATCTTTTGCCTCGAAAGGTGCAGCATATCACTGTATGGTCTTGTTGTCCAACCGAGAAAACGACAAGCCCGCTGCAAAGATACTGCTGGAAGATTTGCAGGGAATTTGCTCTGCAACCTTGCGTGGTGGCTGCCCCACCGAACTTTCTGCACAAAAGGCTGCTTATATTCTACCCATTGCCCAACAAGCACACCAAAAGCTGACTGCCAATGTCAACACAAAACTGGTGTTTGCTTGGATGGCTGCAAAAATACGGCAGCAATAAAAGGTTGCTGTTTGATTTTCACAAAACTTATCTTTGCTCTATTTTTGCCGCGAGCAAAGGTTTCTCAATTCGCCGTCTGCGGCAACGGCACAGGAACAAACCCTTATGGCAACAGTTATCAGTGTACGATTTAAACCCACTGGAAAAGCATATTTTTTTGACCCCGGCGACCTGCCTGTCAAAAAAGGTGAATATGTAATTGTAGATACTTCAAGAGGAACCGAATGTGGCGAGGTTGTGGCTGGCTGCCATACTGTCGCCGAAAGCAGTGTGGTTCACCCTTTAAAAACTGTTTTGCGTATGGCAGACAGTGTGGACATTCGCAGAATGGAACAAAACCGTGCAGACGAACAAAAGGCATTTTCTCTTTGTGAGGAACGGATTCGCAAACACGGCTTAGAAATGAAGCTAGTTGATGTGGAATACACCCTTGACCGTTCCAAAATTTTGTTTTATTTCACTGCGGATGGCAGAATTGACTTCCGTGACCTAGTCAAAGACCTTGCAAGCATTTTTCATACACGCATCGAACTGCGTCAAATCGGGGTGCGTGATGAAAGTAAAATGCTGGGCGGCTTGGGAATTTGCGGTCAGCCATTTTGCTGCAACCGCTTTTTGAATGATTTCCAGCCTGTTTCCATCAAAATGGCAAAAGAGCAGGGGCTTTCACTGAATCCCACGAAAATTTCAGGAAGCTGCGGCAGATTGATGTGCTGCCTTGCATACGAGCAAAAGGCGTATGAATATCTCAACCGCATCACCCCACAGGTAGGCAGCGAGGTAAAAACACCTGACGGAATCGGAACCGTTGTTGAGGTGAACCTGATTAGCGGCTATTTGAAAGTTCGCAGCGAAAAAGCCGACATTATTCAAGCAAAATATTACAAACGCAGCGAATGTACCTATATCCGTGGTGGACGGCGTGCCCCTCAGCATCAAGAGGAACTTGAAGAAGAATAATAATTTTTTGATTTTGCAGCAGATGGGTTTCATTTTTCAAATCAATCTGCTGTTTTATTTTGAATCTGAAATTTATCACTTAGCAAAAAAATCATTCAGATAATTCCTATAATATATTGCTCTATTCCAAAAGTGAAAATCGCAAAATGAGTCTTGCGTTTCACTTAAAATATGATAAAATATTATATAGAAGAATATCTTTTTAAAAAGGGGTATTCTGCCCTGCCGTTGTCCCGTTTCAACAACGGAATTGAGGGAAATCCATATGATACGGAGAAAAAGGAGAATACTATGGCTTACAAAATCAGCGACGAGTGCATTTCTTGCGGTACTTGTGCAGGCGAGTGCCCTGTAAGCGCTATCAGCGAGGGTGACGGCAAGTTTGAAATCAACGCAGACACCTGCTTGGATTGTGGCAGCTGTGCTGGCGTTTGCCCCGTGAGCGCAATCTCCGAGGGTTAATTCGGAATCAAACTGCGGCGGGTACTTTTGTACCCGCCGATTTTTATTCCCAGCAAGTTTCATTGTTATCCATAGTACACAACTTTATCAAAAAGGAATCTATTCAGATATGAATTTAGAATATACAACCGAAACTTTGGCAAACGGCACCCCTGTTTGTGTCAGCCAGACACACCGCTTTGGCACAGATTCGCTGCTTTTGGCATGGTTTTCTCAGCCATGGCGGGCACATCGTGCGGTGGATTTGGGCAGCGGATGCGGTATCGTTTCTTTGCGCTGGCATGACCGAGGACACAGAGGAGAATGCCTTGCAGTGGAAATTCAGCTGGAAGGCACTGCCTTGCTGCAAAAAAGTTTGGAGATTGCTGCAATTGACCATATCACTCCTTTAAATCAAGACTTAAAAGAGCTACCCGCTTGGGGTACCTACCAAATGGTTGCCTGCAATCCGCCTTATTTTACAGGCGGTTTTGTCAGCCAAAAACCGGGCAGAGGCACAGCACGCCATGAGCAAAGCTGCACCATAACCGATGTTGCCAACACCGCAGGCAGATTATTGCAGGATGGCGGAAAATTTTGCGTGTGTCAGCGCCCCGAACGCCTTGCCGATGTCATTTGTGCCGCCCGTGCTGCCCGCTTGGAACCCAAACGGCTCCAATGGGTGAAGGTGCGGGAAAATGCTGTCCCATGGCTGTTTTTGCTGGAATGTCAAAAAAATCGGCAGTCTGGTATGGTATTGGAAAAAGACATTGTTGTGCAGGCAAAAGATGGGGGACACTCTCAGCAAATACTTGAAATTTACGGAAGGGAACAGCAAACATGAGCGGAACACTATATATTGTTGCAACACCCATTGGAAATCTGGGCGACCTGACACCCCGTGCTGCACAAACATTTGAGCAAGCGGATTTTATCGCAGCTGAAGACACCCGTGTCACACTGAAATTATTGAATCATCTTGGCATCAAAAAGCCAATGATTAGTTATTATGAGCATAATTTGAAAGAAAAAGGGGAGCAAATTCTGGCACGCATTGAACAAGGTGAAAGCTGTGCTTTGTGCAGTGATGCTGGTATGCCTGCAATTTCCGACCCTGGTGAATTGATTGTAACAGATGCCCTTGCAAGAGGAATCAAGGTAGTTCCCATCCCTGCTGCCAGTGCGGCAGTCACCGCTTTGGCAGTTTCGGGACAGCCTACCGGGAGATTTGTTTTTGAAGGTTTTTTGGCAGTCAACCGCCGTTCCCGACTGGAACGACTGGAAGAAATGAAAACCGAACAGCGCACCATGATTTTCTATGAAGCACCCCACAAGCTGCGCACCACATTGGACGACCTGTGCGAAGCCTTTGGCAGCGAGCGAAGCATTACCCTGTGCCGTGAACTGACCAAACTGCATGAAACCATTACCAAAACCACTTTGGGGGAAGCTGTTCTATGGCATCAAGAAAATGCACCCCGTGGGGAATATGTTTTGGTGGTTGCAGGTGCAAACCCACCCAAAAAAGAGGAGTGGACTTTGGAACAGGCAGTTCAATTGGCACAAAGCCTTGCGGATGGTGGGCAAAAGCTGAGTGCTGCTGCAAAAGAGGCTGCTGCTGCAAGTGGATTTTCCAAAAGTGAAATTTACAAACAAGCCTTGATGCAAGACCAATAATTCTTGGATTTCAAAGGAGACAGAGCGAAATGAAAAAATTTTTGATTCTATCTGACAGCCATGGAAATATTGAGGCATTGAAAAAGGTGATTGAGGCAGAGCCAGGCACAACAGATGTTATCTTTTTGGGAGATGGGCTGGCAGATGTGCGCACTTTGAAGGAAGAATATCCACAGCTGAAAATTCATTATGTGCGTGGCAACTGCGATTACAGCCGCAGCGACCCAGCTGAAACTATGATAGAAGTTGAAAATCATTTGATTTTCTTTTGTCATGGCGATGGCTACCAAGTAAAACTGACCGTTGCTGCTCTCAAATATGCTGCACGGCAGCGCAAAGCAGACATTGCTTTGTTTGGGCATACCCATTCTCCTTACTATGAATATTCCGATGGGCTGTATCTGTTCAATCCTGGGTCAGTCAGCCGTCCTCGTGTGGGTATGCCGACCTATGGTGTTATGATTTTAGGAGAGGATACCCCTCGATTCTATCACAAAGAAGTCCCTGCTTATTGGTAAAGGAGGGACTTCTTTTGATATACTATTTAGAACAAACTGACAGCACCAATACATGGGCAAAAGAGCATCTTGGTCAATTGCAGAACGGCGATGCTGTCTTTACCCAAAATCAAACAAACGGCAGAGGCAGGCTGGGAAGAAGATGGGAAAATCTCGCAGGCTGCGGATTGTATTACACAGCAATCATTCAACACCCTATGACAGACCCTTCCGCCTTGCCACTCTATGCAAGCCTTGCAGCTGCAAAAGCAATTTTTGAAACCACCGCCCAAACACCTGCAATCAAGTGGCCCAATGATTTGCTTTTAAATCGCAAAAAAGTAAGCGGTATTCTTTGCGAAAGTGTTTCCGGGGTTTATCTATGCGGAATCGGAATCAATCTTTCCCATCCGCAATCTTATTTTGACCGGCAAAATCTGCCCTATGGCACTTCGCTTTTGCTGCAAGGGTCAAAACAGGCGGAGAATTCAAAACAGCTTGCAGAACAGCTTGCTCAACGGCTGACACAGGCTTTGACAACTGACATGAATGATTTTTGTACAAAGGGCTTTGCTTGTATTGCTGAGCAATACCGCCGGAAATGTATCAATTTAGGCAGGGAAGTGTTTGTTGAGGGAATAGAAGGCACCGCAACAGGGGTTGACTGTCAAGGCAGATTGATTGTACACACAAAAAATAAGCAAGAGCATATTTTTACAGGAGAAGTGAGCATCAAAGGGATTTATGGGCATCTATAAAGCATCAATAAAAGGCAGTGTATCAAGTTTGATACACTGCCTTGCTGTTTTATTAAATTGTTGTGTATTTGAGATTGGATTGATTTGAACTGCAATAATTCCTTCTAAAACTTAGAGATTATTTGGGAGAAGCAACTAAAAAGCACATATCATTTGGTTCACCGCTTTCCTCACTGAAAAAGTCAAAGAAGGTAAAGTTAAACAAAAAGCGTTCTGCCCCATAAATACCATAGCCATCCTGATTATGGTCTGTGGTATCGTAAGAATCCGCTACAATAATAACATCATCTTGGGTTGTTTCGGTTCCCATTGTGTCATAGCCAATGATAACCTGCCAATGTCCGCCCCAATCATTCCAACCAACGGCAATGGGCTTACCCTCTTTGAGGGTTTTTTGAATAAATTCAAAGGTAAAAACGTCCTGCACATTCTCTTTGCAGTCTAAAGTGGAATATACATCAAATCCACCAACGCCTTCAAAAATATCCACCAGCTGGCTCATTGAGGTTGCTGCCGGGGAAAGCCCATTGCTGCGATATTGCGCAAGTGTTTCCTCGTTATGGTCACCAAGAGCATCAAACCAGTTCAAAATCATCAATGCACTGGAAACACCACAGCTCCATTCACTGGTCTGTTGCTGTGTTTTGAAATTGGTGAGAATTGTTAAGGTGTCGGTTGATTTCATATTATAAAAATCAGGGGACTTAAAGTAAGGACTATCAGGATGGTCTCCCTGACGCTCTGCACTGTCCGAGCCATCTTCTGGGCTTAGATTGCAGGTGTAAGGAATTTTCATTTCATCGCTGATAGCATGCTTCTGTTCTGTGTGGGATTGGCTGCATCCAGACAGAAGAAGAATGCCAAGAGTAAGAGTAAATACAATTATTTTTTTCATCATTTCAACACTCCATTTTGATTTCTAAAAAAAGTAATTGTACTTGCTGAACAAACCCGCCCTATATTGTATTATTTATGATTGGACAGCGAAATTTCTGTCCGCCCTTTATTTATCCAATTTTCCGGTCGTTTTTTTGAGTCTATATAGTAATTTGTCTTTAGCTGAAAAATCAGACTATACGAAACGGTCTACTTTTACCACTCTCATGTTGTTTTTACAAGTACAGCTTTCGAGAATTATCTCGTGCCATGAAATTGTGAGCTTTCAAAGCTCCAACAGGAGATGCAATTCAAACTGTGCTCCTTTCCTCAATTTTAAATACACACAAGATTCAATTATACAGAAATGTGTGAAAATTGCAAGCATTTTTACTATAAAAAATTTATTGACATGATGCTTTGTGTTTCATCTTATCATTGACAAAACAAAAATGGAGTGTACCCAAAATACACTCCATTTTTGTTTTTTTATTTTTGCAAAAAAAATGCTCGCACTGCGGATGTACGAGCATTCAAGGGGTATCGCTTTGGTGTGAGGAGGAATCATGTACAGAAGCGGGCTGCGGCTTCCCTCTTCTGTAAATATAAGTATATCGTGTATATGCGTAGACTTTATGAAACGACTATGAACAAAATGTAAATTTGTTTTTTTGACAAAAAATCGCTCGATTTTTTGAAAATTCGAGCGACTTCATGTTTATTTTTCCAAAGCTGCACTCAATGCCTTTGTCACAGCATCAATGTCCACTTTTTTGTCATCGGTGTACTTATCTTTGAGCAGCATTGCCGAAAAATCTTTCAAACGATGCACCGGAGTGGAACGAGGCACAATCAATTCGGTTGCGTTGTTGGGGAACACACAAACAGCCTCAACCGGCACGCTTTTAATTTTGTTGTCAAACAACACTTCTCGCACCAAGCGTGCTTCAGCTTCTGCCTGATTCAAAGGATTCTTAAATTCAACACGACCTTTGCTGGTAGTCTGCACCCATTTTTCGTCCTTTTCATTGCCATAGACCTGCCCATAATACCCAACAGAACGAACTGCCAATACTCCAAAAGTGCCAACAACAATTACATCAAAGTCAGCCACCGCCGTTCCATGTGCGATTTTGCCCGGCACAATGACTTCATACCCATTGCGAGATGCAAAACTTTTGGCTGCACGAATCACTTTGCCACTGTCTTCTTCACGCCCCTGTGGAGCGTCTAAGGTAGGCTGTTTAGCAGGTTTTACTTCTTTCACTTGTTTGCTTTTGACAAATTTATACCAGTTAATTCCAACCAAAACAACCACAATCAAAATAGTAACTATAATAAATTCTACTGTTTTTGAATCCAAAAGCCAACTCTCCTCTATTATATAATGTTTTTATTATAGCAAATATACACCAAAGAAACAACACTGCCCAATATAAAATGCAGCAATTGAACAGGCTGCTGTTATTTTGATGCAAAAATGCAATGTACTGAAAAAACAAAAACGGCAAGTCAAACCTGACCTACCGTTTTTTGGCGGAGAGTTAGGGATTCGAACCCTAGGTGGGTTGCCCCACACAGCATTTCGAGTGCTGCACCTTCGACCACTCGGACAACTCTCCACTTGTGATGCAATTTGTATTATACCAAATCCCATTGTTTCCGTCAAGGAATACTTTGGATACAAAACAAAAAGGCTGTAAGCAAAACTTACAGCCTTGATGGTGCGCTGGAAGGGATTCGAACCCCTGACCTTCTGGTTCGTAGCCAGACACTCTATCCAACTGAGCTACCAGCGCTCGTCCGTGGGACGCTTATTATAATACCACCCCACCGACAGAATGTCAACCCTTTTTTAAATTTTTTTCAAAAAAAGTTTTATCCTCCAATTGGAACAGTCCAACCATTTTCATCCGGCAACTTGCCCCACTGAATTCCTGTCAAGGTATCATACAGTTTTTGGGTGAGTGTTCCAATGGTTCCATTGTGGATGATTGCAGTTTCGTTTTCATAAACAAGCTCACCCACTGGGCTGATAACTGCCGCTGTGCCTGTGCCAAACACTTCTTCCAATTTGCCCTCTTGCGCAAACTTCATCACATCTTCAATGGCAAGACGGGTTTCGTGTACTTCCAGCCCCCAAGACTTCATCAGCTCAATGCAGCTCATGCGAGTGATGCCGGGCAAAACAGTGCCACAGGTAGGTGCAGTGTAAATTTCGCCATCAATTTTGAAAAAGATGTTCATGCTGCCCACTTCTTCCACATAGCGACGCTCCACACCATCCAGCCACAGCACTTGACTGAATCCCAGCTTATGCGCTTTTTCGCTGGCAATAATGGAAGCTGCATAGTTTCCGCCGCATTTAATATAGCCTGTTCCACCCGGAGCTGCACGGGTGTATTGGTCTTCTACATAAATGCGCACAGGGTTGATGCCCTCGGCATAGTACGCTCCGGAAGGGGAGGCAATAATGATAAATTGATACTCTGCCGATGCTTTCACTCCCAGCATCGCCTCGGTTGCAATGGTAAAAGGACGAATGTACAAACTGGTGCCGTCTGAATGGGGAACCCAGTCACAGTCCACCTCTACCAAAGCCTTGACCGCCTGCACAAAGTCCTGCTCGGAAATGGGGGGAATGCACAAACGCTCATGGGTAGACAGCATACGCTGTGCATTTTTTTCGGGGCGAAACAACTGCACTTTGCCATCTGCACGGCGATATGCTTTCATCCCTTCAAAACACTCCTGTGCATAATGAAATACCAAAGCCGATGGGTCTAAGGTGATGGGGGAATAGGGCTGTACACGGGCATTATGCCATCCCTTTTCTTGGTTATAGTTCATCATAAACATATGGTCTGTGAAAATTTTGCCAAAGCCCAGCTGGGTTTCGTCAACAGGTTTTTGTTTTGGGTGGTTGGTTTTTTCAACTTGAATATCTAACATAAATACTTTACACTTCCCTCATTGAACACTGTCAAATCAGTGTCTATTTGCATTTATTTTACTGGTTCTTTCGTGTTTTGACAATGGACAAATCCCCAAAAATCAAACAAAATCCTGTTTGTTATTTTTCATTGATTTGTGGTTTTTTCCCTTGTAATGTATCTTCAACCGCTTTTGAAATGGCATAAGCTGTTTTGGCGATTCCCTCTGCATCGGCACAACTGGAATATTCCGCAGGGTTTGGGGTAAATCCGATTTCCAGCAAAACAGCAGGACAAATATCAGAACGGGTCACATAAAAATAATTATACTTTTCCCCTCGATTGTCTCTTTGCAGAAAACGGCTGACGGTGTCTGCTAAATTTTGTGCCAATAATTTTCCTGATGGATAAAAATAGTAGCACTCAACGCCATGAACTTCATTGACATTTTTTGTCAAAGGAATACTGTTATGATGCAATGCAATGAACAGGTCGGGCTTTGTTTGCCGAAGCTGTCGGTTGCGTTCTTCCAAGGTGTAAAATACATCTTCCTCTCTGCTCATAAGAACAATCGCTCCAAGCTGCTCCAAACGCTGTTTTGCTGCAAGGGCAACCCCCAAATTGAGGTCTTTTTCGGTTGGGCCATCTGCTCCCATTGGCCCCAAGGCACCCAAATCATCCAAACCATGCCCGGCATCTAACAAAATTGTAATGCCTTCCAATGGCAGCGTTGGATTTTCAGTCAGTTCTGGTGTGGCTTTGAGAATAATTTCAGCTGCATTGTCTGCATAGTCTACACTCCAACCCCAAAGTGCATTTTGCGGAAAATCAAACCGCAAAATCAGCCCATTTTCTTTTTGCTCAAAGGTAACTGTTTGTGCCATACCTGTTTCAGTCCAAAGAGAACCATCCAACACTGCACCACTCAAAAACAGACTCAAAGAATCCTCTGTGCGGTTTGCTGCCACCAAAGGAGTTCCACCCTCAAAACGAAAAATACTGTTTCGCCCTTCTTTCCGAAAGTTGGCTGCTGTAAGCTGCTGGGAAGATGTCTCTTTCAACGGCTTACAATCCTTTGCCAAAATCCATCCGCTATTGATGCGATAAGCATGGGTTTGCTTTTTTCCTCTTGTAAATTCTACCGATTCTTCCACCTGTGCAACTGCTCCCTGATAGACAGTTTGCAAAATGGTGTCATCATCCTCATAGTTCGACAGCAAACTGGCAAGGGGAGAGGTAATTTGAATAAACTGCCCTGCTTCCAATGCTTCTGAACTATCTGGTACAGGGTCTTTGGGTGTCCAAGTGCCTTCTTTGGGTTTGGTGCGTGTAATGATAAGCGAAGCTGTCTGCCCCTCTTGTGTTGCAATGATTGTATTTTCCCCTTCCTGCAAGGGTACAACAACGCCCCAAAATCCCCCTTTCTGCACCTCCACAGGCTGCTCATTAACCAACAGAGGAAGGGCAGGGTCAGCCATACCTGCCACAAAATGCTGCTCTGCTGTGGTTTTCTGGTCAGGCAAAGGAAGCCCAATAGATAAAACAGGTGATGGGGTAAGAGTTGTTTGAGGGATAACAGGGGGGCTTTGCAATTGTTGACACAAAACGATATGATTCTGACCATCGGTTCCTGCTGTCACCGGAATCATTGGTGTTGCCTGTGCCCAAAGGCTATAAAATTCTGCCCCTGATTCATCCGGCAATACAATTTGCTGCAAGCCCTCTGTTTGAGGAGGATAAATTTTTAATTCATTGTCTGATATATCAATTCCACAAAATCCAGAAATGGGATACTTCTTTGTCAAAGAATCTTTTTCTTTTGGTTCTGTTTGCGTATTCAATGCCACTACAAATCCCAAATTTTGTTTTGCTGTCTGCTTTGCAACCTCACCAAACAATTTTTTATCTTGTATGGGAGCATCCCAAAGCAAGCTGTTTGCACCTGCATTTTTAGCATCAGCAAAAAGTCGGTCTAGCTGTGGGGCTTTTGAGTCTAATTGCTGAACAAAAGAATCTGTAATGCGATATAATGCTTGCACCTGCTGAGCTGTGACAGCCGCCTGTGGAGATGGCAAAAGCGCAATGACTGCGGCTACAACAATCAGCACCAACACCGCTAAAACAGAAAAAAACAATGGCATTCGTTTCATGCAAGTTCCTCCTGAACCAAAACAAAATTTTTCGCTTTAAAACATCCCAAAAAACGACAATTTTTTTGGATTTATTGTATCATATTTCGCAAGCCATGGATAGTATATTCATTTTAAAGATATGCTGCAAAAATAAAGATATATTCCAATTTAAAACAAGATATGGTATATTGAAACATAGCAATCAGTTTTTATCTGCTTTTGAGAATGGTCTGAACCAATGCTCTCCAAAGCGACAACACAACAGCCATTTTGGCGTTTACAGAAAGAGGGAATGATTTGATGAAACTGCCTGCACACGCATTTACTCATGGAGGCAAATTCCATGCAGATGATGTTTTTTCCGCTGCGCTGCTGCGGATTATTCGCCCCGATATTCAAATTCAGCGTGGATTCCATGTTCCTGAAAATTTTGAAGGCATTGTGTTTGACATTGGGGATGGTATGTTTGACCATCATGCAATCGGCAGCCCTGTACGCTCAAATGGTAACCCCTATGCAGCATTTGGCTTGTTGTGGCAGGTGTTTGGCCCTGAACTGGTGGGCAAAAAGGGGGCAGAGTGGCTTGATGAGCGTTTTGTTCAGAATTTGGATTTGAATGACTGCACCGGTGCAGAAAACGCTCTTGCAGATGCTATTGGCAGCTTTAACCCTGTTTGGGACTCACAGGAAAGCAAAGATGACTGTTTTTTCCGTGCAGTGAATTTTGCACAAACAATTTTAGAAAACCGCTTGGAAGAAGTCCGTGCTGTTCAGCGTGCAGAGGAGATGGTGGTAAAGGCTTTGCCCAATGTGCGGGATGGCATTTTGGTTTTGCCGCAATATGCACCATGGAAAACCCTTTTGCCTGCTGACAACAATATTTTGTTTGTGGTATATCCCAGCCAGCGAGGCGGCTATGCTGCACAGGGTGTAAATGACCGCCAAACCAAAAAATTAAGAGTACCTTTCCCTCAGCAATGGGCCGGAATGCCCGAACAAGAACTTGCAGAGATTTCAGGTATTGATGACCTGATTTTCTGCCATGCCAGTCGCTTTTTAATTACTTCCAAAAGCAAAAGCGGTGCTTTGCAGGCGTGCCGTGCAGCCATTGCCGCTTGGAACGAGGAACAGACATGAGTGCTTATGTATATTTGCTGCAATGCAAAAACAATTCACTCTATACAGGCTACACCACCGATGTGGCACAGCGTTTAAAAACACACCAAGAGGGAAAAGGGGCAAAGTACACCAAAAGTCACCTGCCTGTTGCGCTAGCATATTGTCAGCTTTTTCCTGACAAAAGCTGTGCCTTGCGGCAAGAGGCAAGAATCAAAAAATTCAGTCGTACAAAAAAGTTGGAACTTTGCCAAAACTGGAGCAATGAAACTTTGCGGTTTGCCACAGGTGAGGACGGTAAAGCAATTCTGGAAATCTATCAATACTATGTAGAAAACAGTACCGCTACCTTTGCATATACACCCCCAAATTTGGAAGAATACCGCCGATGGGTTGAGCAAAGTGCTTTGCAATATCCTTTTCTTGTATTAGAACGGGACAAACGGATGATTGGTTTTGCTCATGCACACCGCTGGCGGGAGCGTGAAGCATTTGATTGGGCAGTGGAAACCAGCATTTATCTTGCACCTGATGTAACAGGGGGCGAGCGTGGGGTGCGGCTGTATGGAACTTTGCTTGCTTTGTTACAAAAGCAGGGCATTTATCAGGCCTATGCTGTTTTGGCAAATCCCAATCCTGCCAGTGAGGCAATGCACCAAAAAATAGGATTTGTTCAGTTAGGAGCGCAGCCCTGCTGCGGCTGGAAACATGGACAATGGCATGGCAAGACATTATGGGGCTACTGCCTGCGTGAGCCAAAGGGAGAACCAGCTCCAGTGATTCCCTTTTGTGAACTGGACAAAGAAAAACTTGCACAAATGATGGAACATTGTTGATTGAACACAACAAGAGAACCATTAAAAAACAAACTTTCTATCATACAAAGACAGCAGACAGAGAACAATATTCTCTGTCTGCTGTCTTTTAGGGCATATCTAAAAAACCAAACACCGCCTGCACAAGTTTATGCTTAGACAGTGCACCAAATAATGATACAGCCAATTTGTATCACAAAAAATGAAACAACATTCTTGGTGTATCATGTAGCAATTCCCCACCAATGTTTCAAGCATAAAAATCAGTTTTTACCAAAAAATATCAGAAAATTTCAAAACAGCAATGAATCTGCTGAAAATTGCTCTACAAATTATATCAATCAAACTATAATATCTTTATTCATTATCATAAAAGGGAGTATATGGATGTTAACAGTTTGTTTAGCAGGAACGAGCGGGATGCTGCCATTGGAGAATCGCTGGCTGACCTGCTGCTGGGTTGAAGATAATGGAAAAGCGATTCTGGTTGATTAATGAGTCATTTGCATTATGTTTCATACTTGAAATATCCTAAAAAATACAGGTCAATCTTTTCGTGATGCACTTCTTTAATATCGCCGGTATATTGAAAATCATATAAAACAACGGCTGTATTGCAGGAAAAAATTTGATGGCTGTCTAATGCTTTTACTTGCTCTAAAAATGAATTACAATCAGAAAATCCATCAAATAATTCTCCAAAATTCTTTGTATCACAGTTCAAAACATTTGCTTCCCGAAAATCTTCATCAAAGGACAATCCAAAATCATATTCAAATTGATTGAAAGTGCCATAGCTAAAACTTTCTTTCAATTCTTCTTTATACGGACGGGAGATATTACTGGGAAGAAACAGCTTTTTCCATATTTCCTGTTGCGTTGATTCCATATCGCTATCAAAATAGCTTGTTGTCAGATACTCGTCAACCACATCATAATCTTTGCATTTTCCTGTCCAAAGGGAAACATAGCCAGCTTTATCCTCATAGTCATAAATCATTTGGCAATCTCCTTTCTAATTTATGGCTAACCTGCTTTTTTGTTATTTCAAAAACTTTCGCAAAGTCTGCATCAGAATATGAAAATCAATTGGTTTTGAGATGTGGGCATTCATGCCTGACTCCATCGACCGTGCAATATCATCCGAAAACGCATTTGCTGTAACTGCAAAAATAGGAACATTTGTTGCATCAGAACGGCTCATTGCACGAATTTGCCTTGCTGCACCGCATCCGTCCAACTCTGGCATCTGCATATCCATCAAAATTGCATCAAAATACCCTTCTTCGGATTTTTCAAATTGTTCCACAGCCTCTTTGCCATTCCATGCTTCAACAACTTCAATTCCATTCATTTCCAGCAATTCTTTGGCAATTTCCATATTGATTTGATTGTCTTCTGCAAGCAAAATATGAAACCCTGCCAAATCTTGTTCTTTTTCGGAAACAGAATGATTGGAGTGTTCTTTGCTGTCTTCTTTTATCTGAAGCGGCAGAGAAAGAGTAAAGGTGGTTCCTTTTCCCAATTCACTTTCCACCTGAATGGTTCCATTGAGTGCATCCACCAAATTTTTGACAATTGGCATCCCAAGCCCTGTGCCAATAACACGCTTTTCCAAAAAACATTCTTCTTGCTCAAAAGGCAAAAAGATTTTGTTCAAAAACTCTTTGCTCATTCCAATGCCTGTATCTTTTACCTGAATTTGATACACGCCAAATTCCCGATAGTTGGATGGAGATTGTTTTACATCCACTGAAATTTTTCCATGCTCTTTGGTGAATTTGATTGCATTAGAAAGCAAGTTATTCAAAATTTGAGAGATTCGCAAAGAGTCACTGATGACACATTGATTGGTGACCGAAACTGTCACACCAAGTGTTTTATTTTGCTGTTTTACTTCCGGCTGGAAAATATCGGTTGTCGTTTCAATCAATTCTTTCAAATCAAATTCTGCTTGTGCGACACTCATTTTTCCTTGTTCAATTTTCATCATATCTAACAAGTTATTGATAAGTTGCAACAAATGTTTGCTGGAAAAATTGATTTTTCTCAAATAATCTTTAACCTGCTCTGTGTTTTCGATTTGTGTTGCTGCAAGCTGTGACAAACCAATAATTGCATTGAGTGGAGTTCGCATATCGTGGGACATATTGGACAAAAATTCATTTTTTGCCTGACTTGCAGCTTTTGCTTCTTGAATGGAATCTTTCAGAAGCTGCATTTGCTGCAATTCTCGGTTTTTACGGTAGTTGATTTTTTGGAAAGCAAAAATAACCTCATTTTCATGCAATTCATGCACATCAAACAACAATTGAATATTTACCCATTCATATTCGTCCCCAAATTTTCGCTGAAAATTGCCTCCAAAATCATTGACTCCTTCTTGCATCAGCTTGCGAATATTGGAAATGGACAAGCTCTGCGTAAAACGCTGTGCTGCTTGAGGTTCTATGACAGATTGCATTATTTTCATAAAATGGGGATAGCTGGGGCAATCTCCCATAATTTCAGCCAAATCTGCTGATGGCTTGACCGTTTGAAAGGTTTCCTGTTCAATATCCAACAGGTAAATTTCATAATAAACTTTAGACAACGCATGAATAGTGCGCTCACTTTTGATGGCTTGTTTGGAAATTTGATAATTTCCCCACACCATTCGTACAATCAAAGTAAAATGAACTGCTGTTAAAAGCAAAACAACCAGAATAATATAATTGCTGGCACCATTTGACCAATCATTAGAAATGCTGGCAACCGAAATCCAACCAAACTCGCTATACGAAGAATAGACCATTTGAGGCTTTCCATAGAGGTCTATATAAGAAAAATCGTCGCCTATGGGGTGCTCTTTGACACTTTTGTATAGATAATTCATGTATTCTATGTCATGGTTGCACTCTACACCACCTGAACAGCATTTATGCACAACCACATTTCCATTGCGGTCAAAGGTTGCCTGCAAGCTGTCTTTTTTCAGTTTTTCCAAACTTCGCATTTGCTGAATCTGCGAAAGATGAATATCAATTCCTACCACATCACCATCACCAAAGGATTTTGACATGGTGATAATTTTATTATTTGTTTGTATGTCTATGTAAACATCGGAATAATAAATTTTCCCATTTCTTTTCAGTGCTTCCATATACCAACTGCACCGCTTTATATAAGATATTTCCGGCTGATTTTTTTTCATTTGAGAATAAAATTCTCCGTCAATCACCGCAAATACCCCTGTAAAACAGCTATTAGGTTCTTTGATAATTTCTATTGAATAAGAATCCAACCATTCAACAATTTTTTCAATTGGATACCCCTCATTTTTCATAAGGTTGATTTGCAATGCTGCATTGTTCAAAATGGTACGATGCTCAATGAGCAAAGCACTATCTTTTAGATAATAGTTTTTTGCAAGCTGATGCCCTGCTTCTTTTGCATTTTTTTCCGAACTATGTGCAACAAAAAAAATTCCTCCCATTGTCAGAAGGAGCAGAAGAACCAAAACAGCTAGATTGAGCCAGATGGTTTGTTTTTTGGTTTTTTTCATTTTGCTTCTCCAGTTTTAAATATGATTTAAAAATTTAATATGGTATTTCTTATTATAATAACAAAGCCATATTTTTTCTTTATATCCCTTGAATGATAGATGTATTGAAACAATTTATTTTACAAATATTTTATCACACTTGTCAGCAATTTGCACGATTTTCCAGAGCAAGATAAAAAGCCAACCAAAAGAAGGATGACCCATTCCTTTGGTTGGCTTTTGAATTTCAAGAAAATTGCAAAGACATTTTCGACAAATAAAATATGATTTATTTTTCTATTTTTTAGAACCCTGTTTTTAATGCATCATTTGTGAATATTGAATACTGTCCATGTGTCTTGGAGCAAAGTGTCCCTCAATTGTATTCCAATCCACAAAGCAGAAAATGCAAAACAAAACTACTGCAATATGCACTGCATAAAACACTGCTTTAAAGGGACGGAACAGGGTAGCAATTGCCAGAATTGACCAAATCATAATGATGCAAACGGCATAGATTGCAAGGACTCGTTTGGAAGTAATTCCAAACCGTTCTATATACAGCCACAGTTTGCTGAATGCAATCACTGCAAACAAAATATTACAACTGCATAAAACACTTCCCCAAATCTTTAACCACTTGTTTTGCCGCAATGGAATTGCACTGAATTTTGCTCCAACTGCAAGCACAATTAAATTGACTGCTACAATGCGAACTAGCTCAAAAAAGCCTTCTCTTGCATATTCTGCTGCGGTGTATTGCTGGGGCAGTTGTCCTGCAAACCCCATTGTAAAATATTGAAGCTGCGTTACAAAAAATACAAGATACAAACCACACAAAAGAATAAACACTGTACTGGTTGTTTGTTTAGGAACTATCCTCAATTTATCCGCTAGTTTGTATATTTCTTCCGTTTTTGTACTGTTTGTATTATCCTTTTGATGAAAAGACCCATAAATCAAGCCATAAAACCAACACCAAAAGAATCCATAAAAAAATAACATGATTGGATTGATGTGGTCAAACAACCATTTAAATATGTTCCACTGTCTAAGCCAGGGGATAATTATTTCCATAGAGCTGGCAAACATCTCATCTGCTTCAAGCAATGTAGAAAACGCCCATACACAAATTGGCAATGCCAAAACAACGCCCAAGGCTGTCCACAAAAAACCTTTTGCATTTAAGTGAAGTTTGGGTTTCTTTATCCCAAAAAACAGCACTTTGATATTTTTCAGAAAATTGGAAAAAGGAAGAATAAACCAAGCCCGCAAAACATCCAAACCAACCAATGCACCTGTCTGATGTTCAGCAGCAGCCCCCATACGAGTGAGTGCAAATTGAGCTGCGGCAAGGTGGGTTAGCAACTCTATCCATGGAAACAGATAAAAATGATTTTCTGTGCATAAATTTCCAATGGGAATAGCAAACATTATTGCCGCCCAAAACCGACTTTCTTTGGATGCTTTTTGATTCAGCAATTTTGCAGAAGATTCTACTATGGCAAAAAACGCCAAAAAGAAAAATCCAAAAGTCCATTTATAATAAAATTCAAAAATTGAAAAAATCACCAATTTTACATATAAAACAGACAATAATAAGGTTACGATAGAAATGATTTTTTTGCTTTTCAGAAGCTCCGGATATAATTTTTCATAGTTCTTAACAGAGGAAATGGGTGCAGAAGAACAGGGGGGACAAACACTGCCCTCCAAACAATTTTTATCTGACATTTCAAAAAACTCCTTTCTATTGATGCAAAGATGTATTTTTGCAGACAAACCAGTAGCAATTTAACCAAGAACCACTCATTTTTGCAAAGACATCTTTTAATCGCATAGGGGAAGATTATTCTTCTGAATATTCCAGCAAATCCGCAGGCTGACAATCTAAGGCTTCACACAATGCTGCCAAAGTGGAAAACCGCACAGCCTTTGCTTTGTTATTTTTCAGGATAGAAAGATTGGCAGGGGTAATTCCGATTTTTTCAGCCAGCTCTCCTGCACTGATTTTTCGTTTTGCCATCATTACATCCCAATTCACAATACTACGCACAAAACATCTCTTTTCTTAAATGGTATAGTCATTTTCATCTTTTAATTCCACTGCTTGCTGCATAATATTTTTAACAACACGCACAATCAATGCCATAAAAGCTGCCATTGCTGCCAAAATGAAATAGGGGAAATAGTAGCCTGTGCTGACCAAACAAATAATTGCCACAGCAAAACAGCACCAGCTAATTCTTCGCAATCGCTGAACATTTTGTGGGACAAAAACATTATCCTTGCCAATTTGCACCAATAGCTGCCACAACAGCCACAAAATCGGGAAGATGAACACCGCTGCACTGTAAATAGTTGCCATAAAATATTTTTGTACATATACAATATTGGCACGGCTAAAATGCACAAACCAATTTGTCAGCCAAGGTGCTGTGAATAAAATTATCAGTGCTGCAATTGTAAACAAAATGACACACAACTTAGAAAAAGCAATGCTTGCTTTGCCATTCCACTTCATTGGATACTCTCCTTTGTTTTTGTTGTACCTAATATATCACATGTTTTTCTGTTTTTCAAGTATTATTTATCGAAAAACAATAAATAATATCTGTTTTACAATATATCAAATTTTATATTTTGGGATTTGAAGTATGGCAATGCTACATCATTCGCTATGAGGGGTTGCAGCAGAAATTTTTTCGGTGTATGAACCAAAAAACACAGTCAATTCTTTCCTGAGTTAACAAGTATTTTTCAAAAATATGACAGAAAATTTTGGGAAAATACACTATCTCAACATTTTTGTGTAAATCGTGTGTTGTTGCATTGTAATTTTTAATCTATTTTAATGCTAAAAAAAGATGCACTCTTAAAAC
>JAHHUF010000129.1 GCA_020024115.1 Anaerofilum sp.
TTATAGAATAGAAAAATAATATTAGATTTCGTAAAATTTGACAGGTTAAATATGGAAATTTTTTGATAGAATAGTGAAAATTAAAGAAATATAATCTTTAATTTTAAGAATTTTTAAGGAGGAATGTGCAATATGACCCCACGCAAACAGGGAAAAACAGCAGGGTTCAAAAAACTTGTGAGTTTTTTGCTTGCAGCAGCTTTGACTGTAACAACTGCTGCAATTCCTGCAATGGCGGCAAACCCACAGCCTGAAACATATACAGAACAAGCAAAATATGTTTCACAAGGTCCAGCAAAAACCGGTACAACCTATTATGTTGATGGACAGGAAGGAAATGACGCAGCCTCGGGAAAATCTCCGAAAGAAGCATGGAAAACCTTAGACAAAGTTTCAGCAACAACATTTCAGCCCGGTGACCACATTTTGCTCAGAGCATCGAGTGTTTGGAATGGCGATGGTGAATACAAACAAGGCAGCGCAAAAAAGAATGACCTAAAAGCAAGCGGCAATACTTTGTGGCCAAAAGGAAACGGAACCGCACAAAATCCAATTGTAGTTGATTTGTATGAATTGGACAACAAAGGAAATCCCGTTTATCAGGCTGATACACGCCCCGTTATCAACGGAAATGGTACATGGGGTTTAGGTGAGAAAAAAACCTTAGTTTCTGCACCTGTTATGATTTATAATCAGGATGGTTTTGAGTTCTATAACTTGGAAGTTACCAATATGCCAATTGACCAAATGGGCGACCACAACGCATACAAACGCAATGGCGATGCCCAACGCTGTGGCATTTTGGTGTTTGAAGATGACCAAGAGCGTCAATTTGACCATGTTGTAATTAAAAATTGCTATGTGCATGATGTTCAAACGGAACACCACAGCAAAAGACATGATACATCCTATGAAGGATTGAAAGCATGTGGCGGTATTATTATTTTGGGGCATTATTTGAATCCGGACGCTGACTGGATGGTTGGTGGAAAGGGAAGCAATCACCCAACCGCTCCCCAAAGTGAACAGGGTATGGCAAGAGTAAAGCTGAACGATGTTCTGATTGAAAACAACATTGTTCAGCGTGTTGGTCTGGAAGGAATCCGCACCAAAAACCATGCACACTATACTGCTTCCGGCAATAAGTTTAATAAGACCTTTACAAATGTTATCATTCGCGGCAACTATTTGGAAGAAATTGCAGGCGATGGCATTGTTATGACAGAGGTCGTTAATGGTATCACAGAAAACAATGTGATAAAGCAGGCATGTGATGCAGACTATGGTACATCCAACTATGCGGGTGTGTGGTCGATGTTTGCAGATGATATTTTGTTCCAGTATAACGAGGTATACGGCATTCGTTATGGCTATAACGATGGTGAAGCATATGATATTGACCTGTCTTGTGTAAACAATACCTATCAGTACAATTACAGCCATCATAACTCCGGCGGATTCATGCTGTTTATGGGAGACCAGAAAAATTCTGTCGTTCGCTATAACATTTCTGCAAATGATGGCTATGGCAAAAATAAAGGCGTAAGTGCAGATATTCCTGATTTGGGTTCTCCTTATGCGTATGACTCTCAATCTATTTTTCACTATTGGAATAAGTCTGACAATGCAAATATGCCCACCATCTACAATAATACATTCTATGTAGGCGATGGATATGATACTGCACTGTATGGCGAAGGCAATTCCAAAGACAACACTGGTGTGGTTGCTCGTTTTTACAATAATGTAATTGTAAAAGAGGGCGAAGGTGAATTGAAATTTGTAACCCATTACAACAAAGATGGCTCAAAAGCAGTTGAGTGTAAAATGGGTAATAAAAACGCAACAATTCCGGATATGGTACAAAATAATATCATTCCAGAGCGTATGATTACTGATTTGTACACAAAAGAAGAGTTTGAACAGGGCAGCAACATCATCCAACCAAAAGATGCGGCTCCTGTTTTGAAAATTCAACAGAACAAAGCACTTCTGGATGCAATGAATGCACAAAATAACAACCAATTGTCTGCAAAAGCAAGCAATAAAGAGATTGCAGAGTTTACATCAACAGACAAAATTCGTGAAAGAGCATCCATGTTCCAGCTTGCTGAAAATTCTGTGGCACAAACAGCAGGTCGCACGGTAAAGGGTGCACCTGCAACCGATTTCTTTGGCAATAGCACTGAAAACAGAGCAATTGATATTGGTGCACATCAGGCATCCAATATCACAGTTTCCACCACTGTAAAATCTGTGCAACAAGTAGCTGCAAATACCACAGCAGGTGAATATCCTGTTTTGCCTGCAACCGTAGAAGTTGTATTTGTGGATAAAAAAGGCGATGTTGAAACAGAACGCAAAGAAAACCGTGTCGTCCGTTGGGATGTGATTGCGGAAGAACAGTACCAACATGAAGGCCAATTTGCAGTTGAAGGCAGTATAAAGGGGATTGAACAAAAAGCAACTGCAACGATTACTGTTACAGGACAGATGGGTGAAATTTTCTCCCAAAGTTTTGATGTAAAACAGGATAGCTATGTACAGGCTGGCGGCGGAGACCAAGCCTTTGGCAGCATTCAAGGAAGCATTGGTAATGGAGAAAAATATGACCCAAGAAGTCCTTTGGGAAAAGGCTTTACCAACAACTATGTAGTGAAAATTAAAAACGCTACCGACCCCAATTACAATCGTCGTTTTGTGGTTCAGTTTGATTTGACAGGTTTTGGCAAAGATTTGAAAAATGTAAAAGATGCCTACATTAAGCTGCATATTGCCCGTCATGACAGTTCCAAGCTGGGCAGCAACGACAAAGACCGTTTGCTGAATACTGTTCGTGTATTGGATGTGTATGATATTTCCAATGAATGGGATGAAACAACTGTAACATGGAATACCACCCCAGGAATGGAAAAAGCAAATGCAAACCATGGACCGTTGGGCAAACCTGAATCTCAAGAGCCGAATTATGCACAGCATAAACCAATTGCTCATGGTGTTTATTCCAACAGAGATATTATTGCAAACCATGATACTTTGGAAATTGATGTAAGTGAGTATATTCGCTCTTTGCCAGAAGGCACCACAACAGTTAGTTTTTTGGTTGACAGCCCATACAGCACTTTGCCTGGAAGTGATGTAGACAATGGCGGTTTTGATGCGTTTTCCAAAGAGGGAGCAAAAGCAGCCTATGATGCGTACAAGGCAGGGCAACTACCACAAAGCAGAAAAGATGTGAATGGGAATGATTTGCCCATCATTGTGGAAAGCGAAACATCTTTGGCACCTTCTCTGGTGTTGTCAAATGTGTATGTAACAGGTGTGAAACCCATTATCATTGACACTATGATTGGCAAAGAAGTTACTCTACCAGAAACAGCTACATTGACCTATTCGGATGCAAGCGAAAAGACTGTTGCAGTTACATGGGAAACTGTGGATACAAATGAATATAACAAAGAGCAAACTTTGAAAGTATATGGTCGCTGCAATGTTACTGGTATGCCCATCATTGCAACAATCAATGTAAAAGCAAACCATATCACTGGTTTTGAAACTCCGACAGCAATTTCTGCACCGGTTGGCACTGCTATGGTTGAATTACCTTTGCCCAAAACTGTAAAAGCAAATGTACAGTTGGTAACAGGTGAGCAAACTACAATGGATGTAGAAGTGCTGACATGGCGTGATAACGAAGTGGCATATAATCCTTCTGTTCCCGGTGTGTATTATCTGATTGCAAATGATAGTGATATGAAAATTCCGGCTGATTATGTGGTGAATGATGGTATTCGTCCACAAATTAAAGTGGAACTGATTGGGGAAACAAAACCAGAAACCCCTACAACCCCAGAACCAGAAAAACCAGAACCCACTGCAAAGCCAGAACCTACCACAACTCCAAATTCAACTATTCCAGACAAAAAGCTACCCGCTCAAATTGTTGGCACATTGGAGATAAACAAAGGGTATACCGGCGAAGTTGGTGTTCGTGTAGAGGCAGATGTCAAATCCTTTGTCCGTGTTTTGTGGAATGGGAATGTCCTAAGTTCTGAACACTACACAGTAAATAAAGACAATCTGATTGTAAAACTCAAATTGGAGTTTTTGAACACTTTGACTGCTGGAAGCTATCAGTTGAAAGTGGAAACACTGGAAGGCTATGCAGCCGTAACTGTGAAAGTTACCGAAACAATTACCGCTCCCACACCTGCTCCGGCACCACAGCCAAATGCTCCAACCAAGACAACCCCACAAACAGGGGATAGTGGTATGAGCACAATGGTTGTTGTG
>JAHHUF010000130.1 GCA_020024115.1 Anaerofilum sp.
GGGTTAAACATTGACAAAATCAGGAAATGGGGATATACTGTTTTACATAGAAATTTGTCGAAAAACAAGATGTTTCGGCAAATTATTGGCACCTGTGACTTTAGATTTAGAGAGGGATTGCTATGAAACAACATCATTTTTGGGCTTGGGGTGCTGTAATCTGTATGATTATGGTAATGATTACCGGGTACAAACATAAATAAGAAAGGGAGATGAAGATGCATATGTATGCAAAATTAGCTTGTTTTGTTGGTGGTACTTTGTTTGGTTCTGTTGGTGTAAAATTGTTGACTAGCAAAGACGCAAAAAAGGTTTATACTCATGCAACCGCAGCAGGTTTGCGCATGAAAGATTGCGTGATGGAAACTGTAACTGCTGTTCAAGAAAGTGCTGAGGATATTTTGGCTGCTGCAAAAGATTTGAATGAAGAGCGTGCAGCAAAAGAAGCAGCAGAAGCAGCTGCGCAAGTTGTTACCGCAGAGGCTTAAAATTAAAATGCCGCAAAGGAGCCGTGAACAATGCGGCTCCTTTTTCAATGGAGGAATAAAATGAATGCAGTTATCGTACATGAAAGCCGTGGAAGAATTCGGCTGCGTCTGAAACAAACCAGAATGAGTTTGAAGCAGGCGGATTTGCTGGAAACATGGTTCCAGCAGCAAAGCGGAATTTGCCAAGCAACCGTACATGAGCGCACTTGCTGTATTGTTCTTTACTATCAATGCAGCAAAGAACAGGTGCTTGATGCAGTGCGAAAATTTTCATGGCAGCAAGCAGAACAAACAATCACACTGCCTGCCCATAGCAGCAGAGAATTAAATCGAGAATTTCAAGAAAAGTTGGTTGGAAAAGTGGTGATGAAAGCAGTAAGAACACTGTTTTTGCCGGCACCATTGCGCATTGCCAGACTTTTGTGGAATATGGTTCCGTTTTTGCGTAGAGGGCTGCATTATTTGCTGCGTGGACAGTTGAAAGTGGAGGTGCTGGATGCGTTCTCTATCGGAATCTCTGCGTTGCGCCGTGATTTTGCCACTGCTGATGCTGTCATATTCCTGCTGCAAATTGGAGAACTTTTGGAAGAATGGACACGCAAAAAATCTGTTGAAGATTTGGCGCAATGTATGTCTTTGAATGTAGACCGTGTATGGCTGCAAACTTCTGAAGGAGAGGTTTTGACCCCTATTTCTCAAATCCAAGCAGGTGACCATGTTGTTGTTCGTGTTGGTTCAATCATTCCTGTGGATGGTGTGATTTTGGAAGGTGAAGTGATGATTAACCAGTCATCTTTGACTGGAGAATCTGTTCCTGTTGCCAAACATATAGGCAGCAATGTATATGCAGGCACGGTTGTTGAAGAAGGGGAATGTGTTATTGATGTGCAAAAAGCCTCCGGACAAAGCCGATATGACCAGATTATTTCTATGATTGAACAATCTGAACAGATGAAGTCTGTTGCAGAAAACAAAGCATCAAATCTGGCGGATAAACTGGTTCCCTATACCTTTGCAGGAAGCCTGTTGAGTTTTGTGCTGACACGCAATGTTACCAGAGCCTTGTCTGTGCTGATGGTTGATTTTTCTTGTGCTTTAAAGTTGGCAATGCCATTGGCGGTTCTTTCCGCAATGAGAGAAGCAGGAAAAGAACATATCACCGTCAAAGGTGGAAAGTTCTTAGAAAAAGTAGCACAAGCAGATACCATTGTTTTTGATAAAACCGGGACACTGACCCGTGCTTGTCCAACGGTTGCAAAAGTTATTCCCTTTATTGACCAGAGCGAAAATGAGATTTTGCGTTTGGCAGCTTGTCTGGAAGAACATTTCCCACATTCAATGGCAAATGCAGTTGTGGAAGAAGCAAAGCAAAGAGGTTTGGCACATGAAGAATTCCATTCAAAAGTGGAATATATTGTAGCACATGGCATTGCAAGTACAGTAAACGGAGCAACTGTTCTGATTGGTAGCGCTCATTTTATCTTTGAGGATGAGGGCTGTGTATTGCCGGAAGGCACACAAGAAAAATTTGACACATTGCCAGAAGAATATTCTCATCTATATTTGGCAATTGGCGGAAAGTTGGCGGCTGTTATCTGCATTGCAGATCCCTTGCGGCAAGAAGCAGCAGAAGTTCTTGCAGCACTGCGTCATATGGGGATTTCTCAAACGGTTATGCTCACAGGTGACAGCCAACGCACAGCAGCTGCAATTGCAGCTCAACTGGGCGTAGACCAATTCCGAGCAGAAGTATTGCCTGCTGATAAGGCAAACTATGTGGCAGATTTGCGTGCAGAAGGCCACACCGTTATTATGGTGGGCGATGGCATCAATGATTCTCCGGCGCTTTCGGAGGCAGATGCAGGCATTGCAATCAGTGATGGTGCAGCAATTGCACAGGAAATTGCTGATATTACAATTGCTGCTGAAAGTTTGTGGGAGTTGGTGCGGTTAAGACAAATTTCTATGGAACTTATGAAACGAATTCGTGCAAACTATCGATTTGTATTGGGCTTCAATGGTGGCTTGATTGGTTTGGGGGTTGCAGGTATTTTGTCTCCCGCAACATCGGCAACCTTGCATAACCTTTCTACATTGGGGGTTAGTCTGCATAGTATGAGTCCATTGCCGAAAAAAGATTTGAAAAACAAAAAATAATTCCAAATAAACAGGGGATAGCAACAATTGCCATCCCCTGTTTTGCTATTGTTTTAAAAGTTTTTTATAGCTTATATCTATTAAAAAGGCACCCACTGGAGCAGCAATCAAAATAGAAACGACTGCAACGGTCAAGGTAATCTTTCCACAAGCCAAACCCATCGCCAAAGGAACTCCAGCAATAGCAGCCTGTACAGTTGCTTTTGGTGTATAGGCAATTATACAAAACAATCTTTCTTTTAAATTTAGTTCTGTTTTGATAAGGCAAACCCATACACCAACCATCCGAAACACAATCACACCTAAAATCAACAAAACGGATGCAGCACCAGCAGACACAGCATAGTGAATGTCAACCGTAGCACCTACTAAAACAAACAGAATAACCTCAAAAACAACCCACAATTTATTGAACTTCAAGGAAAGTCTTGCAGCAACCACTTCTCGTTTCTGTTTTAATGCAATCCCCATAGACATAATCGCAATCAAAGAGGCAAAAGGAATGATGTTTGCGACCATATCCTCAAATGTTACTAAAATAAAAGAAACAGATAACAGAATCATAACTTTCACTGTATCACGAAGATGAACTTTCTTGAAAAAATTTGAAAAAAGAATCCCGATGATGCCACCAACTACAATTCCTGAAATAATAGAAAGAGGAATATTAAAAAAGCTTTTCAAAGAAACAGAACTTCCTTGAGCAAGTCCGGTGAAGGCAGTGAACAGTACAATTACAAATACATCATCTACTGAAGCACCTGCTAAAATTAATTGTGGAATACTTTTTTTCGTGCCATATCCTTCTTCCATGAGTTTTAACATTTTGGGAACAATGACAGCAGGAGAAACTGCCCCAACAACAGCACCCAAAATGGCAGCATCCAGCAAAGAAACACCCAGAAGTTTTGGAGCAAGTGCAAGCATTCCCAATATTTCAAAGCAAGCCGGCACAAAACACATCAAGATTGCAGGACGACCAACTTTTTTTAAATCATTTATATCTAAAGATAATCCGGCTCTCGTTAATATGATAATCAAAGCAATTCTTCGCAAATCAGGGGATAAATTTAAAATGGAAACATCAATCCAATTTAAAACATACGGACCAAGCAGTATTCCTGTAAACAACATTCCCAACAAACCGGGAAGATGAAGTTTTTTGCACACCATCCCCATAGACATTCCCAATAATAAAATCATTGCAACACTAAGCAGCATATCTTGCCTCCTTGTGATTAAAATTAAGGCGTATCGGAAAATTGAGAAATTCAATTTTTCAGATAGCCTTTAAAAATTAACGCAAAAAAGCTGACAATTTCTGCGTTAAAGCAGAAGTCATCAGCTTTGTAAAAGCGGTTTTAGTATAAAACTAGGGGAGAACTTCATTCCCTTTTTTAAGTATATAATGTCAGATAACTTTTGTCAATAAAGTTTAATTAAATGTGAAAAATATGAGAAAAAATTTTTGATAATAATTAGGGCGTATCTGAAAACTACGAAATTGACGAATTTTTCACAGAAAATGAGTAA
>JAHHUF010000131.1 GCA_020024115.1 Anaerofilum sp.
AGTTAAAATTATACGGATTCACTTGCTATTGCTATACAGGATTGCGGCATAGAGGCGAGTCATACGGTCGAAATCTGTCAACTTCATGATTGATTTGCCCTGTTATGAACATCCGCATATTTCCAGTAGACAGTATTTAGATTAAATAGTATCTGCTACCTTAAAAACACTCATCATTTAGGAAGGATTCCTGTGTTTTTTATCTTGCATCTACTTGATTCTTGCGAAAAATTCGTCAATTTCTTAGTTTTCAGAAATGCCCTAACAGATTTTTTCAGCCTATTTGATATATTGCTATACAACTTTTATTTTTGCTGTGGTTATAATAGAAGGATATTGCCACAATTCTCCACTTTCAATTAACTGCTCTGTTTTTTGCCGATGCCATAAATGAAACCACCACACAAAATGAAATGGGTCATTGTTTTCGCTCCATGTGACATCAATTGTCTGCTGCATTTTTTGGGTAATTTCTTCTGAAATAACATCTGACAACTCTTTCCGATTTTTCCACAAGCTCAATTCTGCCTGTCGGGCTGCATCGCTTGCAGTCACTCCTCGTACCACTCCGTACAACTGTAATTGCAGTACAGGGCCTTGTTCAGTTTGGATAACTGTGCGAACAATATGAGCATCATCTATGGAATACTGTATGCGCTCTTTGTCATATTCCTGAGAAAATTTTAATTTTGTCTGCATTCCAAGCAAAAGGCGTGCAATCTGAGCAGAATCATCCTTTAACACTGTCTTAAGTTCATTGTTTTGATAGAGAACCATTTGTGTTGTTTCTATCCCCTGTTTTGTAAGCTGTAAAAAAGGAACAATCCCATTAAAATCATCTTTTGTTGTATTCAATTCATAAATCATACGCCCTGTTTTGGGACTTTTTTCCAGCCCTTTTTCCAGACTGTTCAAATCCTGAAAAAAATCATCGCTTTTTGACCAATCCTCAAATCGTTCACAGGTAAGTGCGGTTGTATACACTGCTATATTGGGTCTGCTTGCTTGTTCTGTTCCAAAATATGCTAATGTTTCCAAAAAATGATTTTTTGACGCATTTTTTCCAATTAACAACAACTGATTTTGGCTGTAAAACATCATCTTTCGGCTGGATGTCTCTATGTCATACACCGCCTGTGCCACTGTTTCACCCTTGCCCCATTTTAAAAGAATTTTTTGCTCGGATTCTTCGTCTGTTTCTTCTGCAATCACCATTCCTATTTGATAATTGCCATCTATTTCTTCTGCAAATACTGCTTTTACAATTGCTCGGTCACTGAGTGGAATTGTTTGGGTACAGCCACTAAAACAAATACATAACAACATCATCAAAACTGCAATTATCTTGTTTTTATACATAACTGCTCTCCTTTTGGAACCAACACCAAAATTGCCATTGCTGCCGCAAAAACAAGGGCAGTTTCACCCCATTGCTGTATAATTTCTGGAATATAATACATTCCTCTTGCGACAAAGAAAATGGGAACACCTGCAAACAAAACTGCTTTGTGTTTGATGTGCGATGAAAAAAGCGGACGCAGCACATCTCCCAGCCCGGCACATAATAACGCAGTGCGAAATACCGACACCAAAAGCCACACTGAAACATGGAGAGCATCCAATCTGCGAAAAACAGAAATTCCGCCCAAACGAGCAAGGGTATGAATGGGCTGCACTTGCAGTGCCTCGAACGCCCCCAACACCAGTTCACTCAATATTGTGAGTACAAAATCGGACAAAACAAATAAAATCAGCAAATTGGTCAGAATTTTTGTTGTTTTTTCCTCTTTACAGGAATGTGAAAAAATTCCCAGCAGCAACAGTTCTGGTGTCAGATTAAACCCTTTCACACACCCTGTCCAAGTATCTTGTATTGGAGATTGAGGAATCTGCAAATTTTCAATTCTCATTTGCGGAGCATTTCCTACAACAATCAAAAAAATAGAACCTGCTAAAAAAAACGCCAAAATTGTGCCTGTTCGCATCAATGTTTCTACTCCTGTGTAGGCAGCATAGATACAGGCCAGCAAAATCACTGTCAAAAATACTGTCAACTGTAAAGTTTCCCCACTAACATAGCGATAAAACATTTCGCTTTGCTGCAAACTGCGGGCAGCACCCTCCAAAAAGCAAAGACTTAACAACACCAATACAATTCCGCTTTCTTTGCTTGTTCCTGCCAATGTTGCTGTAAATGTTTCCCTTTGACACACTTTAAGAACAGGTCTGAACAACAAAAACACAAGTGCTGCGGAGACAATCGCCGAAAAAACTCTGCCATAGGCAGACAATGCCGCTCCACCTGTGATGGGTCGAATCAGAGAATCACAAATTAAGCACAAAAAAACAGCAATCAGCAATTGCTCTGCGTTTATAATTGTTTTATGTGGCATCTTTATCCCCTCCATTCGATTCAAAATTTTTAATGCTAAAAGGTTTTTTTGCAAGTTTTCGCCACTGCATTCGCAATAAAACATCTTTCCACGCATTAGACTGAAAAGGTGCAAGGGGTGTCATATAAGGAATTCCGAAAGAATTGATACCGCAAATGTCCAAAAGCATCCAAAAGAACAGTGCCACAATTCCTGCCGGACCCAAAATTCCCCCTGCCAAAATAAAGAGCATCCTGAGTACAATAACAGGCTCATAAAGAGATGGCACAACAAAAATACAAATGGAAGTTAAGGCAGCAACAATTACCACCGGGGTACCTAAAATTCCCGCTTTGATGGCAGCATCTCCAATAATTAGAGCAGCAACCAGACTGACCGAATGTCCAATAGGCTTGGGCAATCGCAACCCAGCCTCTCGAATAATTTCCAACAGAAAGTTCGCTACCATCATTTCCAAAAAAAGCGGCATTGGGGTTGCCTTTTCTGCTGCTGCTATTTTATAAAGTAATTCCGGCGGAAACAATTCCGGTGTATATCCTGCTGCCGAAACAAAAATCCCCGGCAGCAAAACAGCAATAAAAAAAGCAGCATATTTGAGCAAACGGATAAAACTGGCAAAATAGGCTTTGGAAGAATAATCATCCATAGATTGAAAATTTTCATAAAAAAGCCATGGCAGCACCAAAGCAAAGGGACTACCATTGACCAAAACCACAATTTTGCCTTCACATATTTTTGCAGCTGCACGGTCTGGACGCTCTGTATATCCCGTTCCTGAAAAAAAGCGAAATCCTTTTCGTCCTAAAAACGGAATCAAATATCCACTGTCTAACAAAATCGGAATTTCTACCTGTTCCAATTGAGACTTTGTATAGCGAAGGAGATTGGAAGGGCAAAGATTTGCATCATAGCACAATGCAAGCTCTGTTTTTGTGCGCTCTCCTGCTGTCATTGTTTCAATTCTGAGAGAATCACTGCGAACCAAACGACGAATCAGGCTGATATTGACTCGCAACGCCTCAATAAAGCCTTCTCTGCTTCCATGCAAATTCCCCTCTCCGGATGGCTCACTCACTGAACGAAACTGCATACTTTGGGTTGAAATCACTAACCCACGGTCAACACCATCAATCAAAAAAACCGTCATTCCTGCTGTCAAATAGCTTTGCGCCTCAGACAAGCAGGACACATTTTTTGTTTCCATTGGAAGTGCAGTTTGACACAATAAAAAATCATACAACTGTTGTGGTGTTTGAATGGGCTGGTTAATTTTGCTTGCCATTTCCAGCATCATAATCCACAGTTTTTCCAGACTGGAAAGTCCTTCAAACATACAAATACAAGCATCAAATCCTGCCAATTGTACATCTTTTGTATAAAAATCAACCGACTGCCCAAAAAGCCCGCGAAGTGCCAGTTTGTTTTCAAGCATGGATTTTGAAAGTATCTGTTCCATTGTTTATCACCTCTTTGTCAGAAGTATTGCCGCAAACTGTATATTCTTAAACCATTGCGACAACAATTCTTTCAAATATCTCAAATCCATTATGAGGTGATTTTCAATGTTTGTTATTTTTTTTAGAACCCTAACCGTCTATATTTTGATTATTGCAATGATGCGTCTGATGGGCAAACGCCAGCTTGGTGAACTTCAGCCATCTGAATTAGTGTCCACCATTCTCCTTTCAAATCTGGCATCCATTTCCATTGAATCCCCCGAACTTCCCCTGTCTGCCAGCTTTCTGCCTGTCATTTTGATTGCTTCCTTTGAGA
>JAHHUF010000132.1 GCA_020024115.1 Anaerofilum sp.
GCAGTCTTCCTGTGCAAACACACGAACACTCAAAACGCAGGCACCACGGATGTCGATTCTTCTCTGGTTGACTGCTCGGCAGTTGAGGTACTCCATCTCTCCTGCTGCTGTTACCGAAACCCAATTAGCATGATGTTCCGGCAAATCAATTGTTTTGCTGAAAGGCACTTTCTGCTCGGTAGTGCAGAGCTTTTGCTCCTGTTCTACCTGGTAAAATACAACACACCGCAAATATCCCTCCAAAGTCAAACGACCGGCAGAAGGCTGTTTTTGAAGAATGACAGGCTCAATAAAGCATTTTACAATTTTGAAAACCTGTGGCAAATAGTCTGGTATCATCAGTTCGGTTTCCAATGCTACTTCAGTTTTGGTGTCACACAATTTCACAGCATTTTCAACAGTATCACGAAAAATTTTTGCTTCCATTCTGTTTCATCGCCCCTTTCTGGTTCTGCTCTATCTTATGCCCGTCCTTTATGGGATATACCATAAAAAAATTTCGTTGCTTATAAAATATCAAAAGGGACTGTACCAAAAATGATACAATCCCTTTTGCAAATCTTTTCTTTCAAAATTTAAATTTTTTTGCGGCTTTAACAACCAACATAGAAACAATACTCAAAATAAGATAAATCCCTGCATATACTACAAAACCCATCTCTCCAAAATCCATTGTCAACCATACACCAAGCAAAAACAAAATTGCAGCAGCAACAGGCAAACCCCACAAAGACTTTATATTTTTACCTGCAACTGTTCCTGTAAAAATAGCATAGATTGGATTCACTGCAAAAAATAATAGTATTGCTGCCATCATCACTGCATTGCTTGGCACAAATTGAACAATCAGCCACGGCATCAAAAATAATACAATTGTTGTAACTGTCAACCAAATAAAAAACTGTTTTTTCATTCCATTCTCTCCACTATAATAAAATTTTATCCTGCTTATTTTCAACAAATTTTTTAAAAATTCAGAAAAATCACAATATTTCACTGCAAAATTCAGAGGGTTACAGCAATGCAATTTTTTCGGCGAGATGAATCAAAATGTCATATCGGTTCAACCGCGGACTTTGGCAAACAATGTCTTGCAGCTGCAAATAAATTGTTTTTGCTTTGCGAACCGAAATTCCCAATGTCATCAAAGCAGAGAGAGTAATTTGCAGTTTTTCCTCTGATTTTGAGCTTAATTGGGTGATTTCGTCAAAAATTTTCTCAGGATAACCTTGCATCTTTTGTCCTTGTAAACGCAATTGTTGGTTATCTTTCATAAAGCCTACCTCTTTTGCATGTTTTTCTTTTTATTTTATCACATTTTAAACAAAATTACAATCCTTTTTAATTTCATTTCAGAAACATGTATCCATGTGAAAGGAATAAAAATATATATTTTTTGTGATTTTTTTAAAAAAGTGTTTCTTTTTCTGTTAAAAAATACTATAATATAACAATGAATCTTCCCTGAACCGTGGAAAATGTTTCCGTTTGGTGCAGAGAATATAATTGAGGTGTCTTATGTCAAATTTTAATTCAACTCTTTTGGATAACGCCCACCGTCTGCACTTTATTGGCATCGGTGGCAGTGGAATGTTCCCTCTGGTACAGATTTTGGCTGCAAGGGGTTACAGCATCACTGGCTCGGATGTAAACGAAGGCTCTATTATTGATACCGAACGCAAAATGGGCATTGAGGTATTTATGGGCCACAAAGCAGAAAATATTGCAAATGCAGATTTGATTGTTTATTCTGCTGCCATTTCCCCCTCCAACCCAGAGCTGCAAGAGGCAAACCGCTTGGGAATTCCGGCAGTAGAGCGCAGTGTTTTGCTGGGATATATCACCCGTTTGTATCCCAATTCCATTTGTATTGCCGGCACACATGGCAAAACTTCTGCATCTGCAATGATGACTCAAGTGTTTGAAATGGCTGGAAAAGACCCTGCTGCTGTGATTGGTGGCAAATTGCCTTTGATTGATGGCTATGGCAAAAACGGAACCGGACGGGAAATCATCGTGGAATCCTGCGAATATGCCCGCACTTTTTTGCACCTTGCCCCTTCTATCTCTGTTTTGCTGAATATTGATGCTGACCATTTGGAATACTATGGCAATATGGAAAATTTGAAAGAGGCATTTTACCGTTTCTGCCTTTTGACAACCGATACTGTGGTTGCCAATGCTGATGACGAAAACACCTGTTCTGTCATTCACAATCTAAACCGTCATATCTGCACATTTGGCATTAAAAATAATGCTGATTATAATGCAGTGAATATTTCTGAGTATCGTCCTGGATTTTTCAGTTTTGATGTTGTGTCACAGCAAAATCCCATCACACATATTGAATTGAATATTCCTGGTTATCATCATATTTACAATGCTTTGGCTGTTTGCTCTGTGGCACATCTATGCAAAATTCCTTCACACTGGATTGAAGAAGGCATCAAAACTTTCCATGGGGCAGGTCGCCGTTTTGAAATTTTAGGGGAAGTGAATGGCATCACCATTATAGATGACTATGCACACCACCCCACCGAAATTGAAGCAACTCTAAAAGCCGCAAAAGAGTTGCAATTCAACCAAGTATGGGCAGTGTTTCAGCCCTACACTTACAGCCGCACCGAAATGCTTCTGGATGACTTTGCAAAGGTTTTGCCTATTGCTGACCATGTTGTTGTGACCAAAATTATGGGGGGCAGAGAAACAGCGGAAAATTATACTGTAAAGGCAGAAGACCTAACTGCAAAAATCCCCAATAGCACCTGTGTACAAACCTTCGAGGAAGCCAAAGACTTTGTGCTTTCTCATGCAAAAAAGGGCGATTTAGTCCTGACTTTGGGCTGTGGTGATATTTATAAAGCAGCCCATCTCATGCTGAAATAATTTTATCATTACACAAAAGAGGTGAGATGTTTGCCATCTCACCTCTTTTTATATGCTGTTTGGAGATTTAGAGCTGTTTTTCCATCTGGGTATATTCTTTGCAAGCCTGCTGCTGTTTTTTGGTTTCTGCCTGCTGTGGATTATACCAGCCTCGTTTTTGCATGGCTGTAAACACTTCAAACTGCATTTCATGTTCTTCGTTCAAAATGTCCATCAACTTATTGCGGCGTGCTTTTGTGGAACACTCGCCCGCATAATGGTTATACTGCTGTGCAATACTTTTTTGAGTATTCAAAGAATCTCCCATTTTTGCCTGGTCATCAAATCCGCACATGAATATCCCTCCTCTTATTTTTTCATCTCGTTCAAAATTGTTTTATAATGCTGTGTATGCCGTTGTGCAATGTCCTCGCACAATTTTTTCAATGCTGGTTCTTCACAGCTTTCCGCATAATTTTTAAACTTTTGAATTGCATTTTGCTCGTTGTTCAAAAGCTGAGAGTAACCATTCAATTCCATTTCAGTAATGTTTTGCATGATGGGGTTCCTCCTTTGTTTTACTATTCGACTGTTCAATTTATCTTTGAATCTTTCAAAATTAAACTCAACCTCGAATGTGTTTTTAGTGTATCCCTGCCGACAAAAACTATTCTCTTTTTCATCAACCAATTTTTTACAACCTTCACTATCACCTGTTTAGTTCTTGATTATCTTTTGATTTTGGAATATACTGTTAAAAAACACTCAAGGAAGATATCTTATGCTTTATACATCAAAGAATATCGTTTTAAAAAATGATATAAATGCTATTTTCAGAAGTCCGCTGTCATCTGACGCAAAAGCCATGACTCAATTTTTAAAAACCTGTGCATCTGAAACAGATTTTATTTTGTCTTACCCAGAAGAATGTATTGAAAAGGAAGAAGATGAGAAAATCTTTCTTGAAAGAATCAACGCATCACTGTATAATATGATGATTGTCTGCACCATCAACGAAGAAATTGCAGGAAACTGTACTTTGATGTTCAACCAAAAATTAAAAACAAAACATCGGGCAAAAATAGCCATTGGACTGATAAAAAAATATTGGGAAATTGGCATTGGAACTGCCATGTTTTCTGAAATGATTTCAATTGCAAAGGAAAAAGGGATTCTTCAACTGGAATTGGACTATATTGAAGGGAATGAGCGAGCCAGAATATTATACGAAAAAATGGGCTTTGTTCCTGTAGCTGAAAAGCCAAATGCAATCAGACTGAAAGA
>JAHHUF010000133.1 GCA_020024115.1 Anaerofilum sp.
TTACAACAATTTAAACATAAAAGGAGATTATTATGCCAAAATTCGACATCAATAAGATATTAAATTTTTCAATCGGTCAATTAACCGTAGAAAAAGTAGCAAGTGCAATTCTTTTATTTGTTCTGCTATATATCGCTGCGCGGATTTTGACCAAAATGTTTAACAAACTTTTGTCTCGTTTCCCTTTAGATAGAACACTGCAAAACTTTATTATATCAATTTGTAAGGTTTGTCTTTATGTATTGGTTGGACTGATTATTGCTGACTTTTTGGGTGTGCCAACTACATCACTGGTTGCAGTATTTAGTGTTGCCGGTTTGGCGATTTCTCTTTCCATTCAAAACACACTTTCTAACTTGGCGGGTGGTGTGATTCTGCTTATCAGCAAACCGTTCGCTGCTGACAACTATGTTGAAGCTGGTGGTATCGGCGGAACTGTAAAAGAAATTGGTCTTATCTACACAAAAGTTGCCACACCTGACAACAAAATCATCCATATCCCCAACAGTGATATTTCTTCCAGCCGAATCATCAACTATTCAACGGAAGAATTTCGACGGGTGGATGCTGTCTATTCTGCCTCCTATGATGCTCCTTTGGAAGTTGTAAAGCAATCTTTGCAAACAGCAATCAACGGAATCCCTGAAATTTTAAAAGAGTTGGAGGACAGACAACCTCTGATTGTTGTCAGCAACTATGGCGAAAGTGCAATCGACTACACTGTGCGTGTATGGGTAAAAAACTGCGATTATTGGAATGTTAAGTTTGCTTTGAATGGAGCAGTAAAATACAGCTTTGACAAAAACGATGTAGAAATGACCTATCCGCATTTGAATGTACATCTTGTGGAACAGTCAGCAGCAAAATCCTGATTTTCATTTTGATTATGTAAAGTTTGAATTGCTACAGCAAAAGATGTTTTATTATATAATTTCATCAAGGAACTAAACGATGGATAAGACGAAAGAAGATATTTTGCAAGTGAAATCAGTTAAAGAGGTAGCAGTGCACTTTAATTCTCTTGCAAGGAAAGAATACCAAAAAACTATCCAGACCCAGATTTTCTTCCAACTATTCTCAAAAGAAAATAACAGTCATTAAAAGCCACCTCAACAAGTGGTTTTTGTGCCCATTTTCGCCCTAAGCGTGGCACAAAACTGCTTGCAATTACACAAAGGGGATATTCCACCATGTGAAATCCGGAGATTTGCAATCTCCCTCAATTTGAGCGAGGAATAGCTTGCTGGTGTGCTGACTTTCTCTGGCGATGAACCAAACCACTGCTGCAAATAGTTTAGTATTTATCCAAAGCAACCATCCATAAATAGACTGCCAAATCGCTGTCACCCTTGGGAAACCTTCTGAACAGTACACAATAGCAAGCATCACTTGCAAAAATGTACAGGCTGGTGATGTATTGATAAGTAGATAGGCTGAAAAACAGCTTTTAAAAACGGCAAAAACACTGCTCATTTAAACAACGTCTTTGAATGAATTAAACTTTACCCCAAACAAAAAGCTGCTGCAAACTTCCAACCCTCTTACCAAAGAGTACATTTATGATTCACTGAAGTGTGTGATTTAAAAATAAATCCTTTTGGCTGGCTTTGATTCCATCTGTATTGATTCTGGTGCAGGTGGTCGTTGCTGTGCTTGGCTACCAGATAGACTTAGGTGAGTTGTGTATCGCTCTATTTACAATTCTTGCGTTTTGTATGTAGTGAATGACCCCACCACAGAACATTTCTGATAGTGTGCAGACAATGGCACTACATTGAGCCGAAAAAATAGAAACAACAAATTATTTGGTAACATAAAAAAGCTATTTGTATTGGATTGACCCTCTACAAATAGCTTTTTTCTTTTGTCGTAAAATCAACGATTTTACGCTTCTTTTTTGGAGCAGATAATGGGAATCGAACCCACACAACCAGCTTGGGAAGCTGGAGTTCTACCACTAAACTATATCTGCATTTTTCTAGATTTTATTATATACCTGTTATATGCAAATGTCAAATATTTTTATGCTATAAATTTGTGTGAAAATTTATATTTTGTATCAAAATCAGCACAATCTTCCTTTATTGTGAATATATTTAAAGATAAGAACAGCAATAAGGAGATTTTTGCATGCAAAGAAACAAACCAAAACATTTGTCATTTCATATATCCAAAATAAAGCTGAGGCTATTCGCTGTGATTTGTGTGATTGTTTTTATGTTTGTTTGGCTTGACTATCAACTGCGCCCCATCATTTCCACAATGGCGGCCTCACAATGCCGCATTGCAGCAACTCTTGCCATCAATCAAGTGATTGAACAAGAATTGATTGAAAACCACCAGCTTTATAACAAACTTTACCAAATTCGCTATTCTCCTGATGGCTCAATCAATGCTGTATGGGCAGATGTTGCAGCGGTCAATACAGCAAAATCCAGCTTAACTGCTGCTGTGTTGGAGCGACTGCGAAACTTGGAACAAGAAAAAATCTCAATCCCATTGGGAACACTGCTGGGATGGCAAATTTTAGCAGGTCGAGGGCCCGAAATCTCCATGCGTGCCATTCCCAGTGGCTTTGGCAGCACCCAATTTTCCACAAAATTGCAGAGTGAAGGAATCAACCAAACAATGATTATGGGATATATCTCATTTCATCTTGAAATCAGTGCAATTCTTCCCGGGTTTTCTTCCACACAAAAAATTGAAGATGAAGTATGTATTAACCAAACGCTGGTGGTGGGGCAGGTACCTGAAGTTTATGCACAAATTTCTCCATAAATCAAAAATCATACTCCATTTCATAGTGATACTATTCGTATTTTTTTCCAACATAAACCATTGGAATAAATAAACCTCCCAATACAATAAATAATTCAATAAACAGTTGATATTTATGATAAAAATCAGACGCCAAACTGTTCATCAAAAAATTTAAGATTGGAAGAAATACCATCATCAAACATGACCAAACACGCCCAACCATTACGATTGGCTTCCAGTTTTTGTTATTAAAAGATATCCCAACCAAATTCATACAAAACATTCCATCCGATACAACATGAACTTTGTTTTCATCATAATATTTAGGAAGCTGCATTCGAGCAAAAAAGCAAAAATATGCCCCCATTACTCCACCTACCACAACCATGTTAAAGGTTAATTGTAGATTTGCAATTGAATTATTCCATACACTTCCCACAATCCCTATAATCAAGGAAATAACATAAATAATTCCCCAGTTACTTTTGACTTGATAGGCTCTGATAGGCTTTTCATCTGTACAGTTGATTGCTGTCTTTACAATGTTTTCTACTTGTCCAGCATCAATGGGTTGATTCTTTTCTACCCTTTGGCACATAAGCAGTTCTGTAACCGTGACACCAAGCAATTCTGCCAATGGAATCAACAAAGCAGTATCTGGAATACTTTGTCCCGTTTCCCCAACTTAAAGATATTGTTTATGTAGGAGTGCCGTTATTTGACTCGGCACTCTTTTCTATCAATCAATTTTGCCGACAAAGCGATAGAAAATCTCTATTTCCTGTTCTCTGATACCATCAGAAAATTTGACAGCTTCATGCACCACGATTTTTTCAATCAGGGTATTCAGCAGTTCGGCGGTCAATTCCGTAGGGTTTGAATACTGCTGGATGAGTTCAATCCACTTTTCGGCGTTGGATGCAGTCTTTTGCTCAACTGCCAGCTCTGCTTTGAGCCGTTCGATTGTTTCAGTCAGCTCCTGCTGTTCTCTCTGATATTTCTGTGACAGCATATTGAAGTTGTACTCTGTGATACGCTCCGCGGACCAATCCTCGTACATTTTAGCAAACAGCCTGTCCACTTCTGCTTTTCGCTTTTCTGCCTTTTTCAGCTCTGTAGACTGCTTTTTAACAGCATTATTGCGTTCTTTATCGCCAGCCTGAAGAAGCTGTGTCAACAACACTCGTTCATCCATCTGTGCCTGTGCTGTCCAATATTGAATTCTGGAAAGAACATAGGTGTAAAGCACATCGTAGCGAACATAGCGCATAGAACAGTGTCCTGTGCCTTGTCCATTATTGCTGCAATAGTAGTAGCCGTAGGGCTTCTTGTTCTGCTTGTTCATCCCATAAGCCATCGACCATCCACAGT
>JAHHUF010000134.1 GCA_020024115.1 Anaerofilum sp.
TTATGAATTTTCAATCTTGATAGTATATTCTCTTTTTATTTATCTTTGAAAGTAAAAAGAGTGATTGCTAATAAATTACTTTGAAAAAATATATTTACTGGTAGGAAGGAAGATTAAAATGGTAGTAAATAAAAATCAATTCAAGAAAGGGTTACTGTTTGGTATTTTAGTAGGAATTGCTTGGGGTTTAGATGGTGTTCTAATGGGACGAACAGGTTTAGATCAAATTTTTACAGATAAGGCTTTTGCGTTGTCGCAGGGTGTTTCAGAAACAAGCTTTGACTTGTCTCCATTAGTAACTGCATTTTTTCATGAAAGTTTTTGCTTTGTATGGGTTGCGTTGGTATTACTTTTCCGAAAACAACTGAAACATGTGTTTTATTTATTGTTAAAAACAAAAAAAGGAAAAGCAACAGCCATTGCAGCTTTGGTTGGTTCTCCTATTGGTATGAGTGCATATTTACTTGGTATTAAATATGCAACTGCTCCTTATGCATCTAGCATTTCTGTCATTTATCCTGGTGTAGGAGCGATTTTATCTTATCTAATCTTGAAAGAAAAACTATCTTTAAGAGCAGTAATTGGTATTGCTGTCAGTCTTACAGGTTCATTTATGTTAGGGTTTAATCCAAGTGGAGATGTCCCAGATACTTTCTTCAAAGGGGTTTTGTTTGCAGTACTTGCAGTGTTTGGCTGGGCATTGGAAGGGGTTATTATTGGATTTGCAATGAAGCACATTAAAGACGAAGACCATATTGAAGCAGCCCCACAACAACTTCTTTGCTTGAGATATTTTATCTCAATGATTTCCTATGCAGTAATTGTGCTGCCCGCAATTGGAGGCTATTCTATGGCAGGGCAGATTGTTTCCAGAGGGCTGGTTTTCAACTATGCAGGAATTGCTATTTTGGGAGCAATTACATATCTGTCATGGTATAAGGCGGTGGATTTAATTGGTTCTGCAATGGGTACAGCGTTGAATAGTACCGCTGCATTGTGGACAATTATTTTTAGTGCAGTTTTGTTTGGAAACAAAATTACATTGCCATTAGTAATTTGGGGTACAGTAATTGTTGCAGGTGTGTTTATTTTTGCAATTGATTTTAAAACTTTAAAGAAAAATAAGGTTAATAATTGAGCAATAAAGAATTAAAGTAGGAGAAGGAATATGTTAAAAAAGGAAGTATTGGAGAATATGCGAACTATCGCAGAAAATTGTATGGGAGAAGAAACTCCAGCATGTGAAGCAACTTGTCCGATGCATACAAATGTTAAAGAGTATATCAAGCTTATCAAAGATGGAAAAGGAGAAGAAGCCATCAAGGTAATTCGTGACAAGTTGTTTTTGCCAGGAACTTTAGGGAGAATTTGCGCCCATCCATGTGAAAAACAGTGTAAATGGAACGAAGGCAAAAGCCCAATGGCAATTGCTTCCCTAAAGCGTTATGCTGCGGATAACTTTGATAAAGAAGAAATTTGGGACATTACCACAAAACCTGAAAACGGAAAAAAAGTTGCAGTGATTGGCGCAGGGCCATCAGGTTTGCAGGCTGCTATTGACCTAAGAAAAGAAGGTTGTGCGGTTACTATTTTTGAAAAGCTGCCTGTAAGAGGTGGTATGATGCATATAGGTATCCCTGCATACAGATTGCCAAGAAATATCTTAGAACATGAAATCAGCTATCTCAATTGTTTGGGGGTTCGATTTGAATTAAACTGTGAAATCGGAAAAGACAAATCGCTGAATCAGTTGTTGGAAGAATTTGATAGTGTTGTTGTTGCAGTAGGAAAACACAGAGGCAACATCGACAGAAGTCTGAATCATCATGATGCAGAGGGCATTTTCAGTGCAGCAGGATATCTAAAAGAAGCATCATTAACTAATAATGTTCAAAAGGCGGGCAAAGTTGTATTGGTTGTTGGTGGTGGTGATGTTGCAATGGATTGCGCCAGAACTTCACTGCGTATCCCTGGTGTGGAAAAAGTGTATTCAATTTGTCTGGAAGATAGCTATGACAGTATGGTATCCTCAAACCATGAAATTAAAGGTGCATTGCAAGAAGGTGTCAAGTTCAATCATGCTCAGGCAATCAAGGAAATTCATGTTGATAAAAATGGGCGTGTTTCTGGGGTAACATTGAAAAAATGCTTGTCTATGTTTAATGCAGAAGGTCGTTTTGCTCCAACTTATGACGAAAATGATACCCGAGAGTTGATTGTTGATACAATTGTATTTGCAATTGGCCAAAGTGTAGAAGGAGAATTTGCAAAAGATATTTTGGCACAAAGACAAAACTCTACCTTTGATTGTGACAAAATGACATTGCAGTCTACCAGCAATGAAAAAGTATTTGTTGCTGGTGATGCATCTGGAGAATCTGTGATTGTTATTCAGGCAATGGCAACAGGAAGACGAGCAGCTCAATCAGTTTTGCGCTATTTGAATGGAGAAAGTTTGACAGAAAATCGAGAGTTGAAGAATACATGGAGTTATGAAACAAAACTCCAGATGCCAACAGATTGGTCTTCGATTTCTGGGCAAAGAGAAGATATGCAGGAGCTTGAGCCAACAGAACGTATTCGATCTTTTGCAGAAGTTGAACTTGGTTATACAAAAGAAGAAGCAGAGCGTGAGGCAGACAGATGCAGGCAATGTGAATGCAAATTGTGCATGAAAGAATGTCTGATGCTGAATGATTATACTGATTGTCCCAAAGCTTTGTTCCGAGATTATCTGGAAAAAGGTATTGAAAATATGGACCGTATGATTGCTTATTCCTGCAATGAATGCAATCAATGTACACTAAAATGTCCCAAATCCTTTGACCTTAAAACAATTTTTAAGGCTTTGAAAGATGAATACGCAGAATTAAATGGAGGACTTGTTCCATTGGAGATTCTTAAATCAAGTGATGCAGCACAAATTAAAGAGTGTTCAGAAGAATATTGTACAACAGTTTCTGCAACTCCTCTTGAAAAGATAGAAAAAGAACAAAAACCAGCAAAAACAAAATATGTATTTGTTCCTGGTTGTACTGTACCTGCTTACACTCCCAAAGGTGTGGAAAATGTATTGCAACATTTAAAATCTTCATTGGGTGCAGAAAATGTAGGGGCACTTTTACAGTGTTGTGGCAAAGTAACCCGTTTTATTGGAGAAAGCGAAAAATTTGAGGAAAGAAACAAAAAAGCAATTAATATTTTGGATGAAATGGGTGCAGAAGTGATTATCACTGTGTGTCCCTCTTGCTTTAAAGTTTTCAAAGAAACCGCAAAAAATCAAAGAGTCATTTCCTATTGGGATTTGATGCACAATTTGATTGGATTACCAGAAGGTTCCAAAGGTGTAGGTAAGGGTTCTGATGTTATATTCAACATTCATGATTCTTGTGTTACCAGAGATGAAGTTTCTCACCATGAAAGTGTAAGATGGATTTTGGATGAGTTGGGATATAACTGGGAAGAAATTGAACGCAATGGCACAAACACTCGTTGTTGTGGCGTTGGTGGTATGGTTTGCAGTTCAAATCCGGAACTCTACCAAAGACTTTACACCAGACGGGCATCCGATATGAATCAAGACAATATTGTCACATATTGTGGCTCTTGCAGAGGTACAATGCAGGCTGCTGGAAAAGATGCAGTTCACATTTTGGATTTGATTTTTGGCGCAAAATATACCAAAGACCAAGCACAGTCAAGAGGTTATAAAACCGAAGAAGAAATGTGGGAAAGACGACTGGAAACAAAAATTCGTTTGAATAAGTTTAATATAATTTAAAAGTTGCCATTTAAATTACAAAAACCTGTATTCTAAAAAAAGGACACAGGTTTTTTGTTTATATCATATTATTTTATATCAACAGGAATTGTTGTGTCGCAAATTGTAATGGATTCAATATCTTCCAGTAAAATTGGTTCTTGGAATAATGAACCATATTTAACTTGTATAGTTGGACTATTATTATCTCCACCATCTAAATAGTGTCTACACAAGTTCAAGCCAAAAGAGCACACCAAATAGCAATGCAA
>JAHHUF010000135.1 GCA_020024115.1 Anaerofilum sp.
TTATATAGCTTTACAGAATATAAAAAATATTTTGGAAGATAGTGAATGTTTTATGAAAATCGAACAAATTGTTTGTATTTTTGAAAAATTAGGCAGTGATTGCATTATCAGACATGACTTCTGAAAAATATTTTTTCTTGACTTTGTGCAAAAGCTGTGCTATAAATAGACTGAATCATCAAAAGCAATGATGGAGAGAGTACGCCAAATAACCAAAGTCTTAGCGAGCAGGGGGATAGTGCAAGCCCTGTGCGAGTAGTGTTTGGCAGAAAATCACTCCTGAGCTGCACACCGAAATTTTTCTAAAGTAGGCTGTGCCGGTTTCCTCCGTTATCGGGAGTGTGTATGTTGGTACACAGCAAATAGGTGGTATAACAAAAGCAAACAAAAGCTTTTGTCCTGTTTTGCAGGGCAAAGGCTTTTTTATTTTACAGTTTGTAAAAGTAAAATCTTATTTGAATATTGAGATTGAAAAAGGAGGAATACTGCAATGTATCAAAAAGTATCTGCAAATCTGAACTTTGTAGAACGCGAAAAAGATGTGGAAAAATTCTGGAAAGAACGCCGCATTTTTGAAAAAAGTATCGAAAACCGCAAGGATGGCGCAACCTATATGTTTTATGATGGGCCTCCCACTGCTAATGGTAAGCCTCATATCGGACATGTGGAAACCCGTGTTATCAAAGATATGATTCCTCGCTATCGTGCAATGAAAGGCTACAAGGTACCCCGCAAAGCAGGTTGGGACACCCACGGTCTGCCCGTAGAGTTGGAAGTTGAAAAGTTGCTGGGTTTGGATGGCAAAGAGCAAATTGAAAAATATGGTTTGGAGCCATTTATTGATAAATGTAAGGAAAGTGTTTGGAAATACAAAGGAATGTGGGAGGATTTTTCCTCTACTGTTGGTTTCTGGGCAGATATGGATGACCCCTATGTTACCTATGATAACAATTTTATCGAGTCCGAATGGTGGGCATTGAAGCAAATTTGGGACAAAGGTTTGCTGTACAAAGGCTTCAAAATTGTTCCTTATTGCCCACGCTGCGGAACTCCTCTGTCCAGCCATGAGGTTGCACAGGGATATAAAGATGTCAAAGAACGCAGTGCAATCGCAAAATTTAAGGCAAAGGGCGAAGATGCTTATATTCTGGCATGGACAACAACCCCATGGACTTTGCCTTCTAATGTGGCATTGTGTGTCAACCCCAATGAAACTTATGTAAAAGTAAAAATGAACGAAGATGGCACAGTCTATTATCTAGCAGAGGCATTGGCAAACACTGTGCTGGGCGAAGAAAGCTATACTGTGCTGGAAACCTACATCGGCAAGGATTTGGAATACAAAGAATATGAGCCTTTGTTCGATTTTGTTTCCCCAAAAGAGAAATGTTGGTATATTACCTGTGATACCTATGTAACTTTGACCGATGGTACAGGTATCGTTCACATTGCACCTGCATTTGGTAATGACGACTCGATTGTTGGTCGTAACTATGGTCTGCCTTTTGTGCAGTTGGTCGATGCAAAGGGATGCCTGACAAAAGAAACCAAGTGGGAAGGCGTTTTCTGCAAAGATGCAGACAAAGAAATCCTGATGGATTTGAAAACACGGGGTTTGCTGTTCAGCGCACCTGTGTTTGAACATAGCTATCCCCATTGCTGGCGCTGTGATACTCCTCTGATTTACTATGCTCGTGATTCTTGGTTTGTCAAGATGACTGCTGTGAAAGAGGATTTGATTCGCAACAACAACACTGTAAACTGGGTTCCTGAAAGTTTGGGCAAAGGCCGCTTTGGTGATTGGCTGGAAAATGTACAGGATTGGGGCATCAGCCGTAACCGCTATTGGGGAACTCCTTTGAATATCTGGGAGTGTGAATGTGGTTGCCGTCATGCAATCGGAAGCATTGAAGAACTGAAAGGCATGAGCAAAAACTGCCCAGACAACATTGAACTGCATCGCCCATATATTGATGCTGTCACCATTCAATGCCCTGACTGCGGAAAAGAAATGCACCGTGTATCAGAAGTAATTGACTGCTGGTTTGACTCTGGCTCAATGCCTTTTGCACAGTATCACTATCCGTTTGAAAACAAGGATTTGTTTGAAGCCCAGTTCCCAGCTGATTTCATTTCCGAAGCAGTTGACCAAACCCGTGGTTGGTTCTATTCCTTGATGGCAATTTCCACCTTGCTGTTTAACAAAGCTCCTTTCAAAAACGTTGTGGTTATGGGGCATGTGCAGGACGAAAACGGACAGAAGATGTCCAAATCCAAAGGCAATGCCGTTGACCCGTTTGATGCGTTGCAAACTTATGGCGCAGATGCAATCCGTTGGTATTTCTATACCGCAGGTGCACCATGGTTGCCAAAGCGTTTTTCCGGCAAGGCAGTGCAGGAAGGTCAGCGCAAGTTTATGTCTACCTTGTGGAACACCTACGCCTTCTTTGTTCTGTACGCAAATATTGACCAATTCGACCCCAACCAATACGCATTGGAAAAAGATAAACTGAATGTCATGGACCGCTGGGTGCTTTCTAAGATGAACAGCATGGTCAAGTTGGTGGACAAAAATCTGGAGGCTTATGCAATTCCGGAAGCTGCCCGTGCATTGCAGGAATTTGTGGATGAACTTTCTAACTGGTATGTTCGCCGCAGCCGTGAGCGTTTCTGGGTAAAGGGTATGGAGCAGGACAAAATTAACGCATATATGACCTTGTATACTGCATTGGTGACAACTGCAAAAACAGCCGCCCCCATGATTCCGTTTATGGCAGAAAGTATCTATCAAAATCTGGTATGCAGTGTCAACAAAACCGCACCTGAAAGTGTTCATTTGTGCGATTTCCCTGTTGTAGATGAAACAATGGTGGATTCTCAGCTGGAATATGACATGGAACTGGTTTTGAAGATTGTTGTCATGGGCCGTGCTGCCCGAAATGGTGCAAATCGCAAAAACCGTCAGCCTTTGGCAGAGATGTTTGTGAAAGCACAGGAAGAATTGAGCGATTACTATAAAGCAATTATTGCAGATGAATTGAACATCAAAAAAGTAACCTTTACTGATGAAGTATCTGCATTTACTTCTTATAGTTTTAAGCCTCAACTGAAAATCCTTGGGCCTAAGTACGGCAAACAGCTGAATGAAATTCGCACATTGCTGGAAGAAATTGACGGCAGTGCTGCCAAAAAAGAACTGGACATCACTGGTGTGTTGAAGCTGAACATTTCCATTGGAGAGATTGAATTGAAAGAGGAAGATTTGCTGATTGAAATGATTGCAAACGAACGGTATTTCTCCTTGGAAGACAATAGTGTAACAGTTGCGATTGACACACAGTTGACCGATGAACTGATTGAAGAAGGCTTTGTGCGTGAGATTGTAAGCAAGGTGCAAACCATGCGTAAAGAAGCAAGATTCAATGTGGAAGATCATATTGCAATCTATGTAAACGGCAATCAGAAAGTGCAAGACTTGATGGAACACAATAAAGAGGCGGTATCAGGCGACACACTGGCAGACAAAGTGGTTTGCGGTGAGTTGAATGGATACACCAAAGAATGGGACATCAACGGCGAAACTGTTTCCTTTGGTGTTGAAAAAGTATAAAATAAGATGAAATAAACAAAAGCCACAGAGCCATTTTCAATACAGCTCTGTGGCTTTTGTTTTTTAGTAATGAAAAGCAGTCTGATTTTCTGCTATTTTGCAGACAAAAGGCATGAATTTCCAAATATAGCCGCTTTTCTTGTTTTGTGTCCTGTGTTTTTTCTGTTTTATGAGGTATATTTTTGGTGAAAAGAGGAGTAGAAATGAATCAACAAAAAATCGGATTGTTTCTAAATAGTGTTTACACAAGTTCAAGCCAAAACAGCACACCAAATAGCAATGCAACGAATATGCACTGCTGCCAGAAAGGATGCTGTATGTTTGGCATATCGTGTGGCAATTCCCCGCCAACGCTTGAGGTGTAAAAAAGCATTCTCCACCAAATGCCTCAGTCGATACAGATAACGGTCGT
>JAHHUF010000136.1 GCA_020024115.1 Anaerofilum sp.
CCCATTGGCAGACTCAGTGTGGGCATTGAATGTCCACAGAACAGATTGCTGATGATCGGTTTACATTCATCCAAAAGCAACTCTTTAAACATTTCTTCCGGAGTGTTCATTCCCCATTCTTCAGATGTTTCACATCCTGTAAACTGTCCCAAAATGATTCCGTCACAGTCAGCCAGCTTGCCTGCTTGTTTCAGTTGTAGCAACATACGGTCAATGCGGTAAGCCGGCTCGTTTACATCTTCCAGAAACAAAATTTTGTGGTGGGTGTTGATTTCCCATTGAGTTCCCAAAGTGCTGACAACCGTGGAAAGGTTTCCACCAATCAACTGTCCTCTTGCAGCACCTTTGGCAAGACAGCGCAGCGGCTCGTTTTCGGGGTTGTACAAAGGCCCTGGTGCGCCGGAAAACATTGCTCGGCGCAGACTTGCAAGTGTGAAAATATCCATATTGTTGCACCATTCGGTTGCCGGCATGGGAATATGCCATGTTGCCATGTGGCAGCGTTGATTCAACTGAAGATGAAGTGCCGTTACATCACTGTATCCACCAAAAAACTTGGGATTCTCTCCAATTTTGTCCCAATCCAAACGCTCCAAAAGCCGCTGTGCACCATAGCCGCCTTTTACACAAAGAATACCATCAAGGGAACAATCAAAAAATGCCTGCTCAATGTCCTCCGCACGAGAAAAATCATTCCCAGCCAAATAGCCATGTGTGCGTGTACAGCTTGGAAAGACCACAGGGTCCAGCCCGATGGTACGAACGCTTTCCACAGCGGCAGTCAACTTGTTTTCTTCCACTGGCCCAGATGGTGAAATCAGTGCTACCCTTGCCCCCGGATAAAGGGGCATTGGTTTATTCATCATAATCAATTTCTCCTTTGATATGTACAATTTCTGTTGTTACAATTAAAGTTATTATACACAGATTTACACTGTATAGCAATCCAATATATTATATGATAATCCCATTGCAGTGGTCAATTTCGTGCTGAATAATCTGTGCTGTAAACCCTTTAAAGGTTTTGATTCTGGTTTGAAATTCTATATTTTGGTACTGTACTTTGATGGAGCGATACCGCTTTGTCGGGCGGCTTCCTTCCAAAGAAAGACAGGCTTCTTCTGTTTGATATGGCTCACTCCATTTGATAATTTCCGGATTCAGCATAACCAAAAAGCTGCCTTCATCATCAACTGCAATGATTTTTTTGGAAACACCAATCATATTTGCAGCCAACCCTACACAGTGGTCTGTATTTGCCTGTAATGTCTCCAGCAAATCTTGTGCTGTTTGCACATCTTCCTTGTGTGCTGTTTCAGATGGAATCCGCAAAAAGTTTTCATCTTTGACAATTTCTTTTACCATATACATCTTCCTCTGCTTTGTACGAACCTTTATTCAAAAATTTGCTGCCATTGTTCCTCTTTAAAGCCGACTGCAATGCCATTTTCCGCAATCAGAAGCGGACGCTTGACTAACATCCCATCGGTTGACAACAATTCAAAAAATTCTTCATCTGACAGAGTCGGAAGTTTTTCTTTCAGACTCATCTGTCGATACAATTGCCCGCTGGTGTTCACAAATTTTTGGCGAGGCAAACCGCTTTGCTGCCACCATTGCATCAGCTCATCCTTTGTGGGATTTTGTTCCTTTATGGGGCGTGACTCATAAGAAATTCCCTTTTCATCCAACCATGCTTTTGCTTTTTTGCAAGTGGTACATTTATCATAACCAATCAAAAGATTCATTGTTTTATCCTCTCTTATTTACAAAATATTATTTTCTTGTGGCTATTATATCATATTATTATCCACGAAAAAACACACTTATATTGATTTCATCTAAATTTTATGCCATAATATCCCATAATAAAGATTATCTTTCAGGAGTTGCTATGAATTTACCCTTTCCAATCAAAATTATTGCCCATATTCGCACCGACTTTGCAGAAAAATTTGGAATTCCCCGTCAAAGTGGAATTGTAGAACACTTACAAGGAACCATCGTTTTTGAGCCGGAATATCGCAATCCCGATGCTCTGCGTGGAATGGAGGATTTTTCCCATTTATGGCTTTTATGGAATTTTTCCGAAGTTCCTCAAAAAGGGTGGTCACCTATGGTGCGTCCTCCCCGTCTTGGCGGAAATGCAAAGGTTGGTGTGTTTGCCACTCGCTCACCTTTTCGTCCAAACCCAATTGGTTTATCCTGTGTAAAATTGGATTGGATTGAATACCATCCCACACTGGGGCCTGTCATTCATGTTTTGGGGGCAGACTTGATGGACAACACCCCTATTATAGACATCAAGCCCTATCTTCCCCATGCTGACTGCCACCCAGACGCTCTCAGCGGGTTCGCCGGGCCAGTGGAGCAATACAGCTTGGAGGTTTCCGTTCCAAAACATCTTCTTCAAAAAATTCCTGTTCAAAAGCAAACTTCTTTGCAGCAGGTTTTGGCACATGACCCTCGCCCCTCCTACCACAATGACCCAGACCGAATCTATGGCATGACCTTTGCCGGGTTTGAGGTTCGTTTTACAGTAAACGGGCAATTGCTCACTGTTTGTGATATTACAGCTTGCCCATAAAAAAAGCACAACTGTTGTATGTTTTGCATCCAGTTGTGCTTTTTGTTATTTATGTGTATGAGCAGTATTTTTTGCTGTTTTGTTTTCTATTTTTTTATAGATTAGAACCCCCACCAAACTAATTGCAAGCGTCGCCAAAAAAACTATGATTGCAAATTCATACTCCTTTGTGCCTAAAGCATCTCCTCCAATGGTGCTTGTGATAATAGAGGGAAATCTTGCAACAATGGTAATCAGCATCCAATGATGGAATTGAATGGGTGTCAGCCCTGCTGCCCATGTCAAAATATCTTTCGGGGTTCCAGGAATGAAAAACAAAATGAATGTCAGCAATTCCAGCTTTTGGGGATTATTCAAAATCGGTATTTTTTCAATTTGCTCTTTTGAAAAAAATGGTTCAATTGCTTTCATTCCCCATGTTTTCACAAACAAAAATACAATTATGCTGCCAATGGTCGTTCCCAACAAACATAAAATCGTGCCTTCCAAAGTTCCGAAAACATAGCCTGCGGCAATTTCTAATGGCTCACCGGGAATCAGCGCTATGACCACTTGAACAGCAACCATCCCCACATAGGCTACCCGTCCAACCATTCCTTTTTCCTCGACCCAAGCACGAACCTGCTCCGGCTTTTTAAAAAATTCCAGCATTGGTGGTGCAATCAGCACAATTGCCAACACAGAAACCAGAACAAAGCCAGCCATCAAAAACAAACTTTTTTTCTTTGCAGGGCTATTTTTGATATTATCCTTCATATTTCCACCATCCTCAATCTATCTCTATTATTTTATAATGACAAAAATCGTTTTTTATTTCAAACTGCTAATTTTTGTTTCTTGTAATATTTTAATTTGTTGTGTGGTATCCTTTGTTATAGATGGAGTTTTATAATTTTTAATATCGGATTATCAAATTTATCTTATACTCATATAACGAAAGGACACAGGATATGTCTTCAAAAAATATGTTAAATTTTATCATACATTGTGCTTTTTGGGGAATTTGCGGTGTTTTGGTTTTGCTTTTTCTTCAGTGGGGGTTTCCTTTGGTGATGCCATTTGCAGTAGGCTTTTTGATTGCACTTTGTGCGCGCCCTGCTGTCAACCGTTTCCAAACACACAGCCCTGCTCAATCTTCAAAACTTTCCCTTTTGATTTTGGCTTTTTTCTATTGTTTAATTTTAACTGTTTTAATTCTGCTTGTTTTAAAAGCGATACTGTTAATTCAAAACTTTCTAATCAATTTTCCTGATTTTTATCAACAAAATTTAGCCCCTGCCTTTGAAACGGTTCAAAACTTTTTTGAAACTCTCTCTTCCAAACTTTTTCCTGCACAGCCTCTTTTTTTGCATTCCTTATCAAACGGAATCCTGCACAGCCTGCAAAGTGCGGCACAGCAAATTTCCGCCAGTGCGG
>JAHHUF010000137.1 GCA_020024115.1 Anaerofilum sp.
TTTCTGTCCTGATGTTCCTATTATATCACATTACTCGTGTATACACTATTTAAGAAATTGACAAATTTTTTGCAAAAAATCAGTAAATGCAATCAAAAAACTCAAAAATATTTGCTGGATTGCGAGTATTTTTAACCAGAAAATATTATTTATTGTAAAAAAGGCGAAAATTGCGACTTTTCATATAGCCCCTAAACAGTTTTTATCTTCTTTTATATTACACAATATTATGCAATAAAAAGGTATTTTCCATCTTTTGTCTTTATTGAATTTTCTTTTTCATCTGCAAAAGCAGAAGAATCATGCTGACACCCAACAAAATATGCCCTATTCCAGCCATTCCAGAAATGGCTGCATTTGTTGCGGAAGTCAGGCTTGTTCCCAGCACTTGCGTAATTCCACGAATCAAAAACATAATTACTGTAAGATTCAAACCTGCATGATAGACCAAAACTATTTTATCTGTTTTGGCATTTGAAAATGCAAAGTTTTTTTCAAGCAGCAATAAAAACAGAAAAAAGAACATTCCCAAAACAAAATAGTGTGTATGAATGACTGAAAGTGTCGTTTGTGATGTAAAATCGTTAAATTTTGTAAACTCTCGATAAAATACACCAAAGACCATTGCTGCAATTGCATAAAAAAACGCTGCATTAAAATATCGTTTCATATTCCTATCCTCCTAAGAAAAAGCCTATAATGAACAATGTTCATTATAGGCTTTTTTGCTTTTTCTGTCAATATAAACTCTTTAAAAAGATATAATATCAATTAAAATTATATAAAGGATATTTGGTTACTTTCTGGCATATCTCCCAATGCCCCCACAGAATACAATGTTTCCATTACTGTGCTGGACACTCCACAAGCTGCTTGCAATTCCTCTCTGGAAAGATACTGCTGTCCTTCAATGGTTGCTTTCTCCAATGCCAATGCTGCAGTTTCCCCTACACCTTTCAAAGCAACAAACGGCAACCGCACTTTGCTGTCTTCCACTAAGTATTGTGATGCACGGCTTTTACCCAATTGAATTGGCAAAAACTCATACCCTCGTGCAAGCATTTCATTCACCAACTGGAGTGATACTTGAATATCTTCATCTTTTGCCTTTTTTTCTTCTTTCAAGCGTGCGTTGACCTGTTTTAGATGCTGCATTGCAATTTTTCTTCCACCGATTGCAGCTTCATAGTCAATATCATCACCACGCACTGTGAAATAGGTTGCATAAAAGGCTTGTGGATAATAAACTTTGAACCACATCAAACGAATTGCTGCAATCAAATAAGCAACTGCGTGGGCTTTGGGGAACATATACTTGATTTTTCGGCAGCTATCCATATACCATTCCGGCACACCACATTCACGCATTTTTTCTTCTGCACCTTCGGGGAATCCGCTTTTTGAAACTTTGCCTTTTCGGGTCAGCTCCATAATATTAAATGCCAGCTTTGGCTCTAATCCTTTGTGCATGAGATAGGTCATAATGCTATCACGGCAGCCGATTACATCTGAAATTGTACAAACATCATTCAAAATCAAGTCCTGTGCATTTCCGCTCCATACATCAGTGCCATGAGAAAGTCCAGAAATTTGCGTTAAATCGGAAAAACTTTGGGGCTGTGCTTCCACAAGCATTTGACGCACAAAAGCTGTACCAAGTTCAGGAATCCCAAAAGTTCCCGTTTGGCTGTCGATGTCTTCCGGGGTTACTCCCAATGCCTCTGTGGAAATCAGCAAACTGACAACCTTCTTATCGTTCATCGGAACATTTTCCATTGAAATCCCTGTAAAGTTTTCCAAATATTTGTACATTGTAGGCACATCATGCCCCAATTCATCCAACTTCAAAAGGGTATCATGCAAATATTTAAACTCAAAATGAGTGGTCAAAACACCCTTTTGTTTGTCATCGGCAGGGTGCTGAATGGGACAAAAATCATAAATTTCGTAGATGGATGGCACAACAACCATGCCTCCAGGGTGCTGCCCTGTGGTGCGCTTTACCCCTGTACAGCCCTGCACCAAACGGTTTTCTTCTGCACGGTTTACAACCTTGCCCCGTTCATCCAGATATTTCTTGACATAACCATAGGCCGTTTTATCCTGCAAACCGGACACAGTTCCCGCTTTGAACACAAATTCTTTTCCAAACAATTCCTCTGTATAGCGATGCACTGAACTCTGATATTCACCCGAAAAGTTCAAGTCAATATCAGGCTCTTTGTCACCATCAAAACCGAGGAATGTTTCAAACGGAATATCATGTCCATCAACAGTCAGCTTTTCCCCACAAACAGGGCAGTTTCGGTCAGGCAAATCAAAACCATCCCCCACCGAACCATCGGTATAAAACTCGCTCCATTTACATTTCGGACATAAATAATGGGGAGGCAGGCTGTTTACCTCTGAAATACCAGAAAAATGTGCTACTGCTGAGGAACCTACCGAGCCACGGCTGCCCACTTGATAGCCATTTTGGTTAGAATATGCCACCAGCTTAACAGCAATCACATACAATACAGCAAATCCATGTCCACAAATGGAATCCAGTTCTCTTTGCAGCCGTTTCTGTACCAACTCCGGCAGAGGGTCACCATATCTGCGTTTTGCAGTTTCCCATGTGGCAGTACGAAGCTGTTCTTCTGCGCCTTCAATGGATGGAGCAAAGGTTCCTTTGGGAATGGCACGCACATTGCCATCAATCATATCTGCAATGCGATTGGGGTTTGTGATGACAATCTCCTCTGCTTTTTCGGGGGGAAGATAGCTAAACTGTGCCAGCATATCCTCTGTGGTGCGGAAATACAGTGGGGCTTGGTTATCTGCATCTTTAAATCCGCTGCCTGCCTGCAAAACTGCACGATATACCGCATCTTCCTGCTCCAAAAAGTGTACATCGCCTGTGGCTACAACCGGTTTGTGTAGCATTTCACCCAAACGAACAACTGTTTTGTTGAACTCTTGGATTCGTTCAATGGAATCGACCCGACCTTCACGAACCATATATTCATTGTTTCCAAGGGGTTGAATTTCCAAAAAATCATAGAACGATGCAATGCGTTTCAATTCTTCATCGCTTTGCCCTGCCACAATTGCACGGTACAGCTCTCCAGCTTCGCAGGCAGAACCAATTAAAAGCCCTTTGCGATATTTCATCAGCAAACTGCGTGGAACACGAGGTTTTTTGAAAAAGTAGTCCACATGGGCTGCACTGATAATTTTGTACAGATTTTTTAATCCCTCTTGTGTACGAACCAGCAAAATCATGTGATTGTATTTTTTACTGAGTTCACGCCCACCACTCAAACCTGTATTGATACCATCTGCATCTGTGATGCCTTTTTGCTTTAAGTCCTCTATCATACGGCAAAAAATCCGTCCCAAAGCAGCCGCATCGTCCACCGCACGGTGATGGTTAAAGGTCTCCAACTCCAGATATTTATTGATGGTATCCAACTTATAGTTTTTCAGCCCGATATACAACGATTGAGCCAAAGGCAAGGTATCTATATACGGGTTTGTACATTCGATATTTGCTCTTTTTGCGGCAGCATGCAACATTCGCATATCAAATCCATGTGCATTGTGTGCCACCAAAGTTTTACCCCCACACCAATCCAAAAATTCTTTCAAAGCAATTTCCGGTGGTGGAGCATCTTTGACCATTTCGTTGGTGATTCCTGTCAGTTCGGTGATTTTTGCAGAAATTGGTTTTTGCGGATTGACAAAAGTACCGTATTGGTCTACAATCTTTCCATTTTCAACCAACACAGCACCAATTTCTGTCAAGCGGTCATCTGTAAACGAAAGCCCTGTGGTTTCAGTGTCAAACACAACAAAACTGCCATCCAAAGGCTGTCCACTGGTTCCATATACCACCGGAACCATATCGTCCACAAAGTATGCCTCTACACCATAAATCAGCTTAAAATCGGGGTTGCTTTTTTTGATGCTGTCTGCCGCAAGGGTTGCTTCCGGAAAGCCCTGTACCACACCATG
>JAHHUF010000138.1 GCA_020024115.1 Anaerofilum sp.
GTTCAGGGGGGGGCGAAGGTGTTGGCTGCACTTTTGCCACATTGATTGTCACTGTTTCATTGGGTGACATCAATTCTCCTATATTCGGACTGACACTAACCACACATCCTGCCGCATATTCCCCATTATTGTCCACATGGTTTACACGAACTGAACCAAACCCTGCTGCTTTCAGCTCCGTTTCGGCTTCACTTTGTGTAAATCCAATTACTTTTGGAATTGCTATTCGTTCAGGGCCTTTACTTACAGTCAAAACAATTAGCGGTTGTTTTTCAGTTATAATCGTTCCTGCTTTTGGCTCTTGAGAAATAATAACTCCTTTTGCTTGTGTGGCACTAAACTCCTCTTCCACTCGGAAAAGATATTGCGAAGTATAACTGCTGTTTTGATAAACATCCGCATATTTTTGACCGGAAAAATCAGGAATTTTTTGGTTGTTTGATTGTGGCGCACTGGTGGAGTTTGTTGAAGAAATTGCACTGGACGTGTTAGGTGTTTTTTTCAAAAACAACGCTGTCACAAACAATATCAAAATTAAAATTCCTGCTGCAACAGCTGCACCAATCCAAACAGACTGGGGAATTTTCTTTTTTTCCTCTGCTTTTGCAAGTTCTTTTGCTTTTGTAGGGTTATCTAAAACATCAATCAATTCTGCAATGGTTTGCAGACGGTTTTGAGGATTCATCTGCAATGCTGCCTGCAACACACCTGACAAATATGCCGGCAAATGTGTATTGAGAGAGCGTGCAGGCTTCAAGCTGTCATTCACTTGGCGTTCCGTTGCCGATGCAGGCTCAACCCCTGTAACTGCACGATACAAAACAGCCGCCATACTATAAACATCTGTAAATCTTCCTGAAAATTGCTCAACAAAATACTGTTCCGGTGCTGCATATCCATCAAAGATTTGGCTTTTCAATTCTCCGCCAGCGGTTCGCAATGCCATTGTACCAAAACTACCCAATTTTGCTTCTCCATTGGATGTAATGCGGATATTTTGGGTACAAATACCATAATGCACAATTCCATGTCGATGCAGCAATGCTGCACCCTCCAGCACAGGCATCAGAAGATTGGTTGCCTCTTGTGCTGACAATGGCTGCCCTCGTTTTTCCAGATAATCCGCCAATGTAATGCCGTCTAAATGTTCAAATACAGCATACACACTTTCATTGGCTTCAAAAACATCCTTCACCTGCACCAAACCAGGTCGTTTGCCCAATTTTTGCAAGGTGTGATATAACTCTGAAAAATCCATTCGTGTTGTTTTAAACAACACTTCACTGCCCTCTTTTGGCATCAGGTTTCCGCTTTCTGCCCTGCCTGCACATAAAGTAACTGGCATATATTCTTTCACAACAACAAATGTGCGGCTTTGGTTTTCAACCGCTTTGTACATCACACCTTCGCCATCCATGAACAAATAGCTTCCAATGGTATACCGTCCATCCAGCTGTATGCCCAATGGTAAACAACCACTGGGATTTCGGTTTTGCAGGCTTGTATTACAAAAAGGACATTCCTGCTGTCCAACCTCAATGCCAGAAAGGCAAAAGGGGCAGATGATTTGTTCGATCATGCTCAATATCCACCTTATTTATTTTATGGCAAGGCTGGGTATCCGCTTTCATCAGCGGTCCAAATCCTCTTCATTTTCCAAATTGTGCCATACATTCTGTACATCGTCGTCATCGTCCAAAGCATCCAACAACTTTGTCATGTTTTTCAGGTCATCTTCTGCACTCAAAGCTGTTTCAGTGGAAGGTACAAACTCTACTTCTGCACTGATAAAGGTATAACCTTTGTCTTCCAATGCTTGACGAACTGTGCTGAAATCTTCAGGAACAGTGGTTACCTGAATAACATCATCCCCCATATCAAAGTCTTCAGCACCTGCATCAAAGCAATCTTCCATTGCTTTTTCTTCATCTACACCTTTGCCATCCAAAACAATGATACCTTTTTGACTGAACAAAAATCCAACACAACCAACATTGCCCAAATTTCCGCCAAACTTATCAAAATAATGGCGCAGATTTGCAGCAGTACGGTTGCGGTTATCGGTCAATGTTTCAACCATCATTGCAACACCGCTGGGGCCGTATCCTTCATAAGTGATGGATTCATAATTGTCTTTCTCGCCGCCCTCAGCACGCTTGATGATACGCTGAATATTATCATTGGGAACATTCAGACTTTTTGCCTTTGCAATCAAATCACGCAGTTTGCTGTTGGAGTTGGGGTCTGCACCACTCTCGCGAACACAAACCGAAATTTCACGGCCGATTTTGGTGAAAATTTTCGCCTTTTGACCATCGGTTTTTTCTTTTTTTCGTTTAATGTTATTCCACTTACTATGTCCGGACATAAACATCCTCCTAAAAAAGTTTGATACGCTTATGCGTTTTTAATCCTGTAACCTTTTTATTTTATCATATTTAAATTATTATTTCAAATTTCTTAAGGCTTTTGGATAATGATTTTTGATTTTTTCTCCTGTTTTTTTGCCGCATCCCATTGGAATCCCATCCACCAAAACAGCACACCAACCGGATTGTGCTGTCTGTGAATCAATTTCCTCTCCTTTCAGCCATGCAAGCGTGGAGGTATCATTCAGAGATAATTGTTCTTGATTGCTGCACAAATTTCCAAACGCCATAAACAACTGATGGGATGGCACAAATCTGCTTTTTTGAACTGTTCCGGCAAACACACCATTTCGGACAATCTTCAATTTGCTTGTTTTTTGAGGAAGCTGCTGTTTGACTGGTAGATAAACCGAATCACCCACCCGAATCGGCTGCCCTGTTTTTTCCTGCAAATCGGGAAACAATTCTTTTTGAAAGCTTTCCCATTCTGCAATTGGTTTGCTGTTATTTTTTTCTTTACGCTTTTTCTCTTTTGCAATAGTTGCAGATGCCTGTTCTTTTTTTCTCAGCTTTGCCAAAAAATGCCCCTCGCCGCCATGACAAGGCCAAATCCGACGAACATACTGCACATTCAACGAAAATTCTCCACAGCGGTTTGCTTCTCCAATGCTGCCAAACTCCACATTGCAGTCCAACAATTCAAATTCAGGATGATGGGCAAGAAACTGTGCCACCTGTGCTTCGTTTTCTTCCGGGGAAAATGTACAGGTAGAATACACCAAAACTCCTCCACCTGTCAACATTTTTGCTGCATTTTCCAAAATTTCTTTGCCTAGCCCTGCGCATTGTTTTACAAGTCCTTCGCAATGCTGTTCTACTGCTTGTGGCTCTTTGCGGAACATTCCTTCACCGGAACAAGGGGCATCCACCAAAATGCGGTCAAAAAAGTCTGCAAATACATCTGCCAAACGAGAAGTATCCTCGTTTGTAATCAAAGCATTATAAATTCCCATTCGTTCCAGATTGCTTTTGAGGATTTCCGCTCGTGATGGCTGGTATTCATTTGCAAGCAAAAAGCCTTCTCCTTGCAATGCTGCTCCAAGCTGACTGGTTTTTCCACCCGGTGCTGCACACAAATCTGCAACTTTCATCCCTGGCTCTACCTCTAACAGTGGTGCTGCTGAAGATGCTGATGGCTCCTGCACATAGAAAGCACCTGCATGATGATAAGGGTGTTTTCCTGGTTTTTCATCCCCTTTTAACAGAAAACCGATGGAGCAAAAAGGCGATTTTTCCAACACAAACCCAGAATTTTTCTCAAACACTTCTTTTGAAATTCGCATGGGGTTGACTGTAATACCTTTGGCTGGCTGGCTGCAATCTGGATATAGTTCATCAAAACGGCTGCCCAACAGTTGTTTTTCTCTTTCAAGGAAAAATTTGCTTATATTCACAAAAAACACCACCTAAAACACTTGTATATCTTTCAGATTCCTGCACATACTACTACCATACTCACCACGAAAGGAGGGAAAACACAATGGCTAAGAACACAACAAACTCCACAAACAAAAGTTCTAACAAAAGCACCAACAAGGCTTCCAACAAAGCCACTTCCAGCACAA
>JAHHUF010000014.1 GCA_020024115.1 Anaerofilum sp.
CTATCTCAGAATAGTATAGCACATTTTTGTGCACTTTTGAGTTTTCAGATACGCCTTAAATATTTTTGCTTCATGTCTGAATATATTTGTTCTATGCCAGTATCAAATCCCAAGTAGTATAGTTTTTTATTAAGTGTCAAATACACAATTGGTATCATATTGCCTTAATATAATATACAACGATAGGCATTTCTGTTTTGATTTGATGCTAAACAATTTAAGTTAATTATAGCATACGCATATAAAGTTTACTACTACGCTTATTTATGGAATATTTGTCATTGTCAGTTACTTTCCAGCATATTGATGATGCCCTAAATAAAAGTAGGCTTTTAATCATAAAGGCCTACTTGATAGAAGAAAAGTATCTTTTGAATGTTATAATGCAGGTATTGTGGAACAGAAATATAGGAATATTAACAATTTGATAAAAGTGAAACAACAGAAAATTGATGCTATTGAGAACTTTATCAAATATAATCAATAAAAAGAAACGGAGTGTATTGAACTTTGGATATACTCCTTTTTTTGCTATATGACTGCATGATAAATTCTAATAAATCTAACACTATCTCTAAAAGGTCTTTATTTGTAAGGTTTTTAGTCGTCTGAAACTCCACATTTTATGTATTTTCCATTGTTTTTGCCATTACAAGCCGAAACAAAGAAATTTTATTGTATAAACATCAGACGATATCTGTTTTTGGAAAGACATAAGAAAAATGTACCCCTTGCACAAATTTGTACAGGGGGTGATTTTCATTATAAAATTTTAGTAAGTAAGGGGATATATTCCTTGTATTCAGTCCTCAAAGTAAAATAAATCCTTAAAATTTTTATCTAAAGCAATACATAAAATAAGTGCCAACTTTGCAGTCGGGTTAAACTGTCCTGTTTCAATCGAACTGATAGTGTTCCTGGATACACCAACTATTTCTTCCAGTGCTGCCTGAGATAGCTTTTTTCACTTCTGGCATCTTTCAGGCAATTTTTTAGAGTTAACATATCATCCATGTTTACACAGCCCCATTACATAAAATAATCGATAACCCAAGCCAATGACATGATGCCCCACATCACTCCTAAAATCGTTGTACGGACATTCTTCATGTGAATCCCTTTATATAGATACTGCCCACAGTAAATTGAACAAAAAACCGACAGAATATCCTGATGCAGCTGTTTTAAATACATTTTGATACACATTATAATCAAGCAGAGGATAAAACAAGTGATTAAACCAATATGATGGCTTTTCAGAAGGATATCCATTTCCATTTCATCCAGCTTGTTACACTTTTTGCTTTGTGCTTTTTTAAAACTTCTTCTTTATCCATAGCAAATGCTCCTTTCCGAATTACCAAATTTACTTTGCAACATTATAATAGCATCGCCAAAGTCTTATTGGCAAACTAAAATATCAAGCATAGTCATGTAAATAAAACCGGTTGAAGAAGCATAAAAAGAACTTTAAAACCACTGTCACCGACTTTCCCTTGTAATTGCCCTTATGGGGTGTTGTGGTAAGCATAAAGAGGGGTGAAACCGTATAAAGGAAAAAGGAGCTGTTTGCGAAAAAAACTTTGTTTTCAATCTTGTTAGAGGATTTTATGAAAGTCCTGCAACACTTAATAATTGTAGATAAACCTGCGTATTTCAAATTCCAATTTATCAAAGAATTAAATCTCTGACAAAACCAAATACCAACTCAAATTTAGAGTTTTGAGCACTGTTTCTGGTTCTTTTCATATCTTAGATTATATGCCATCCAAATAGATACAACCAATAATGGGATAATTTTAAACCACAAAACTAAAGTTGAATTTGCGCATTCACCGATTGGTTGAATTGTAACATTCAATGCTGCTACCTACAAAATGACTGTAATTATCGTTAAATTTACTTCAATATTACATTGTATTTCTCGATGGCTAATATATTATCATTTTGGTAAGCATCATTCAACAAATAATCCGTAATCACACCAAACAGTCTGATAATCTTTGTTGAGTTTGTTCGCTTATCGCAAAAGAGTGCTGTTGGATGCAATCCAATCACTGTATAAAAATAATACATCTTGATTTGTAAAGGTGATATGCTGTGGAATCAAAGATGAGTGCATAAACCTTAAATCAATCAAAGTAATTGTTTTATATTCTCCGCAAAGCAATGGTGCAAGACTGCTGGCAAAGGAATCTCGAAAAATTACCAGTTCTTTTTCAGTCTTTGCATTTGAATTGTTGATGCTTACAATTGGCGTCACACCGGATAAAAACATATCGTAAGGCAATTTACTTTCCAATCGGGGCAAATCGTATACAGTGTGAACATCTTTTGCTTGATAGTTGTCAACCAATGATGATGCTGTATCATTGTTGGTGAGATATACCAAAGTTTCTTGGGGTAAATCTCCTGTTATATGTTTGGAAAAATCCCCATGAAACGGAGAAAATTCATGTGGCTTAAATTGATTCAATTCAACCGAAAATCCCATCGCATTGCCCAGTTTGTCCAAAACCGGCTGCAAAGTTTCCTGACGCCAGTGTCGGTCAGATTTATAGTAGTTGTTTAAAGAGAGTCAATTTGTCAGGTCAATTGCTGTAAAGTCAGGCAAAAGAGTCTCTAACTCTTCTTGAAAAGCAACATGGTCAAGGGTAGGATAACCCTCATCCTTTGCATACCAGCCTTTGTCTGGAACCACTGCCCAAAAAATTTGATTTTGGTCAGTAAGGTAATTTTCTTGAATAGAAATCAATTTGTTGGCAAATTTTTGTGCTGCTTGGTCTGAAAGAGGTTCCAGCACTTGAAACCAATGTTCCCCTATTTGATACATTCCATTTTCATCGGGCAATTTTGCCGCCTTGCGATACCATTTTAAAAGGGGCTGATATGTAAGGGCAGCCGCCCCAAGCACTGCAATGAGTGCCAGAACGGCTGCAATCAGTTTCTTTTTTGTAGTTGCTTTCATCATGCTTCCAGTTTGTCAAAGTTTGCAACAATGCTGTCAGTAAGTTCTGGGTTAGACATGACCAAAAGAACTAAATTTCCGCGTTGTTTTACAACCTTTTTTTCTGCCTCAACACAAACCCATTTTGTAGGATTTGCTTTTTCCTCAATCAGCTTTGCAAGTTCAGCAGCTTTGTCTGCATTTTCGGCACGAACTAAACAAACAGAGTGAGCAATTGCGTTAATCATGGCATCAGATGCAACAGCATCTTTAAAATCAGCAGTAGTGCCAAGAAAAAATTCTTCCATTTCTTCTGTAATGGGTGTAGTCATCACAGCGGGCATATTGTTTTCATCAATGCCATCATACAAAGCGGTCATATAATTTTCCAAACTTCCATCAAAAGAAACAGAATCATTGTTGGAAGTGCCAGAACTACTGTTGCCGGAATTGCCACAAGCAACAAAAGCCGTCAACATAAAGCATGCGGTAAGAATTGCGAATAATTTTTTCATCTTTAATCTCCTTTTACTGAATATCAGCGTTTTATTGATAATATTCCCTAAAGACTGCCGGAACATACAAATCCGACAAATCTGAGGTAAAATGGTATACAGGCTGCAAATATCCGTTGCTGTCAACATAAATCAAACCAGCCTGTTGAAAATTGCTTGCCGACACAAATGCAGCGGCATCCGAAGAAGAAATCAAAGGATAATCCCCCAAAAAGCGCCATTCTTCATTAACTTTTTGCCAGATAGGAAGTGCTTTTGGAGAATTGGAGAAGTTTATTTCAAAGGGCAAATCTTTTTGAGAAATCTCTTGAACATTCTCTTTTGAAAATTGAATCAAAGGTAGGGATTCATCCTCCTGCATCATCGCAACTTTTGGGATATTCCCTAAATTTTGCTCAGCAAAATAGCAGTCTGATTCACATGTACCTGTAAGAGAATCTGAGAAATGGTGTTGTTGATTTTGGTTCACAAAAATAGTTCCCACAACAACAGCCAAAACTGCCGCTGAAATTGCTGTTTTTTTCCATACAACAAAAGAGGGTTTGCGACGCTGTTCTGCACGCGTTTTTTCCAGTGTTTGCTGCTTCCAGACATCATTTGCACAGACTTTTTCCATTGCCTGTTGATATGTATCTTTATAGCTCATCTGCAAACTCTCCTTTAAGCATTTCTTTCAAACGACCCCTTGCACGGGAAAGCTGGCTCAGCACAGTGTTGGGGTTTATGCCCAGCAGTGTTCCGATTTCGGCGGCTGTATAGCCTTCAATATAGTGCAGATATACCACCTGACGATATTTAACAGACAAAGCAAAAACTGCATCCAGTACAATATTTTCTTCTGCGGTAAAGGCAGAAGGCAATCCATCGTCCAAGTCACTTCTGTGACGAATCCATGCACTTGTCAAATGGCTTTTGCAACGGTTGATGGTGACACGCAAAAGCCATGCTTTTTGGTGCTCGAGATTTTCAAAAGAAGGGTGTTTGCGAACAAGTGTGAGAAATACTTCTTGTGCAATATCTTCAGCATCCTGCCGATTTTTGACCATACCAAAAGCAGCACGCAGAACCATATCCCCAAAATGGTTCAAGGTGTCTTCGGTCGGCAAGGGAGGCGAATAATCCATCTAACAACTCCTCCTCTATTAATAATACAAAATTGTCTTTTATATTATTGCAGATATTTTTTGAAAAAGCAAATTTTGCGCCTGTTTTTAACATAAAATATATCAAATCCATAAAAAGAGTTTGTATACACAGACCGTTTGGTTAAAACTGACAAAAAACAAAACCATAGTTTGTGTAAACTGTTTTTGCAAAAATCGCTATAATAAAAGTATCAAATCCATCATTGATGCGGTTGGTATATCGAACTCAGAAAAGGGTGTGAAGTTATGAAACTGACTTTTTTAGGTGCTGCCCATGAAGTAACCGGAAGCTGCTCGCTTTTGGAAGTAAACGGAAAACACATCTTGATTGATTGCGGAATGGAACAGGGGCCGGATTTCTATGAAAATCAGCCCCTTCCGCTGGCTCCGGGGGATGTGGATGCACTTTTGCTTACCCATGCACACATTGACCATTCGGGCAAAATTCCATTGTTATGCCGCCAAGGATTTCGAGGGTCGATTTATTGCACAGGTGCAACAGCGGACTTGTGTGATATCATGCTGCGTGACTCTGCCCATATCCAAGAGTTTGAAGCCGAATGGAGAAACCGAAAAGCATTGCGTGCAGGGTTGCCTGAATATGTGCCACTGTATACAATACAAGATGCAATCAATGCCATGAAACAGTTTTGCCCTTGCCGATATGGACAAGTAATTCAAATTTGTGAAGGGGTTGCAGCTCGGTTTGTTGATGTGGGACATCTGCTAGGCTCCTCCAGTATTGAAATATGGGCAGAAGAAGACGGACAGAAAAAAACCATTGTTTTTTCGGGGGATATTGGAAACAGTAATCAGCCATTGCTCAAAGACCCTTCTTACATCAATCAAGCAGATGTTGTAGTGATGGAGTCTACATATGGAAACCGAAGCCACCCACCAAGACCCAATTATATTGGCGACCTTGCCAAGGTGATACAGCGCACCTTTGACCGTGGAGGGAATATTGTAGTGCCATGTTTTGCTGTGGGAAGAACGCAGGAAATGCTGTATTTTTTGCGGCAGATTAAGCAAAACCGTATGGTAAAAGGGTATGAGGATTTCCCTGTATATGTGGACAGTCCCTTGGCAGTGGAAGCAACAGGAATTTTCCACAATTCCCATTGGGAATATTTTGATGAGGAAACTTGCAATCTTTTGGAAAGCGGCATTGACCCCATTCGATGCCCAGGGTTAAAACTGGCAGTCACCGCTGAAGAATCGCAGGCAATCAACAGCGATAAACGCTGCAAAGTTATCCTTTCGGCGAGTGGAATGTGTGAAGCAGGCAGAATTAAGCACCATCTCAAACACAATTTGTGGCGTCCGGAATGTAGTGTTTTGTTTGTGGGGTATCAGGCGGTTGGAACTTTGGGGCGTTCTTTGGTGGAAGGTGCAACTGAGGTGAAACTCTTTGGAGAAACCATTCAGGTGCGTGCAGAGGTGCTTCAATTGCCGGGAATGAGCGCTCATGCTGACCGAGAGGGATTGTTGCAATGGATTGATGCAGTGCAGCCAAAACCGGCACAAGTATATGTAAACCACGGCGGCAATGAAGCCTGCGAAGAGTTTGCAGCATTGCTCAGAGAGAAAGGCTATTTTGTACAGGTTCCCTATTCGGGAAGTGAATATAATTTGTTGACAGGGCAGCAGCTTGCGCTGGGCAATCGGGTGCAAATTGAACGAACTGAGTACGAAAACGAATCCAGACAAAGTGCAGTGTTCCGTCGATTGATGGAGGCAGGAAAGCGGCTCATTACGGTGATTGGGCATAACAAAGGTGGAGCTAACAAGGATTTGGCAAAGTTTGCAGACCAAATTCAAGCCCTTTGTGAAAAGTGGGACAGATAAAAAGAGAAACTTTTTAAATGCCAAAATAAAATGACAGCATAAAAAGGCAGACGGAACTTTTTCAAAAGTTCCGTTTGCTTTTTTGCAAATATTTTTATGGTTTTATGTGTTCAAGTTCATTTCCGGCAGAATCATATAATTTATATTCCTGATATTTTCCAATATCATATCCATAAAAAATATGATAACCATTAAAAACGGTTTGTTGTAATGTTTGTTCTTGATATACAATATTTTGTACATCTTGGTCATAGCTAACAACCATAACAACATATTTATGACTTTTATCGTACCAAGAAGTTAGCATTTGAGTCCGAAGTGTTCCGCTTTCTAACTCCTTAGGAACTTGCAGTGCAACAGACCCATTTGACTCAATGTGCCTAAAAAACAATCCTTGTTTTTTATAGATTACGCATAAACTGCTTCTGCAATATTCAAAGTGTGGTCAAGCATACGCTCAATATCGGTGAGCATTTCACTGTACAAAATACTCAATTCGGGGTCGCTGTCACCACTGCGCAAACGCTGAATTTGTGCTTTGCGGAAGTCAGAGCTGAGAACATCGCTTTCGCCTTCCAAATCGCTGACAGTTTTCAGGCGCACAGAGTTTTGCTCAGAGGATTCAAAGGAGAGAATATCAACCAAAGACAATGCCTTTCCAGCCAAGTCTTTCAGGCTGTTCAGTTCACTTTCGGTGATTTTATCAAGGCTCACATGATGTTTTTCCAAAGGTGACAGATATTCTGCCATGTTCATTGCGTGGTCACCAATACGCTCGATATTAGAACTCAAAACCAGCATACGGTTGAGGGTTTCGGAGTCTTCTTTTGACATCTCATGCATGGATGCACGCCCAATGCAGCGAATAATGTCTGCGTTATAACGGTCGATTTGGTCTTCCTGTTGGGACACTTGTTCCAACAATTTATGGTCGTATTTCAGCAAAGCATCAAAGGAAAGCTGTACATTTGACTGAGCCAAAGTGTACATTTCGGCCAATTGGTTGCGCAGTTGGCGGATAAAGATGGCAGTTGAGCCGAAGCCATGCTCGTCCACAACCGTTGCAGAAGAAACTTCGTTTTCCGAAGAATCGGGCAAAATGGCACAGGCAGCCTTTGCCAGCAAATTGCCAAAGGGGAACAATGCAATGGTTGTAACAATGTTGAAGATAATATGGGTTGCAGCAATTTGCCCGGGAACATCCCCAGGAACAAGTCCTTGCACCATTGGCACAAAAGGAGTAAACATACAAATCAAAGTAAACAAAAAAGTACCAATACTGTTGAACAGCAAATGAATCAAGGTTGTGCGCTTTGCAGCCCGTCCGGCGCCCATACTTGCAATAACTGCAGTGATACAAGTTCCGATATTTTGACCAAACAATACATAAACTGCATTATCCAAGCCAATCACACCGGAAAATGCCAATGCCTGCAAAATACCGATGCTGGCAGAAGATGACTGAACCAAAGCGGTGAAAGCAGCACCAGCAAGAATTCCCAGCAAAGGATTGGAAAAGCTGGACAGCATATTAACAAAGGGAGGATAGTCACGCAAGGGGGACATTGCACTGCTCATCATATCCATACCAATGAACAAAATTCCCAAACCTGCCATAATTTCACCAATGCAGATGGTGCGCTGTTTTTTGCTCATTGTTACAATCACAACACCAATAAAAGCAAACAATGGTGCAATCAAGCCAATATCCAAAGCAATCAGAAGTCCAGTAACGGTGGTACCGACATTGGCACCCATAATGACACCTACCGATTGCGCCAAAGTCATCAATCCAGAGTTAACAAAACCAACAACCATAACTGTGGTTGCAGAAGATGACTGGATAATGGCAGTGATTCCGGCACCAACCAAAACACCCATCCAGCGGCGGCTGGTGAGTTTTTCCAAAATAGAACGCAAACGGTCACCTGCTGCAACTTCCAAGCCACGGCACATAGTGTTCATTCCATAGAGGAACAAGGCAAGACCGCCCAAAAGCATAACGATGTCTTCTAAATTCATAATGCTCTCCTTGCTGCGATGTTCGCAATAATTTCAAAAAGGGTACAAAAACCTACTAATGTAATTATTATGACAAAAATCGGTAAAGTCTTGCAATGGTTTTGTAAAAAGAATTACTCAAACTTTACACAAACTTTACATATCTTGATGGTTTTTAAAAACAAGACTATAAAAAAGCACTTTGGTTGTATAAAAGAATACAGCCAAAGTGCAAAAATTATTCGTTTTCCGAATGATTCTGTTCAACAGAAGACAAAGTTAAACGATGTATAGTGATGAAAAATGCAATTACCAGCGGAACTGCGCTGCCAATCCATGAAGCGGTATTGCATAAACAGGCACCTGTGAAGCCAAAAGCTGATACCAAAATAACAGAACCAACTGCACGCATAATCAGTTCCATAATGCCGGCAAAGGTGGGAATAAAACTCTGCCCCAATCCCTGTAAAGTGTAGCGAAAGACAAATAACAGCCCAAGAATCCACAAAGATAAACCTGTTACAATTAAATAAATGGAAGACAGCTCGATTGCCTCTGGCTGGTTGCCCACAAAAAGCGCACTGAGCGGCTTGCCCCAAAAGATAAAGATAACACCCATAAAAAATGACCAAGCCAACGCCATACCGCTTGCCTGCAAAACACCTGTTTTAATGCGGTGTATTTGGTTTGCACCATAGTTTTGAGCAACAAAGGTGCTAGTGGCAAGCCCAAAACTAATCAAAGGCAGACTGCCCAGCCCTTCCAGTTTACTTGCAGCAGTAAATGCAGCAACCGAAATGCTGCCAAGTCGATTCAGTGCAAATTGAACCATCAATGTACCAATTGCAATAATGGAAGATTGAAACCCAATTGGCAAACCCATACCAAGATGGTCAGAAATGTCTTTTTGAGAGATATGCCAATCGTTTTCTGTTAAACGCAATGCAGGAAATCGCTTGAAAATATACCACACACAGGCAAGCCCTGAGAAAAGCTGTGCTGCAATTGTGGCAATACCTGCACCAGCAACGCTCAAAGGAGTGAATATAATCAGCACAATGTCTAACAAAATATTAAAAACACAGCCAACTGCCAAAAAAATCAAAGGTGTTTTGGAGTCCCCCAAAGCACGCAATGCGTTTGAAACGATATTAAACAGCATGGTTGCAGGGATACCTGCAAATACAATCACAAGGTATCGTGTGGCATCGATTAAAATTTCGGGGGGAGTTTGCAAAATTTCCAAAAGAGAACGCGCTCCGGCAACACTAAACACAGTGACCACAATCGAAAGAATACCGCCCAAAATCAGACTGGCAGCAAAGCTACGCCGCACACCCTCATCATCTTTTGCACCGAATCGCTGTGCCGTAATAATCGAAAAACCGGCAGAAAGCCCTTGTGTAAAGCCAATAATCAAAAACATCAAGCTCCCGGTACAACCAACCGCCGCCAAAGCATCGACTCCCAGAATACGCCCTACAATAAAAGTGTCTGCCATATTATAGAGTTGCTGGAATAGATTGCCGATTAAAAGTGGAATGGTAAACAAAAAAATCAGTTTTGCGGGAGAACCGCTTGTCATGGATTTTACCATATAAACAATCGCCGCCCTTTGCAGTAAATTTGTTGTAAAAGCGGGCCTTTTTCAAATAGCCCAAAAGCAATGATACCACACTTTCTTCAAAAGGCAATGGTTAACTTTGAGTTTTGTAAACAAAACCAAAAAATATCACAATAGCATACTTATTGTGTCAAATCAGCTATGTTTTTATAATACGCAACCAACAAATTGACACAATCGCCATAGCTTTGCATACCACGGTTTTCGCCGTGACTTTGCAAAAAGCCCTCATACACGCCCTCAGCCGCAGATGATACAGGAGATTTGTATTTTTTCCAAAAAGCATTATTCTCTTCAAGGTCTGCAACAACCAATTCATTTAAAGAGTCGGATATTTTGTTCCACTGGGTTGAATCAGCAGTTAGAAGTGCATTGGACAGATGGATATAACCCATCAAAAAAGCAGAGTATCGAAACACAGGGTCAGGCTGTGACAAACAAGCAGCAATAGCTGTAAAATTTGCCTCATCTTCAAAAACCACTCCTCGCTGATGTGCAAGCTCGTGAGCAATGGTAACAGGAACCAAACAAGCAGGAGAATGAATATTCACATTTGCTTCCCCCGTGAAAGGAAAATAAAACCCTGTAAATCCTATACGGCTCATAATATTCCCATAAAACATTGGCTTTGCTCTGCGAGTGGGAGCTTGCAAAGAGGGGAATTGTTGCTCCAAGGCATCATATAAATGGTCGGTTTGACGAAAAAGAGGTTTGAGAGGAACAGCAAAGAGATTGTTTTGATTACGATAAATCATAGAGGCGTATTGGTTTGCACCTTTTGCAAATAACGAGGTGACATAGGCTAAATCCTCTTTGGAAACAGGCTGGGAAGAAAACCCCTCTGCTCCAGTATAAAAGACAGGTGCTCGATAGCCCACCGCCCAAAAAGCGGTGTACCCACCCCAGATGAAACTACCACAGCAAGCCAGCGAAATCAATTTGAAACAAAGGGATTTTTTCCAGCAAGAGGGTCGTTGCAGCAGCAATTTTATTACCGTGACGCCCCAAAACAACAGCCCCAAAACAGCAACAGTCCAGCAGACCTCTGCCATTGAAAAAGGGACAAACGAAAACAATTCAGAAAAAAACCGCCCCCATCCCATCGAAACCAATGAAAACCATTGTTTCATCCTAGTGGGATTATTTTTTAAAACGGCATATAAAACAGCAGTGACAATACCAAACACACCGCCAATGCCAACCAGCAAGCCTTTCCAAGAAAATCGATATTTTTTCATAACTTTACTCCTTTTTTATCAAAATAAACAGCAATTATAAAACAAAAAGGGATTTCGTCTTTTTCTGCAATAAAGAATATTTACCATGTTTAAACAATTCGAAATTGCGCAAGGATTCCTGTGTTTTTTGAATTGTACCCACTGATTTCCTGTAAAAAATTTGTCAAATTTTTCGTTTTTGGTCAGGCCCTAAAAAAACAATAAAAAAATCGGAAAATATTCGGATTCACTCTTTGACAGATACTTGAAAAGATAGTATCATAAAACCTAGGGAAAAAACACCTGTTTATAAAAAATTGCAGGACAAAAACAATATTCTGAAAAATGAAAGGAAGTACCATGCAGGAGCCAATGGAAACACAATTGAAAGACTGGGCGGAATATGTAGGCAATTTTCATCTTCCACGCTGGGAAGAACTTCCAGAGTTGGAGTTATATATGGATCAGGTGATTGTTTTTCTTGAAAAAAGCCTTGTGGGGCTTTTTGGAGAAAAAAAGCATCCTATAACACCTGCAATGGTCAATAATTATGTCAAACTGAGGTTGATTCCCAAACCCATAAAGAAAAAATACAGCCGTACCCATTTGGCATATCTCATTGCCATTACCTTATTAAAAGAGCTTTTTCCCATAGCTGAAATCAAAGTGGCAATTCAAATGCAGACCGAACGAGAGGGAAGCGGTGAGGCAGCATATAATTTGTTTTGTACAGAAATTGAGTCAGCCTTGGCAGCCGCAACAGCGGAAATGCTGGGAAAAGAACATCCAACAGCAATGCCGACACAGCCAGAAAATCGTTTGCTGAGAATGGCAGCAAGGGCGTTTGCCTGTCGTACAGCGGCTGCACAAGAGGTGGTTTTGCATCATAATACAGAGATGTAAAAAGATGGAGAAGGTGAAACAATGAACAGAAATTCATGGAATGAGTTTGACCCAGAAATGTTTGAGGGGCAAATGCGGGAGTTGGGCAATTTTTTGGAATCTACCACAAAGCGTGTAAGAAAAGCATGGAACGAAACACAGCAGCAGATAAACAATGAAAAATCAATTATTAATATAAAAGCAGATGAAATAAAAATAACAAAAGGATATTCAACCAATTCAATACGAAAAAGAGGGTTTACAGGCAAAAAATTCAGAATCAAAACAGCGCAGCTTGGCAATCAAATTTCGGCGATAATGTTTGGGATTGTTGGTTTGTCAGGAGTTTTAATTGCAATTCAAGAAATATTGACTACAAACAGGTTAGCTACCCATTTTGGCGAATTTTTGGTGGCTGCAATTCTTTTGATGATTGCAGGCTTCTGTTTTTCTCGTGGAAAACTTTATCAAAGAGCACAGCAGTATCTTGAGTTTCTCAAAGGCAAAACCAAATCGAATGTAGAACATTTGGCGGCGTTTACGGGAGCATCTGAACGGCAGGTCAAAAAAGATTTGAGAAAATTGAACCGTGCCCGATTGATTGAAGCTGTATTTTTTTCGCCGGATAGCAACGAAGTGTTTTCCAATATAGAACAATATGAAGAACACCAAAAACAGTTGGAGCAGGAAAAACAAAAAGAAATACCACAGGAAGAACCAAAACCTGCACCGGAACCAAAAGAAAAAGGGCAGCCTGCCAGCCCATCAGAGCATACATTTTTGGTTCAGATGCGAGAACTGAACAGCAGAATCGAAGATAAGGATGTTAGTGAAAAGATAGACCAGATTTGCGAAATTTGCGAAAAAATCTTTGAGCAAACCAAAGGAATGAAGGATACCCCTGCGAGCTTTAAAAAGTTTGAATCCTATTATCTGCCCACAACGATTAAATTGCTGGAAGTGTATACCGAAGTGGACGACCCGCCAGTGGATGGTGTGAACATTGAAACCATTCGTCGGGATATTCCCTCGATTTTAAACACTCTCATTCAGGCATACCAAAATCTTTTGGATAGTTTGTATGCCAATATGGCAATGGATGTATCTTCCGAAATTGCAGTTTTGAAGGATATGCTCACACAGGAAGGGCTTGTAGAAAACGAATTTTCAATCAAATAAGCAATAAAGTGCACCCTGTATCAATTGATATAGGGTGCATTTCGATTTTAAGGATTGGTTTATTTGGTTTCATCTGCAAGGCGGCGTCCCATCAAAACGCCCATCACACTTGCCATCATCAAACCACGAGTCCAGCCGGAAGAATCACCCAAACAAGCCAAGTTGGGTAGGTTGGTGTGGAAGGTTTCATCCATTTGAATACGGTTTGAGTAGAATTTTAGTTCTGGAGAATACAGCAATGTTTCGGAAGAAGCAAAGCCTGGCACAACCTGGTCCATCGCTTGAATAAAGTTGATGATGTTGGTCATTGTGCGGTAAGGCATTGCAGAAGTAATGTCACCTGCAACAGCATCAGGCAAAGTGGGGCGCAGATTGCTGTGGGTCAGTTCTTTCTGCCATGTGCGTTTACCATCCAGAATATCGCCATAACGCTGCACCAAAATGTGTCCAGCGCCCAGCATATTGGTCAACTCACCAACTTTGCGGGCATAGTCAATGGGGCGGTCAAAAGGAACACGGAAGTGGTGTGTGCAAAGAATAGACAGATTGGTGTTGTTGGATTTGGTTTCCTTGTAGGAATGACCATTTACAACTGCCAGGTCATTGTCATAATTTTCTTGGCTGACAAAACCGCCGGGGTTTTGGCAAAAGGTACGAACCTTGTTTTTGAAAGGTGCAGGATAGCCAATCAGTTTGGATTCGTACAAAACTTCGTTGACTTCTTCCATAATTTCATTGCGTACCTCTACACGCACACCAATATCAACATTGCCAGAGGTGCGCTCAACATTGTGTTTGCGGCACAAATCTTCCAACCAGCCTGCACCACGGCGGCCGGCTGCAATGACAGTATTTTTTGCACGAATTTCCATGTGGTCTTTTTCGGGATTTCCTGCACGATGTACCACAACACCTGCACAACGACCATCTTCTACTAGCAAATCTTCACAATCAGTCTCAAACAGCAGCTCAACCCCGTTTTGCTCCAGATTTTGCTGGATTGCATAATAAATTTCCTGTGCTTTTTCAGTACCAAGATGACGAATGGGGCAGTCAACCAGCTTTAAGCCAGCCTGAATCGCACGCTTGCGGATTTTTTTGACTTCTTTGGGGTGTCCAATGCCTTCAATTTTGGTATCAGCACCAAACTCCAGATAGATGCTGTCAGTGTAATGAATCATTTCTTGTGCAAAGTCAGCACCAATCAATTCGGGCAGTTCACCGCCAACTTCATAACTCAAACTCAGCTTTCCGTCCGAAAAAGCACCTGCACCAGAAAACCCGGTGGTGATGTGGCAGCATGGCTTGCAGTTTACACAATGCCCCACCTCATGCTTGGGGCAATGGCGTTTTTGTACCGGCTGACCCTTTTCAACCAAAACAATTTTTTGAGGTGCACCTTTGCGCACCAGTTCCAATGCGGTAAAAATTCCGGCAGGGCCGGCACCAACGATTACAACATCACATTGCATAAAACAAGACCTCCCTATAAGTTGTCTGTGTTGTTTTTAAAAACAAGCCCGAAAAAAGGCTGCCAAACACAGTTATTTGCTTTGGCAGCCAATAAAACATTTGTTTGAGTTGCAAATCAATTCAACTCAAGACCCAACGGTGTATTATGCCACGAATTGAAAGAAAATGCAAGAGAGAAAACAGAATATTTTTAATTTTCATATTAGAGCGTATCTGAAAACAAAAAAATTGACAAATTTTTCCAGCAACCAGAGAAATGCAAGGCAAAAACATAAAAGCTCTTGCCGCATTTTGAGGGATTTTCAATCCAGCAAATGCTGTTTATTGCAGAAAAATTTGGGCTTTTCAGACAGCCCCTCAAAAAGGAAATTATCTTGTATTTTTTATAAATTTATAATTGTTTCAGTTATGGTGTCATATTCTGCTTTTGCACGGGAAAAGGCTTCCGGAATGCGTTCATAAGAGTTTGTACGCACAGCAGATACCAAATCGGTACAAGCCTGTGTCAAGCCATTAAACCCAAAATTTGATGAAACACCCTTCAGGGTATGTGCAGTTGTTTCAATGCAGGAAAAATCATCCTTTTGGACAGCTTCTTCCAACGAATTCCAAGAGGGGTCATTGGGAAACCGTTTGAGATATTTTTCAAAAATGGCACAGCTTCCGCCAAATCGGGACATAACAGCAGCTTCATCAATATGCAGAGATGTAAAAAACTCGGAAGAAATCACAAACACTGCCTCCCTTTTTGTTTATTTTGTTTCAGTTCCCCATAGTTCCAACTGGGTCAAAGCTGGGAAAGGAGATGGGTCATCCGGGCACTGAATCAATTGCTCCAACACAGCAGTGCGGACAGTACGGGGAGCAATTTTGGTGTGCTGAGGATAGGGAACCTTTTCAAAATGTAAAGTTTCGCTGGAACCATCGTCAAAACGAATGACAGCACTCTGCCACCAGTTATCGTGTGGGAAATCGTTGCGCAAAGTCACAGCAACCTCATCAATCGTAACAGCACGACCAAAGTCAATGGTCAAAGCAGCATTAGGGTCACGATTGATGCCCCAGCTGGAATAAGGATATACACCATGTCCTTCGGTTGCAAAAATGCCGTCGATTGCATTGCGTGCCTCAAAACTCGCCTCACCACGAGTTTCTACATTTGCAGACGCATGGGGGAATAAACCGTTGTTTGCGTGGCAGTCCATAGGGTTGAGTGCCAGATTGCGGCGTGCAGAAATTTCCTCCTTGGTTGCTACGCGAGCCCACAAAAGATGACATTCGCCAGTAAATGCTTTGGAAGAATAGCAAATACGACGCTCTGCAAATGGAACAGGCAGACGAGCTTCGCCATTCAACACACCATAAGTAGCAGCCAAGCTGTCCTCCAGTTGTGCAACTACATGACAGCCGCTCTCATTAGAAGAAAGACACAAAACATCACCAGCCTGATATGCAGCTTTGTATTCCAAAAATACACGATTTTCGCCGCAAGCCTCAGCAAGAACCTGTCCATCAGCATTCAAAACAGAGATTTTTAATTCCATAAAAGTTCCTCCCAAAAAATAATAAATTTTATAGCAATACCACACAATTTCAGAAATTTAATCTTGTATGATGCTTTGAAAAAATAGAAAAACCTGTCATTTGATAAAGCGAAATATTTAGGGAATATTTGCAAAGTTGAAATTTTGTATTTTTATGCGATCAATCATGTTTTCTGTCTTCAAAACACTCGAAATCCAGCAAGGTTTCCTGTATTTTGAGGGTTCTGTTTATTCGCTTTCTACGAAAAATTCATAAATTTCTTTGTTTTCAGATACACCCTAAAAGACTTCTTTTTCAACATTATATTCTCTTTGAACAGTCTTGGCAAGCAAAGATTTATTCTTTTGGGGGCTGCCAAAGGCTTCTTTGATATTCGGTGGGAGTCATGCCAATGTGTTTGCGAAATACCCGTGTGAAGTAATAGGCATTCTCAAATCCGAGCATATACGAAATTTCATAAATGCGTTGATTGCCTTCCTGAATCAACTGGCAAGCACGCTGCATTTTGGTTTCGTTTACAAAATCGGTAAAATTTTGGTCGTATTCTTTTTTGAACAATGCAGAAAGATAACTGGGCGACAGTCCTGCCGCATCTGCTGCATCCTGCAAGGTGATTTTTTCATCAACATGGGCCTGCACATAAAGTTTTGCCCGTTCAGTGGGGTTGCTGCGAGAGGATGCAATTGCATCCAGTTGTGCCTCTGTGTGGCGGGTCAACATTTCCAACCAGTTTAAAATATGCTGTCTGGTGGTGCAGCAGCGCAAGGCAGACAAAACAGAGGAACTGTCTGAGAAAAAGCCTCCCAGTTCCGGGGAAGCAGAATGAAACACCATGCTGCAAATGCTGTAAAATTCACTGCAACATTCAATGCCCTCCTTCCACAGATGCGGAGTTTCAGCAACAAGGGAGGAAACCTTTTGTAAAATTGCAATGGCTTGTGAGCGGTTTCTTGCACGCAGTTCAAGAGTGAGACGGTTGGTAAGAGGTTTTATATCAAGAGATTTCAGCTCTGCCTGTTCGCCCAACAAAAAACGAGAGGTAAGCAACTGCCCACCCATAAGATAGTGATATTGATACAAACCGATGATTTCGGAACAGGCTTCGGACAAAGAATTTTCGTCTGTAAAAAGAGAACTGCACAAAAGAGAAATTTGCATTTGTGTAGTATTTGCGGATGCACTGGTCAATTTGGAACAAAATAAAGAAAGGTCAGGCATTTGCTGCAAATTCCAACAAAACAAGGAAAGCCGCTGAACTTCATAGTCCGGCAAAGCAACCAAATAGTTGGGGAAAAGGTTTCCTGCTAGCTTTTCCACCAACTCACTTTCCCAGTCCATCAATTGCTGACGCTCTTTGCAGGAAAAAGAGGACAAAGATGGCAAAGAAGATGGGTCCATCAAAATTTGTATGATACAAAAGTTTTGAAAAATATGGTGTTTTCCAAGTACACGCCGCAGCTGTAAATCATTGGGATGAGATAAAATATCCCGTGCAGCAGAACGCAGCTGAGCAGTTTGCTGTGCTTCCATATATTCTGTGGCAACCGTTGCCTGTGCAAGTTTGCCGCGTTTGTCACATTCTGTTTTTGCGCGCTCCAAACTTGCGGTTAAAGTTTCGGGTTCCAATTGTGTTTTTACCAAATAATCAATTGCCTGCAAACGCATGGTCTGCCGTGCTAAGTCAAAATCCTGATAGTTGGTCAACATGATAAATACAGGAGGGGAAGAAAAGTGGCTACATTCCTCCAAAAGTTCCAAGCCGGATTTCACAGGCATTCGGATGTCGCTAATCACAATATCAGGCGAAAAGGTTTGAATCATTTCCAATGCTTGCTGTCCGTTTCGCGCTGTGCCAATAATTTCGCAATTTTGTGCTTGCCAGTCAATTAAAAACTTAATGCCGGAAAGAATAATTGGTTCGTCATCAACAAGAAGAATCCGATAATTCATTTGAACAAACCTCCTCTTTTGGAATATGTACAATCATACGGGTATATTTTTGGGGAACGGATTCAATCGAAAGCCCATAGTTGGCGCCGTAAACCAATTTTAACCGCTGGGATACATTGCCGACACCAATACCGTTCATGCTGTCAGGGCTGGGCTTTGAAGCACCGGAAAGGGCCTTTTTAATGGTTGCTTTGTCCATACCCACACCATCATCCTCCACAATAATCAGAAGGTCATTTTCTTTTTCTTCTGCAAAAAGAGAAATGGTGCCAAATCGCCCGGTTGGCTCAATGCCATGGAAAATGGCGTTTTCTACCAATGGCTGCAAGGTTAATTTTATAATACGGAAATGGTAGAGGGAGGGAGAAATGTTGTTTTTTAATTCAAAGGTGTCCATATAACGAATGGATTGAATGTTGACATAATCCTCCAACAACTTGATTTCTTCCCCCAAAGATACCTTTTGGTCGTATCCTTTTGCCATATTCTTTAAGAGGTTGGATAAAGAGCGGGTCATTTGCTGGATACCGATATTTTTTTGAATCACAGCCATCCAATGGATAGAATCCAATGTATTATACAGAAAATGTGGGTTTACCTGACTTTGCAGCATTGCAATTTCAATTTTGCGTTTTTGTTCCGCCTGCTGTTCGGTTTCGTCCAAAAGATGACGCACAGAAAGGGTCATTTCATTTACCACTTTGCCGATTTCTGCAATTTCATCTTTGCCTTGTTCAATCTCCGGGTTGAAAGAAAGGTCGTTTTCGCTGACTTTTTTGATGTGAGAGGTCAAACAGCGAATAGGCTTTGTCAGCAAACTGCTTAGTATGATGGAAATGCCAATCCCTGCTGCCAAACTGGTTGACAAAGCAAGAATAACAGTGTGCATAATTTGCGATTTGTCTGCATTTAGTTGAGACGCATCCCATGCAGAACACAAACTAAACCCAAAATTTAAAGGTGTTTTAGAGATAGTCCAATCGTTTCCGTTGTTTTCAATTACATTGCCATCAACAATATCTGAAGGGTTGAAATTTTGGAAAGCAGTTGGGTCAAGATTTGTGATATAGTTATCAGGAGTTGTAACAAAATAGTGTCCTATTTCTTCAAAGGTGGAAAGAATATCTGTGAACATATTCAAAGAAAATTCTGTATAAAGCCATGCATTAGCAGATTCCAATGGGCCACGAGAAATGGGACGAATGGAAACAAGACAGGGAGAAGGTTTGTTTAGTATGGGGGAAACAGGGGAAAAAACCAACAAATCCTCAAAATTTTTTTTTAAGAGGTTTTTAAAAAGTTCACTGTTCTGCAACTGTAGAGAATCAACCAAGTTGCCGGAGTACATTTGCGTGCTTGATTGAATCATTGTGTTATCCTGTGCCCGAAAAAGCATCATTTGATTGACATACAGCGCCAAACCGCTGCTGGCAATGGAGTTGTTCATCAACTGCTGGGCGTTTAAACGAATGCGAAACCCGGCATCATTTGTGAACAAATTGCTTTCAGCAGCAGTTATAGTGGAAGTGTGGCTGGCACAAAGGTTCACAAGGTTCCAAGCCTTTTCCAGTTCGGCATTGAGTTGGGCAGCGATGAAATCCGTATTGAGACGATCAATGGTCGAAACCTTTGTTTGGATGATATTTGAAAGATAATTGTATATAAAAAGATTGCCTGCAATGGTGATGATGCCAACACAAGCAGATGTGTAGATTAAAATTTGCATTCGTATACTATGAAAAAAACGCAAACAAAACACTCCTTATTGTAAAACAGTATCATTTTGTTGTTTGTTTAAAATAAAAATACATATTAAATAAACAATTTGTTTTGCATATTATACCATAATATTCGTAAGAGATAAAATCAAAACAGAAAAATAAAGTTCGCTTTGAACAAAAACACAATAAAAGGAATGATGTTTTTGACAACGAATCACAAAATAATACTAAACCTTAAAATAGTATTATACTTTTTCAAGAAATCGTAAAATTTTTAAGTAAAATCTAAAAATAAAATCATGAAAAACCAGTACCAATACGATATAATCATATCAACAAATACAACCGATACAACAATCGGTTGCAGCAAACGTATAAAACATAAAAAAGGAGAGAGTTTTTGTGAAAATGAAGCGTATTGCAGCAGTAGGTTTGACAACTGTTATGACAGCATCTATGTTGGCTGGTTGCGGCGGTGGAGCCAGCAACTCTGACAAAGGAAATGATTCAAACGGTGGTTCTGCTGATGGAAAAACAACATTGAAGGTATCCATTTGGGATTCCACTAATAACCCTGCTGACTTGGAGGCTATCAACGCATTTCAGGCAGCAAACCCTGATATTAAAATTGATTTGATTGATATTCCCAGCAATGACTACAACACCAAGCTGAACACCATGCTGAATGGCGGCAGCCCTTTGGATGTAATCTTTGTAAAGCAGGCTGACAGCTTGAAGAACTTTTATGACAAAGGTCAGCTCTTGGACATCACTCAATATGTAAAAGATGCTAACATTGATTTGGCAAACTACAACGGCACTGCTGAAAACTTTAGCTTTGATGGCAAGCAGGTAGCATTGCCTGTTCGAACTGACTACTATGTTCTGTACTACAATAAGGACATCTTTGATGCAAAGGGCATCGAATATCCTTCCAACGACATGACTTGGAAAGAGTTTGAAGACCTGGCAGCACAGTTGACCGGTGATGGCAACTATGGCGCTTATATGCACACATGGCAGGCTATGGCTTGGAACTGGGGTATTCAGGATGGCAAAAACACCATCATGAGTTATAAAGATGGCTATACATTTGCAAAACCATACTATGAAATGCTGCTCCGTATGCAGGATGCAGGTTCCATCCAGACTTATGGCCAGCTGAAGAGTGGCAACATTCATTATTCCGGTGCATTTGCACAGGGCAATGTAGCAATGATGCCTATGGGCACTTGGTTCATGGGTATGATTCAAGGCAAAATTGCTTCTGGCGAAGCTAACATGAAGTGGGGTATCGCAACTCTGCCTCATCCAGAAGGCGTTGAAGCAGGCTACACTATGGGTGCAAGCACTCCTTTGGCAATCAACGCAAAAACAAAGGCTCCTGATGCAGCTTGGCGTTTTGTTGAGTTTATGACCGGCAAAGAGGGCGCAGAAATCTATGCTAAGAAGGGCTATATCCCTGCATTGTCTGATGAAAACACCATCAAAACCGTTGCTTCTAACGAAGGTATGCCCGAGGGCTCAGAAGAAGCTTTGCAGGTTAAGAACATTGTTCCTGACCGTCCAATTAAAGACCATGTAGGTGAAGTCGACCAGATTTTGGGTGAGCAGCACAGCATGATTATGTTGGGTGAAAGCACTGTTGACGAAGGCTTGGCAGAGATTACAAAGCAGGTAAAAGAGGTTTTGGAATAATTCAAGTTCGGTTCTTTTAATTGAAATTGCGGAAGGGCGGGCAGCTTGCCCGCCCTTTATTAGAAAAAATGGTTTTTTAATATGAAAGGAGGAGTTTTGCTTGGCTAACAAAACAAAACAGGCAGGAAAAGGTATCTCTTTAAACACTCGCAACACAATGGTTGGTCTTTCCTTTATTTTGCCAAACTTTATTGGTTTTTGCCTTTTCACTTTGGTTCCCGTGGTATTTTCTTTCATTCTCAGCTTTATGAAATGGGATGGATTTACCCAGATGGAGTTTGCCGGGTTCCAAAACTTCGTGAAAATTTTTGGGGAAAAGAGATTCCTTGATTCTTTGGGACACACCTTTTATTTTGCATTTTTCACTGTTATCTTTAGCATGGCTGCGGCTTTGGGTTTGGCATTGCTGCTGAACCGCAAACTGAAGTGTGTAAACTTTTTCCGCAGTTCTATCTTCTTCCCCTATGTAGCTTCCATCGTTGCAGTTAGCTGCGTTTGGAAAGCAATGTTTATGGAAGACGGCGGCGTCATCAACGGTGCATTGCAGATGCTTGGAGTTGCTGAGGATATGCTGCCTGGCTGGATTGCTTCCACAAAATGGGCGATGCCTGCTGTTATTATTGTAAGTGTATGGCGAAATATGGGTTATTTTATGATTATCTATCTGGCAGCATTGCAGGATATTCCTCATTCCTTGTACGAAGCTGCTGAGATTGATGGTGCAAGCAAATGGCGGCAGTTTGTTCGCATTACCTTCCCCATGCTGACCCCCAGCCACTTCTTTGTATTTATGATGTTGACCATCAACAGTTTCAAAACCTTTGACATGGTATTCCTGCTGACAGAAGGCGGCCCTGGCACTGCAACTCAGCTGTTGAGTATGTATGTTTACAACAAGGGCTTTATTTCTTGGGACTATGGTGTTACCAGTGCAGCATCTATGGTTTTGTTCCTGATTGTTGCAACCATCACCATTTTGCAGTTCCGTGTAGAAAAGAAATTCAACGACTTTATGTAAAGGAGGCAGCAAAAAATGATTGAGAAAAAACAAAGTCCAATAATCACCACAGCAATTTATGTTATGCTTATTTTGCTGACCGTCCTGACACTTTTGCCTCTGGTTTGGATGTTCTCCGCATCTTTGAAACTGGATAGTGAAGTTTTTACTGTACCTATTAAATGGATTCCCGAAACTTTCCACTGGGATAACTACTTGAAAGTTTGGCAGAAAATCGATTTCGCAACCTTTTCCTTTAACAGTATCAAACTGACCATTTTGATTACCTTGATTCAGGTTATTACCTGCTCGTTTGCATCTTATGGTTTCAGTAAATGTAAATTTAAGGGCAGAGATACTTTGTTCCTGTGCTATGTTGCAACCATCGCAATTCCATGGCAGACCTATATGCTGCCTCAGTACAGCTTGATGCGTATGCTGGGTGGTGTAGACAACCACTGGGGATATGTTGCTTTGCAAGCGTTCTCCGCATTTGGTGTATTCCTGCTGCGTCAGTTCTATCAGAGCATTCCAAACGAATTGTTGGAAGCTGCCCGCATCGACGGTCTAAGCGAATATGGTATCTATGCTAGAATCGTTCTGCCTTTGGCAAAACCTGCATTGACCACCTTGACCATCTTCACCTTTGTTACGGCTTGGAATGACTTCATGGGCCCCATGATTTACTTCAACACTGAGTCTTTGAAGACAATTCCTTTGGGAATCCGTATGTTCTTGGGTCAATATTCTACTTCCTATGAGTTGATTATGGCTGCAAGTATGATGAGCTTGTTACCTGTATTTGCACTGTACATCCCCTGCCAGAGATTCTTTGTTCAGGGTGTTGCTACCAGTGGCTTGAAAGGCTAATTTCAGTACAGGAAAACTCTCTCAACCTGTACATTTCCCCTCCCCGAAAGACAGATGTCTTTCGGGATTTTTTTGTGCAAAAATTTTTTGAAATTCCTTTTTATTTTTCAGAAATATGGTACAATATCCACAGAGTTTGTGCAAAAGAGGGGGAATCAAAATGGATAAATTTCACCGTTTGGAATTGGTTATGGAAAATGAAGAAATTCTGATTTTTCCCAGCAAAATGGTAAAGCTGCTGGAAATTGAAAATACATGGGAATGGAATGATGGCTCGCAGGAGCAAGATGAGCCTGTGATTAGCTTTGACAATGCACGCATTTGTTTGAGCAAAGAGGCGGCTGTGCTGTACTCAACGGTTTGCGGTGTTTCCAGCATGAATCAATTAGAGCGTATTGCACGGTTTCGGGATGTGATGTGGATTGATTTGGTGTATGAAAACGAGCGGGTAGAGAGCTTTTTTGTTCCCTATGAAGATGAGTATACTTCGGTTACAGGTTCGCCCAATCGACTGATGGAAGCGGGCTGGGACGAACAGGGCGATTTGTGGATTTTTATTACCGCATTAGAAGAAAAAGAAAAAAATGAGTGAAACTGTCATTGATGCAAAAACAGTTTTGCTGAAATTGGTTATTTTGCCGAAAAAAGAACAAAAAATGCAGAAAAACTCTCCATTATAAACTACAAAAATCCATTGACATTTTTATAAAAACTGGATATAATGTAGAATAATTACTAGAATACTTTACAAGATAAAAGCGTTGATGGAAACAAGTATTCTGTATTTGGTTCTGTTGCAGAGAGCTGCTGTTTTGGTGCAAGGCAGTACAGACAATACAAGAAGAAATCACTTCCAAAGCTGCTCGCTGAAGGGAAATCTGTGTAGGCGATGTCGGGCAATTCCCGTTACAGAATTACCTGTATAGCATTGTACGGGGTTGAGGGGTCATTTTCATAAATGGCAATAAGAGTGGTACCGCAAAGAACTGTTAAAAGGTCTTTGTCTCTTTTGAGACAAAGACCTTTTGTGCTTTTACCGTAATATTACAAATCAAAGAGAAGGTGTGATGCAGGCATGAAAATGACCGGAGCAGAAATTTTTGCAGAAGTTTTGATTGAGCAGGGTGTGAATGTGCTGTTTGGCTATCCCGGTGGGAGTGTGCTGAATATTTATGATGCTTTATATCAGTATCAGGATAGACTCACCCACATTATGACTGCCCACGAGCAAGGAGCAGCCCATGCAGCAGATGGCTATGCTCGTGCAACAGGCAAAACAGGTGTCGTGCTTGCAACTAGCGGCCCCGGGGCAACCAATCTTGTGACAGGTATTGCAACTGCTTATATGGACAGTATCCCAATGGTTGCTTTTACCGGAAATGTAGGCACAAACCTGATTGGAAAAGACAGCTTTCAGGAAGTCTACATTGCAGGCATTACAATGCCCATTACAAAACACAATTATGTCGTGCGGGATGTAAATGAACTGGCAGATATTATGCGAAATGCCTTCCGCATTGCACAAACAGGCAGAAAAGGCCCTGTCCTTGTGGACATTCCCAAAGATATTACATCGGCAGTTTGTGAGTTTGTTCCCGTGCAGCGTCAGACCATTGCGCCAGCACCGTTGCCACCGGTTGATGTATTGGAACAGGCAGCTGCAATTATCAATCAAGCACAAAAGCCAGTCATCTATTTTGGTGGAGGGGTTGCAGCGTCCGAGGCAGGGGAAGAACTGCGTGCTCTGTGCCAAAAAGCCCAAATCCCCGCAACCTACACCTTGATGGCAGCCGGAGTGATGGGCTATGAAGAACCATTGAATCTTGGTTTGGTGGGAATGCATGGTTGCCGTACCAGCAACAAGGCCATTGATGAAGCAGATGTGGTTGTTGCAATTGGTACACGGTTTTCTGACCGAGTGGCATTGAATACCCAGCGGTTTGCGCATCGTGCAACCATTATACAAATTGATATTGACCCCAGCGAAGTCAATAAAAATGTAGAAGTAGAACATTGTGTGATTGGAGATGTAAAGGCAGTTTTGCAAACAATGCTGCCATTGATTGAGCCAGCCGACCATGCACAATGGATGAAGCAAATTCAAGACTGGAAAGAAAAAGACTACCACCCACAAGACAACCCCGAAAAACTCAAACCGCACCAGATTTTGAAGTCGGTTTGTCACTTGGCAGGCAAAGATGTAGTCTATGTCACCGATGTAGGACAGCATCAAATGTGGGCAGCACAATATACCCGTCACTTGAACCCACGCAGTTTTTTAACCAGCGGCGGTTTGGGCACAATGGGCTTTGGATATGGTGCAGCAATTGGAGCCTGTGTGGGGCTGAACCAGTCAAAACCAGTGGTTATGCTGACAGGAGATGGGAGCTTCCACATGAATCTCAATGAGGCTTGTACAGCTGTCAGCTATGAATTGCCCATCATAACCGTGATTTTTAATAATCAGGTTTTGGGCATGGTTCGGCAGTGGCAAACAACCTTTTACGAAAAACGATATTCTTCCACAGACCCCCACAGAAAAACGGATTTTCCCAAATTAGCAGAAGGGTTTGGTGCAAAAGGCTGCCGTTGCACCAAACAGCAAGAATTTGAGCAAGCATTTGCATGGGCATTGCAGCAAAAAGGTCCTGTATGGATTGAATGTGTCATTGACAAAGACGAAAAGGTCTTGCCAATGATTCCGGCAGGGGGAACGCTGGACGATATGATGATGAGTTAAGGAGGCGAAACCATGCAGCGAAAAGTAATTAGTATTTTGGTGCAGAACCATTCAGGCGTGCTGGCACGGGTTTCGAGTATGTTTGGCAGGCGAGGATTTAATATCGACAGCTTAACCGTGTCTGCAACAGATAATCCAGCCATCTCCCGCATCACAGTTGTGGTGCATGATGATGAAAAGGTTTTGGAGCAAATCATCAAACAAACCGAACGGCTAGAAGAAACCTGCAAAATTTTTCAGTTGGAAACCCATAACAGCTTGCTGCGAGAGCTTTTGTTGGTTCGGGTGCAGGCAAACGCGCGCAATCGAGCAGAATTGCGGGAGATTGTAGAAATTTATCGGGCAAGAATCATTGACCTTGCCCCTGCAAGCATGACAATTGAACTGACAGGAGAACCCGAAAAAATTGACGGTTTTCTGTCAATGCTGGAACGATACGAAGTGATGGAGCTGTGCCGCACAGGCATTACCGCAATGGCAAGAGGCGACCACAGTCAATCATCTGGAACGCTGTAAAGAGTCATCTTACTCTTTTCATATCAAATAAAAAGGCAATATGCCGCAAAGAGGAGTGCAGGAAAATGGTAAAAAAATATTATGATGCTGATTGTAATTTAGGATTGCTGCAAGGAAAAACAGTTGCAGTCATTGGCTTTGGCAGTCAGGGCCATGCT
>JAHHUF010000139.1 GCA_020024115.1 Anaerofilum sp.
ATATAACGCATAGATTCCAAAATGGCGTTCTGCTTTCATCTGCCTTCGGTATACATCAATTACATAGCTCAATGTTTGAAAGGTGTAAAAACTGATTCCTACCGGAAGCATAACCTTTATTGTAAAATCTCCGACCGGCAAAGAGATTGCACGCAAAAAAGCGGTGACACTTTCGCTGAAAAAGTTAAAATATTTAAAGAAAAACAAACACACTAAACTTAAAGCAACACCTGTTCCCAGCCAAATTTTTCGCTCTGTTTGTGATTTTGCAGATTCCACTTTTTGTGCTGCAATATAGCTTGTAATTGTAGTAAATAAAATCAAAAATACAAGCTGTGGATTCCAGCTCATATAAAAATAATAACTTGCCGCCAAAAGCAATCCCCACCGCATACGCTGGGGCAACAAAAAATAAGCCGCTGTGACAGCAGGCAGAAAAAGTGCATATTGCCAAGAGTTGAACAGCATAAATTTTCTCCTTGTGAAAAATGATATAAAGCAGTTTTGCTCTCACAAAAGAACACACGAAATCTTAAACAAGATTTCGTGCCAGATATAGATATAAGTAACTATATCATACTGTTTCTTTTACTGTCAAGCATGGAAAAAGCAAACTATTTTAGATAGTATATACAGGAAATAAATGGAATTCAATTTTTGAACATTTTGACTAAATTCCAGAGTTAAAAATATACGGATTCACTTGCTATTGCTATGTTGGATTGCACATAAAGGTGAGTGATACGGTCGAAATCTGTCAATTTCACGGTTGATTTGCCCTGTTATGAACATCCATATATTTCCAGTAGACAGTATTTAATATAAAGCTGGACTTTGACTATAAAAAATTCGTGCTGCAATCAACCATTCTATTATTTTTTGAACTGATTGAATGATGTAAAGGACAGCCAAAGCATCCTTTACATCATTTTCCATATTATTTTGTACAGTCTGTCTAAAAGCAAAGGAACTTGTTAAACTGCTGTAAATTAACTACCTGCTTTTCCGCTTTGTTCTCTAGCATTAAATTATACATTTTCTTTTCCTAAAAATTCCTCACAAAGCGTTTGAAATGACCATTCTTTAGGCAAATTTGTATTTGTATATTGAGCAAATTCATTAAGGATACATTCTGGCTCAGTAATTTTTGCAAGCAGCAATTCCAAATGATTGCGAAATGCTGCAATATCCTTATGCAACAGATAACTTGGGGTAATTTTTCCCAAAAACAGCTCTTTTGCAGCATCTTCATTGTTTGATTTGAAATAACTTTGCTTATCCGCAACACAAAATTCAGCATTGTCCCTATGCAAAAAAACCATCATATACTGTCCATTTTCTTGCAGCAATACAAGATTCAAATAAGACCAATTTAAACAAAGTTGTTGAGCTTGACCCTTCAAATACTGCTGAAATGCAGTTTGAATTTTAAATCTGTTTGATGTTTTTAGTATAATTGTTTCACTGGTTTCCTGCAAATTGGTTAAAGCAAAGGAATCTGGATAAATGTCTAGATAAATTTTGTCTGATATGTTATTATGTGCCCATTCCACTGGAAAATTGCCCAATAGCTGTTTATCCATATTGTATTTGTTGCGTCCATGACTGACATTGATTGCTTGTGACCACAAATGATAGCCATTAGGGAAAAAAATGCTTTGAAAAACCCTTTCCAACTGTATTTGAATTGTGTGGAAACTTTTATGGATATGTTTGGAGAATAGTTTTTCTTTTAAAAACGGCACAAACTCAAAGTCTTCTTCCATCAATTTGTCTTGACTTGGATTAACAGGCAGCCCATAACATTCCACACTGGCATCATCAAAAAGAAGACATACATACTTTTCATCTTCTCTCAAAAACACCAAAGAACGCCTTGCTTGATATTCCTGTTTAACAGTAAAAGGCAGTTGTGTTTCCCATGAAAACTCCAGTCGATTTATTTTTTTCTCTGCAAAAAGATTCAACGCCTCTCTCAAATGCTCAAGTGTAATCTGCTGTCCTGTCAATACTTTGGGAATATTTATCTGGTTGGCTTCACTTTTATCCGGAGTGAGGTATACTGCAATCGGAAGATGGACTAATTTTTCCAAAGGATATTCTGAAATTGCCACCTTTTCTTGTAACATATCTATGGCAAATCTTTTCAATTTATCTTCATTATTCACCAAACATTTTTGTGAAAACAAGAATTCAGGATTCTCATTTAATGGCTGCTCAAATACTTTTATCCAATTTATAGATGGTGCACATATTGCACCATACAATTTTGAAGAATCCTCTGTAAAAATCACATAGGAAAGTTGAGAAAGCAACTGGACAGGGTCAACAGGCTGAAAAGAATTGTTTTTATCTGCCTGACTATATTCTTCATCGTTTTCATCTTCCAAATGCTCTGTAATATTGCTGTCATTTGTCATGGATAGCGAACAAATATATTTGGCAAATATACCGGCAATGGTATTCATTTCATTTTTTGACAAAGGCAAATCCAGCAAATATAATCGACGAATAATCTCCTGTTCCACAATATCATATTGATTATACAGGGTAACTGTCATTAAAAGCAGATGGAAAAACATATCCGTTTCTTCAAGGGTTGCCAGCCAATCCCAATCAAAAACAGGGCGATAAGTCGGTTCTCCATTTATAATAAAATCAATGTAGTACAAATGAAATCGAATTTCAACTTCTGCTCTTTCTTCTCCATCCTGCAAAGAATATTGAATTTTTTTGTAAGGAGTTTTGCCGTTATCCAAACAATCATTTTCCGTAGTTAAAAACTTATAAATCCATGTCTGATTGTATTGAAAATCACTATACTGATAGCAAAATCTTGGAACACACATTGTATTGCAGCAAATATGAAACCAATAATCAAAAAAGGAACGGTTAGAAAGAGGTAAAATTCCTTTGGGAATTGGTTTGGTTTCTTCTGCTTGTTTTTCTTTATTTTTCTGCTTCATTATCCTTTGGGCTTTGAGCGAATCTTTTACTTTTTTGATTACTTTTTCAGCATAGGGTGCATCTGGGTGTTGTGTATAAAAATCCAGAAATTTTTCTAAAAACAAACTTGGTGTTCCTTGTTCAACCCATATTCCATCCACAAAATTTTCGCTTACAAACTGGCGATTTTTGAGTGCTTGTTCAAACTCTTGCCTTTCACAAAAGGCTTCAATTTCTTCTTTATCTTTTTGTGGGTTACTGCCTGCTCGCTTATAGCAGCCTGCACAACAGTATAGAAAATCACTTTTAAAAGCACCCAGTTGTTTTTGGGGCTGTTCTTGAATGGTTGGAATATGCTCCAAAACAATTTGGCGCATTTTTCCATAAACAATTTGCGCTCGCCCATATTTTGCGCTTTTTAAATCCAAAGTATCCCATAAAATTTGATACAATTCTTCTGGCAATGGATATTTTTCAAAAAAATAAATCAATAAATGCACACCAATTGGATGACGAGAAATTTCGCCAGATATAACATTGTTTCTTTTTTCTTTGATGAATATAAGCTGATACTTTTCGATGATTTTACTATATTTGTAAATAGAATCTTCAGTCCAATGATTTGTCTTTGCGATTTGAACCAATTGCCAGTATTCAGCAAAGCTATCTGACAGCATCAATTCAAGATTTGTATATGTTTTGGGAATCATTCCTAAATCGCAAATTTCTTTGATTAGTTCAGCATTATTGTTTCTTTTGATTTGGTAGGCAATGGAAAGCCAATTTAAAAATTTTTGACTTGGAGGATATTGGTTTTGCTGTTCCTGAACTTCTTGCAGCAAAAGAGCCATAAACTCTGGTTCTGCTGCAACCTGCAAAAAATCAGAAGAAGAAAAATACCCAATCCATGCTTTTGAGTCATTTCTTTGATTTCCGCAATAAATTGACAAAAACTGTTTGTTTGCTTCATGTTTCCTAAATAGTGTATACACGAGTAATGTGATATAATAGGAACATCAGGACAGAAAG
>JAHHUF010000140.1 GCA_020024115.1 Anaerofilum sp.
TTATTATATATCAACAAAATTGCATAAATCAAGTGTGACATTTTACATATCCAAGGTTTATTTTTCTGCAAAAAAACAATGAGGTGAACCATCACCCCATTGTTGTATCGAAAATTATACCTGTTTTGTGCTGTTTGGGCGATGTGCATATTTTTTCACACGCTCATCATCAATAACACCCTGCCAGTTCAAACCATACCCAAAATCGTATGTATGATTCTCGCTGTCTACATGGCAAACCATATCAAAAGGAACATCCTCATATTGTTCTTCAACAGTATCCATATTTTCAGGAATCTGCAATGGCAGCAAGCCAGATGGCTCTCTCTTACCGCTTACAATTTCCAGCAAAGCCTGAGGCAGGTTGCCAAAGGTTGCCAAAATTGCATCGGCTTCGGTTTCAAATTCAGCCATAACCATAGGAGCTGTCATATTGGCACAAACAATCACCGGTTTGCTGCCCATCTTTTTGCGGATTTCCAGCATCATATCCAAGTCCTGTTCGTTGTTAACTGTAACAGTCTTGCCTTTATATCCTCTGTTGATAAAATCCTCTTGTGGATCACCGCCAGCAATGCTGTGTTCTCTTGCTTTTTCTGCGGTGTAGGGACGGTATTGCAGACTGACGGGAATGTAACCATTACCGCCCTTTTCTCTGTCTGCTACATCATATCCACCTTGCAGGCTGAATCCTGCACCATTGGGCTGTCTTAGGATGCACAATGCTGCATCTGCTTGTTCTGGAGTGTCAACCAAAGTGAAATATTTGTTGAGCAATGCAGGATTGATGGGGTCTTCCCAGTGTTCTTCGGTATGGATACCCATCCAGTCGGTATTCTCAGGAACATACAGTTTTGGAACATACAATTTGGTCTTTTCAGCCAAAGGAAGAACATTGTTTTTGTTTTTCAACATAACAACAGACTTAATCTGTGCTTCAAAGCCTTCTTTCATATATTCAGGGCAGCCAACCAACTTACTAGATTCTTCTGGAACCAAATATGGATTTTCAAACAATCCTGTGCGGAAAATATTTCTGAGCAAGCGGCGTGCAGAATCCTCAAAACGCTTACGCATAAAGGCTTCACCATGCTCATTTACACCAATTTTGTATGCTTCAATGATGTTTTTCTTTTCATTCAATCCGCCAAACTGGTCTACACCTGCCATAATAACTTTATAGCATCTTTCCGGCTCGGTCAGATGTTCTACACCCCAGCATTTGCCGCTGTACATACTTTCAATAGGGCCTTCGTCTGCGGTAATGCTCCAATCGGTGCAAACAACTTCATCATACTCATACTTATTGCGCAGCAAGTCAGTGATGAGGTATTTGCTGTAACTGCATCCTACATTCTCTCCACCCGGCTGACCATAAACAATGGTATAATATGGCATGATTGCGCTGGCTTTTTTGGTTTTGCCTTTCAGCTTAAATGCACCTTCAGTAAAGGGAATCAAATGTTCATCAAAGTTATTTCCGGGATAAACGGAATACTTACCACATGGGAAATGGGCATCTCGTCCACCTTCTACTGCACCGCCGCCCGGCCAGTGTTTTACCATTGCATTAACGCTGTCATAGCCCCAGCCTTCTTCAATTTCCTTTTCCCCTTCAGAGGTCTGGAAAGAGTCGCAGTATGCCTCTGCAAGTTCTGCGCTCAAAGAGGAATGTTCACCAAAACTTCCCAAAAAGCGGCTCCAACGAGGCTCAGTGGTCAGGTCAATTTGTGGGGATAATGCAGTGGTAATTCCCAATGCACGGTATTCTTTGGAAGCAATTTCACCAAAGCGTCTTACCAATGCCGGGTCAAAAGTTGCAGTCATTCCCAAAGACTCTGGCCAATGGGAAATGTCTCCGCCTGCACCTGCATCAAACTCAAAGGTAACAGTAGTGCCATGTCTTGGGTCAGAGCTAATGGAAATCGGAATTCCCCACTCCAAACTTTCGGATAATTCCTGCAAATTGTTGTTCCACTTTGCAGAATCGGCTGCGGACTGCACAGCTACCACCAAAACATGACGCAAAAAGTCATTTGTGATAAATTCTTTCTGTTGGTCTGACAAAGCATGAACTGGCAAACCTGCCTCCTGCAAAGAAGTTCCTTTATAAGTTACTTCACCAAAATAATCCGCAGAAAATCCCGGCACAAACTGATGTCTGCTATACAACATCAAACCTGCAATTTGCTCAATGGACAGTCTGGATGCCAAATCTGCTGCACGCTCTTCAGCGGGCAATCTCCAGTCCTCATAGGGATAAAAGACTCCATCTTTTGCTAAATCTTTAAAATACAAACCATCTTGTTCCAGCAATTTCACACCAGAATTTGCCGACCATTTCAAAATTGGGCCATCTAGGTTTTGTTTGCTTAATATTTTTTGTTCTTGATTTTCCATCATTTAGTTTTCCTCTTTATGTGCGTTTTTTCTTTCTTTCAAGGTAGCGATATTTTCTTCAACTTTTTTCTTGCTCAGAGGATAGATAAAAGTCAAGGAGAGTCCAACACAAATATAAAGAATACCGGGTGCAAGAGTAGCAACATCATAAATTTTGTGTGCTACTTCTGTGGTTTGAACCTGTACGCTGGAATTATATCCTGCCAAAGACAATGCCCATGCACCCATACCGCCAGCCAAAGCCTGACCGATTTTGCGTGCAAAGGAATAAACCGCATAGACAGTACCATCTTCTCGTTTGCCAGTTTTCACTTCTTGGTCATCAATTACATCAGTAATTAAAGCCCAAATAATCATATTAAAGAAACCAAAGCCCAAATATGCGATAATAGAAACGCCGATATATGTCATCATAGAAGTGGTGTGCATAAAGTACAGTGCCACACAAGCACCACCACCAATATAACAGCCTATTGCACCCAGTTCTCTTTTACCAAACTTTCTGCTCAAAGGCACAATAAAAGGAGCCAATACAAAAGAAGGAATAATTGCACACAAGCTCAACAGGGAAACGCCTGCTTTGTCCTTGAAATAGTCAATGAACACATACTGGTTTACAGATTGTGACATCAAAGAACCCAGCAGCAAAAAGATTGCTGCTACAATGATACCCAGCAAAGATCTGCTGGTCAATGCTGCTTTCATGGATTGCACAACGCTTGGCTTTTCACCTGTAACAGTTTCCACTTTTTGCACACGCTCTGTTGTCATATAGTAGCAAAGGAGGTAGCAAATAATTGCACCAACAGAGAATACCCCAGCAATCAAGGTAAAGCGTGAGCCATCAACAATCTGGTTGCCATCTGCATCGGTGGTATAAACCAGCATTGGGCCACCTACACAAACAATCAGACTTGCCAAAGCCGCACCCACACTTCTGAAGGTAGACAGAGAGGAGCGGTCGTCACTTTCACTGCTCAAAACAGATGCCATAGAGCCGTATGGAATGTTAATTGATGTATAAAATACGCTGCCCCACAAAATATAGGTAACAAACATATATACAACTTTCACAGTCATAGACGCACCGGCAAGAGCAGATTGATACATCAGAAAACTGGCAATTGCCACAGGGCCGGACATACGCAGAATCCATGGACGGAAACGACCATTCTTTGTGCTTTTTGCACGGTCAACAATCTGACCCATTGCAACATCGGTAAAAGCGTCAACACACCGTGCCACAACAAACAGAATACCCACCAAGTTCATGCTGATTCCCAAAACTTTGGTGTAGAAAATCATCAGGAATGTGCTAGCAAACAAAAAGGTAAAATCATTACCGAAATCGCCAAACATATATCCCACTTTGTCCCTTATTCCAAAAGGACGAACTGTTTTTTCATTGTTCATTTCATCTTCTCCTATTCTCGAAAG
>JAHHUF010000141.1 GCA_020024115.1 Anaerofilum sp.
CTCTACAAATTTGGTGAAAATTTTTTTCATATAAAGGCAGGTTATACGCTTATGATTAATGTTATTTTTGAAATAGACAATCAATACAGCCATCTGACTCCATCTGCTCGAAAAATTGCAGATTATCTTCACACCCATTGGCGGCAGGCACCCTATCTTTCCATTTCCGACCTTGCGAGGGAATGTCATGTGGGTGAGGCAACCATTTTTCGTTTTTGCAAACAGCTTGGTTTTGCAGGCTATAACGAATTTCGTCTGGCACTTGCAAAATCAGGTGCTGCCGAAAAAAGCGAACAACCTTACACAGCATACGGCAAAGTTACAGAAACTGACAGCATCATTGAAATGTGCCAAAAACTCTATTCTGCCAACCGTGAAGCATTGGAGCAAACCCTGTCTTTAATTGATGAAAATCTAATCCGCACAGCCGGAGAATGGCTGAACCATGCAGAGCGAATCTTATGCTGTGGACAGGGCGGCGGACTGCTGATGGCTATGGAAGCATGGAGCCGTTTTTCAACTATTTCTCCAAAATTTTTTACTGCAGAAAATCTGCATATGCAAATCATGTCAGCCAGTCTCCTTTCAGAAAAAGATGTTGTTTTGTATATGTCCTATTCCGGCTCCACATTGGATGCTGAAAATGTTCTTGAACCTGCAAAAGCACGGGGCGCAAAGGTTATTTTGGTTACACACTTTCCGAACTCTCCCACTGCACAACTTGCCGATTTGGTGCTGTTGTGTGGTGGAGCAGAAGGGCCTTTGCAATCGGGAAGTATTGCAGCTCGCATGGCAATGTTATTTGTGATTGACATTTTGGTCAATGAATTTTGTCTCAGAGATATTGAAACCACCATGAAAAACAAAGACATCACTGCAAATGCACTTGCAGCCCGTCATATTTAGAGTGGGTTTCATGGGTCGATTAACGGATTTCAGTTTCAACAGCAATCGACTCTATTTACTTATGCGCAAGTTTGTTCCAAAAAAAATGTAAATCAATTCTCGTTCACTTAAGCCACAGTGTTTACAAAAACGATAAATTTCATCTCGACTAAACTCACTGTCACCCCGCAGTTTGCGATAGAAACTCCCCATACTGCATCCCATAATATCTGCAACTTCCTTTGCAGACAGGTCTAGCTGAGCCATTTTTGCTCTAAACAAATTTTTATTAAACATATTTCATCTCCTTTCTTTCCCACATTATACAGCTTGCTTAAACGCAAGTCAATGCGTAAACGAAACTTTTTTATGAAATATATTGCATAAATGCAAGTTTTGAGGTATAATACTACAACAGAAGGAGGATTTTATATGGAAAATTATCTAGCCAAAAGGAGAAAACAGTTAAATCTGACCCAAAAAGATATCGCGCAAGCGGTTGGAGTTTCAGAAGGAACTGTAAGCCGCTGGGAAAGTGGCTCCATTGCGAATATGCGGCGTGACCGTATTGTTTTATATGCCAAAGTGCTGCACACCACTCCGGATTTTATTATGTCTGGCGAATCGGTTGGGATTCCTGCCGGATTTGAGCCTTTGCCGGAACTTTGTGCTGTTCCACGAATCGGAAGAATTGCGTGCGGAAACCCCATCCTTGCAGAAGAAAATGTTGAAAATTATGACAGCATTCCCATCAATTGGCGAGCAGACTTCACTCTTCTTTGTGCTGGTGACAGCATGCTTCCACGCATCCAAGATGGTGATTTGGTTGCCATTCGCCGCCAACCAATGGTTGAAAATGGAGAAATTGCAGCTGTGAGAATTGAGGATGAAGCAACCTTAAAACGGGTATACACCTATCCTGACCGATTGGTTTTACAGCCTGAGAATCCTTCTTTTGCTCCTATTGTTTTGATTGGTGAAGAAATCAACTCTGTTCGGATTGAGGGCAAAGCTGTGGGCTTATGCCGTGGATTCTAAAAAATTTACAAGCAAAAAGAAAGCCGCTGTTTCAATGGAAACAGCGGCTTTGTAATCTTTAATTATTCCTCGGTAAACAGGTCTTTACCTACGGAGCACAGGGGGCACAGATAGTCGTCGGACAAATCTTCCCACTTGGTACCAGGAGCAATTCCGTTCTCTGGCTCACCAGCTGCTTCATCATAAATATAACCACATACAGTGCAAACATAGCGTTTCATATCTTAAATTCTCCTTATCAATCATTTTTTCGCTTGCTAAATACTTTAGCTTTGTCTTTAGCATACACAACCCAACCAAAAAAATCGGTTGCATTTACCACAAAATATATTATTTTTTATCATCTTACAAACGATTTTTCGGCATAGCCTTGTTTAATTGCGTGCTTAGGGCGTTGATGAAAACTAAAAAATTGACGAATTTTCTGCAAGAATCAAATAGATACAAAAGAAGAAACACAGGAATCCTTGCTGGATTCCGAGTATTTTTAACACAGCAGATACTGCTTATTGTAGAAAAAGACGAAAATTTTGACTTTTCAGATAGCCCCTAGTTACAACAGTTTTTGTTGCAACCCCCAACAAAATCAATATAACTTGATAAAAGAAAAAACTCTGAAACCAGACAGTTCCAGAGTTTTTGAAAGTTGCAAATAAAAATTAGCGCTTGGAGAACTGAGGTGCACGACGAGCAGCTTTCAAGCCGTACTTCTTACGCTCCTTCATACGTGGGTCACGAGTCAGGAAGCCTGCTTTCTTCAGAGCAGAACGCAGGTTCTCGTCATACTGCAACAAAGCGCGGGACAAGCCATGGCGAATTGCGCCAGCCTGACCAGAAACACCGCCGCCAGCAACGCGAACAACGATGTCGAATTTGCCTTCTACTTCAGCAACATTCAAAGGCTGACGAACAATCAGCTTCAAAGTTTCCAGACCGAAGTAATCATCAATGTCACGGTCATTGATGGTGATTTTGCCGGTGCCGTTGTACACACGAACACGAGCAACAGAATTTTTACGACGGCCAGTGCCGTAGAAATATGGTTTTGTCTCGTACATAATAATCCTTTGCCTCCTATTACAGTGTGTAAGCTTCAGGCTTCTGAGCTGCATTCTTATGCTCTGCACCTTTGTATGCACGCAGGCGGGTCAAAGCCTTTGCACCCAAGGTGTTGCTGGGCAGCATACCCTTAACAGCCAAAGTCATAGCCTTATCAGAATTGTTAGCCATCAAGGTCTTGTAGTTAACAGCTTTCATGCCGCCAACCCAGCCGGAGTGATGGTAGTGAACTTTCTGAACCAACTTTTTACCAGTCAGAACAGCTTTGTCACAGTTGATGATAACAACATGGTCGCCACAATCCACATTGGGAGTGAAAGTAACCTTATGTTTGCCACGCAGCAGTACTGCAGCCTGAGCTGCAACACGGCCCAGAGGCTTGCCAGCAGCATCAATCAGGTACCATTTGCGCTCGATTTCGCCGTTTTTAGCAAGTGTAGTGCTCATGGATGTTCCTCCTAAAAAATTTTTGATATACCGATGCAAACAAGCCGCCTGCATCTTAGAATCATTGATAAATCCAATCCCTTTCATAAGGGCGCATATTAGATTATATCCATCTTGCAGCACAAAGTCAACACCTTTTTTCCATTTTTTTAATTTACAATTATCAATCTCTTGTTTTCTCACTTATGCTCTTGTTTTCTCCTGTTTTCTAAAGCAAGTTTTTCTTGTTGTTCAAGTTTCTTAGCTTCAGCTGCTAGTCTTTGTTCTTCTAGTTTTCTAG
>JAHHUF010000142.1 GCA_020024115.1 Anaerofilum sp.
GTTATTATCTGGGAAAAGGTTCCAATATTTTATTTGCAGATGATGGCTTTGATGGAGTTGTGCTTCATTTCGGAAAAAATTTTTCTTCCATTCGTGTGGAAGGAAATTCTGTATATGCAATGGCAGGCGCATCTTTGCAGCAGGTTTGCTTAGAAGCACAAAAAGCAGGGCTTTCCGGCTTGGAATTTGCTTATGGTATTCCGGGCAGCATAGGTGGTGCAGTGTATATGAATGCGGGTGCATACGGCGGAGAAATGAAAGATATTGTTTCAGAAGCAGTGTGTGTTGACTTGCAGGGAAATCTGCATACAATCACTGACAGGGAATTGCAGTTTGGATACCGTACGAGTTGTTTTGAAAAAAATGGGTGGTGCATTGTAAAAGCAAAAATTTCACTGAACATGGGCGATAAAGCACAAATTCGTGAAAGCATGGATGATTATATGTCACGCCGCAAACAAAAGCAGCCACTCGATAAACCCAGTGCAGGCAGTGCCTTCAAGCGTCCACAAGGCTCCTATGCTTCAGCATTGATTGACCAATGTGGGCTGAAAGGCTATCGGGTTGGCGGTGCAGCAATCAGTGAAAAACATGCAGGTTTTATTGTGAATTTGGGCAATGCGACCTGTCAGGATGTGTTGGATGTTGCGGATGATGTTTCTCGAATTGTAAAAGAGAAAACGGGATTTTTACTGGAAAAGGAAATTAGAGTGGTTCGATAAAGTATTGATGAACTTGTTTTGAAAGGGAACCAAAAAAAGAGAGTGAACAACCATGGAACTTTTGATTGTGACCGGCATTTCGGGTGCTGGCAAATCTTTGGCAGTGCGTGCTTTGGAAGATATGGGATATTTTTGTATTGACAATATCCCTGCGGGTTTGCTTGAGGACTTTGCTTGCCTTGCACTTACCAAGCGGATAGAGCTTGGTAAAGTTGCAATGGTGCTGGATTCTCGTGGATGCCGTTCTGCTGAAAGTTTGGAACAGGCATTGCAGCAATTGGCACAGAAAAACTTTTTGTTTAAGGTGTTGTTTTTGGATGCCTCAAATGAAGTATTGGTGCATCGCTATCAAGAAACAAGGCGCAGACATCCTCTCGGCCATATTTTTGATTGTACAACTGAGCAGGCAATTGAGTTTGAACGCAAGATAATGGCACCCTTGTTTGAACAGGCAGACTATATTGTGGATACCTCTTTGCTTTCCACCTCCCAACTGCGCCAGCGACTTGTAGGATTATTTCTGAAAAAAGACAATGCTGCAATGGCACTGAATATTATGTCATTTGGGTTTAAATTCGGGCAGCCAAAAGAGGCGGATATTGTGTTTGATGTTCGCTGTCTGCCAAATCCTTTTTATATTCCTGAACTAAAAGAGCGTACAGGGATGGAACAGCCGGTGGTTGACTATGTAATGGGTTATGATGCGTCCAAAGAACTGTTAAATCGAATTTTGGCACTGTTGGAATTTTCTTTGCCACTGTATATAAAAGAGGGCAAAAGCCAGCTGACCATTGCAGTCGGATGCACAGGGGGTAAACATCGTTCCATTACCTTTGCCAGAAAAATTGCAGAATTTTGCAATGAACATGGGTATAGCCCAAATGTTCAGCACAGAGATATTCACAGAAAAAATTGATTGAGGTAAAAAATGGCAATAATGAGTTTTTCGGGGCAGGCAAAACAAGAAATTACAGAACATCGCTTAAAGCGAAATTGTTGTAAACTTGCAGCAGCCTATGCAATTGCCTGTTTTGCAAGAAACTTTGATAATAATGGTTTGCTGCTTTATACAGAAATGCAGTCAATTGCTGAATATGCAAAATGGCTCTATCAACAGATGGGAATCGAGGGAGACATTCTGCAAAAGGGAACTTCTTCCAGTCCAAGCTATGAGTTTGAAGTCAAAGACCCGGTACAGGTTGAAAAAATGCTTAAGCTGTTTGATTGTACAGGGAAAGAGGCTTCTTTGAGAATCAACAGCAAAAACATTTGCTGTTCTTATTGCACAGGGGCTTTTTTGGGAGCAGCATTTTTGTGCAGCGGCACAATGAGTGACCCCAACAAAGACTATCATTTGGAATTTACATCTTCCCGTCAAATGCTTGCAAAAGATTTGGAAGGAATTTTGGCAGAACATCAGTTCCGCCCTAAACGCACTTTGCGCAAAGGATTAAGCGTTATTTACATAAAAGCCAGCGAACAAATTGAAGATTTGCTTACTTTGATGGGGGCAAGTACATCCAGCCTTGAATTGATGAATGTAAAGGTATACCGTGATATTCGCAACAAAGCAAACCGTATTACCAATTGTGAAACTGCCAATATTGATAAAACAGTGGCTGCAAATATGAAAAGTATTCAAGCAATCCAATATTTGCAAAATCGTGGTGTATGGGAAATGCAAACAGAGCAGCTTCGCCATGCAGGGAATCTCAGGCTGAAATGGCCTGATTTATCATTGGCACAATTGGCAGAAAAATTTGACCCCCCAATCAGCAAATCAGGGCTGAATCATCGGCTGAGAAAATTAGAGGCAATTGCTGCATCGTTACAAGAAAGGGAACAGCATGGAGAATCAAAAGCGTGAATTTGTCCATTTGCATCTTCATACAGAGTATAGCTTGTTGGATGGTGCTTGCCGAATTGACCGTTTATTTGAGCGTGTCAAAGAATTGGGGCAAACAGCAGTGGCCATCACAGACCATGGGGTTATGTATGGCTGTGTGGATTTTTATAAAGCTGCAAAAAAAGCAGGAGTAAAGCCAATTATTGGGTGCGAAGTGTATGTTGCAACACGAACCCGCTTTGATAAAGTCAACCGCATAGATGGATATAACCATCTTGTTCTGTTGTGTAAGAATGAAACTGGTTATAAAAATCTTATCAAAATGGTAAGCAGGGGGTTTACAGAAGGCTTTTACAACAAACCTCGCATAGATAAAGAATTGCTGGAGCAGTATCACGAAGACTTGATTTGCCTTTCGGCTTGTTTGGCTGGAGAAATTCCACAGGCTTTGGTTGCTGGCGATTACGAAAAAGCAAAGGAAACGGCTCTTTGGTATCAGCAGCTTTTTGGAAAAGATGATTTTTATATTGAATTGCAAGACCATGGGCTAGATGTCCAACAACAGGTATTGCCCAGTTTGATTCGCCTTGCAAGAGAAACCGAAATCCCTCTTGTTGCCACCAATGATGCCCATTATTTAACCAAAGAAGACAGCAAAATGCAAAGTGTTTTGATTTGTATTCAGACAGGAAAAACCATTGCAGACCCCGATAAAATGGAGTTTGAAACGGACGAGTTTTATGTAAAAAGCACAGAAGAAATGTATGAGCTTTTTGCAATTGCACCGGATGCTTGCCAAAACACTGCAAAAATTGCAGAGCGATGCAATTTTGATTTTGAATTTGGTGTCACAAAGCTACCTTATTTCCAAGCCCCGAATGGACTGGACAATTTGGAGTATTTTAAACAAATCTGCGAAGAAGGGCTTCATCGCAATTACGGGGATAATATCACTTCCGAAATTCGTCAAAGACTGAATTATGAAATTGATGTGATTGAGCGAATGGGATATACAAATTATTATCTCATTGTCTTTGATTTTATCAATTATGCAAAGAAAAAGGG
>JAHHUF010000143.1 GCA_020024115.1 Anaerofilum sp.
TGAGTGCCCCTTTGGCAGTTGTCATTCGAGATGGACGCAAACAAAGTATCCCTGCAAGAGAGCTTGTCAAAGGGGATTTGGTTTTGCTGGCAGCAGGAAACCGTGTTCCGGCAGACTGCCGCCTTTTGGAAGGGGTTCATCTTTCTTGTGATGAGTCTATGCTGACAGGAGAGAGTATTCCTGTTCACAAGCAACCAGAAGACCCTTTGTATATGGGGTGCGGTATTGCACAGGGATATGGCAAAGCGATTATTACAGCCACAGGAATGAATACCGAAATGGGGAAAATTGCAGGGTTGATGGAAGAAGCTGAAGACCCACCTACTCCGTTGCAGATGCGCTTGAAACAATTGGGCAAAGTCATTGCAGCAGGGTGTTTGATTATCTGTCTTGGAGTTGCGGCTTTGGGCTGGTTGCAAGGTGGCGACCCATTGCAAATGCTGTTGACCGGCGTTTCGTTGGCAGTTGCAGCCATTCCAGAGGGATTGCCTGCCATCGTCACCATTGTTTTGGCATTGAGTACAGGCAGAATTTTAAAGCGTGGTGCTGTTATTCGCAAATTGCATGCAGTAGAAACTTTGGGCTGTGCGTCTGTGATTTGCAGTGATAAAACAGGAACCATTACCGAAAATCGTATGAAAGTTTGTGCAATCTGGCTCTATAACAAAGTATATCCTGTTAAAAACATAAAAAAGGGTGCAGTCACTGGGCTGCAAAAAGAGTTTTGGCAAGCAGTTTTACTGTGTAAAGGAATGTCAGAAAGCCAAAATCCCACAGAAACCGCTTTGAGTGAAGCAGTGAAAGAACACAGCTTACCCCTGAAAAATCATATAGAAGTTCTGGACGAAAATCCATTTGATTCTACACGCAAAAGAATGAGTGTCATTGTAAAAGTGGATGGCAAAAAAGAGCTTTACTGCAAAGGTGCCCCTGATATTTTGCTGGAGCGATGCAGTTTTGTTCAAACGGAAAAGGGAAAAATGCCACTTACCAACAGCGATAAACAAATCATTCGCTTGGCAATGGAGCAAATGGCAGGGCAGGCATTGCGTGTAATTGCCATTGCAAAAGGAAATCCAGAGAAAGGGGAACGGGAACTGTGCTTGATGGGGCTTGCTGGATTGATGGACCCACCAAGAGCAGAGGTTGGGCCAGCAGTTGAACTATGCCGTCAAGCAGGCATTAAACCTGTTATGATTACAGGTGACCACAAAGATACTGCCACTGCAGTTGCAGCACAGGTTGGAATTTGGAAAACAGGAGACCGAGTGCTGACAGGTGCAGAGTTGGACAAAATTTCTCAGCAGGATTTAATTGCTTGCTGCAACGAAGTGTCAGTTTATGCCCGTGTGACCCCTGCTCACAAACTGCGGATTGTCAAAGCCTATCAGGCAGCAGGGCAAATCACAGCCATGACAGGAGATGGGGTCAACGATGCCCCCGCACTGCGGCAGGCAGATATTGGTGTGGCAATGGGCAAAAATGGCACAGATGTAACACGGCAGGCATCAGGAGTTGTTTTGTTGGACGATAACTTTGCCACCATTGTTTCTGCGGTAGAAGAAGGGCGTGTTATCTATCAAAATATCAAGCGGTTTATTCGTTATTTACTTACCAGTAATTTGGGCGAAGTGACAGGAATGTTGTTTGTCATTTTGGCAGGGCTGCCTGTCAGTTTGCTTCCAATTCAAATTTTGCTTGTCAATCTGTTTACCGATGGCTTGCCGGCGGTTGCATTGGGACTTGAACCACCGGCAAAAGGATTGATGAAACAAAAACCTCGCCCTAAAGAAGAAAGTTTATTTGCGCATGGTTTAACCAAAACGATTATTTGCCGAGGAATTTTGTTGGGTGCTTTGTCCAGTGCGGTATATGCAGCATCTTTGTGGAGCGGTGCAGCGTTGACACAGGCAAGAAGTGCCTGTTTTTTAACCATTGTCTTTAGTCAAATGCTGCATATTTTTGAATGTAGAGGAAAAGGTTTTCATTTGGGCGGAAATCCAATGCTTATCCTTGCAACCTTTGCAAGTATGTTAGCAGCAGCAGTCAGTGTCTATCTGCCATCCCTTCAAACTATCTGCGGAACAGCAGCAGTCACAGGTACAAATTTATTTTTTGTTGTGGCAGGAGTTTTAGCTTCACCTATACTAGCAACTATTTGGCGGTGGATTTTTCCCCAAAAAAAGAGTAAATCATCCTAAAAAGCATAAAAACAGCATTGTCTGCAAATAATAACCTGCAAAACGCTATCATTGCGTGAATGTGGGAGGAATGAAATGTGCAGATAAAAAAAGCAATTCAGTTTGCAAAGCGGACGGCTGCGGTTGGGGTAGCAGGGTGTTTGGCAATGCTGTTTTTACAAAGTCAGATTCCGGATTCCTTTATGCTAGAACCACAGCAGCAATTGGAATTGGTGAATATGCCTTATCTTTCTCCATTAAAACAATCAGGGGCAAAAGCAGCACAAGCTGCAAAAGAAGAAAGTCAGACATTGGCATTGTTTGGGATGATTCCTGTAAAAACTGTGCATACTGTACGCCAACAAGCAGAAAAAGTTGCTGTGTGCGGAACTCCGTTTGGAATAAAAATGTTTGCAGATGGTGCAATGGTGGTGGGATTTTCAGATATTTACACACAGCAAGGTTGGCGGAATCCAGGCAAAGAAGCAGGGCTGCGGATGGGGGATGTTTTGGTGGAAATGGATGGGATTCCTGCAACAGGCAATGCTCAAGTGCAGCAAGCAGTAGAGCAAGCAAAGGGAAACCCAATTGAAGTGCTGTACACAAGAAATGGAGAACAAAGCAAAACCGATATTCAGCCTGTGAAAGATGCAGAAAAAGATATTTGGCGCATTGGTGTGTGGGTACGTGATTCATCAGCTGGAATCGGTACTTTGACTTTTGTGCATCAACAGCAAGGAGTATATGGTGGTTTAGGACATTCAATCAGTGATTCAGACACAGGGGAACAGATTGGTTTGCTGTCCGGTGAAATCGTTCCCGTAGAAATCACAGGAGTGAAAAAAGGTTCTGTGGGAACACCCGGAGAACTTCGAGGAAGTTTTTCAGGGCAAATCATGGGGGATATTCAGCTCAATGGTGCCAATGGTGTGTATGGCTTTATGGGCACTAGTCCAGCAGGGATGGTGCTTTCGGTTGCCAATAAACAACAAGTGAGAAAAGGAAAAGCAGTGATTTTAACAACCATTGACGAAACAGGGCCTCATGCCTATGAAGTAGAAATTGAACAAGCAAAATTAGCCGGAAGACAACCCAATCGTGACCTTTTGGTGAAAATTACAGATAAAACCTTATTGGAAAAAACAGGAGGAATTGTACAGGGAATGAGTGGCAGCCCTATTATTCAAGATGGAAAACTGGTGGGAGCAGTCACACATGTTTTGGTCAATGACCCTACCAGAGGATTTGGTATTTTTGCAGAAAATATGGTATCTACCGCACTTTCCTTGACAGAAAAGAAAAATGCTGCTTAAAAACAAACAAAAACATTGAACTGCACCCCATTTGTTAGACAAGTATGATATACTATCTAACAGATGGGGTGATTTTATATGCCAAAGTGGAAACCAAACAAGCGCTATACAG
>JAHHUF010000144.1 GCA_020024115.1 Anaerofilum sp.
GATTTTGCTTTGCTTAATCAGTATGGTTGTTTTATACAAGGCAATTTTTTCATGGCAATTTTCAATCAACGACCCCACCCAGCTTGCCACAATGCCTGACCAACTGTGGTCATATTTTCTGCCGCTAAAATGGATTTCGGATTCTCTTGCCAGCCAAAACCTGCTAAAAATTCTTCCGTTTGTAGTGTTTTGTGTTGTCTGTATGGGAATCTTCCTATTTGCATTTGCTCCTTTCTATCGAAACATTGTTGTTCGGTTTTCCAACCGCAAGGTGAAAAACAACTTTAAAATGAAGCACCAGGTTTCCAGCTCTGTTATAGGCGCATTGCTAAAAAAAGAAGCACATCGTTTCTTTGGCACACCAATCTATCTGCTTAATTGCGGCATTGGTGTCATTATGCTGATGCTTGCTGGGGGATACCTTATCATCAATCCTTCCTATGCACAGGAATTTGTTTCATTGCTGCAACTGTCTCCAGAAACTGCCGCTTTGCAAATCACCTGTATCGCGTCCTTTTTCCTTGTGATTGCTCCACCATCCAATGTCAGTATTTCGCTGGAAAGCAAATCTCTGTGGCTGCTGCAATCCTCACCTGTTTCCTGCTCTGCAATTTTGCTGACAAAGGTTCTGTTCAGCTTTCTTGTTGGTCTACCCGGTTTGATTGTATTTCTAATCGGCTCTCAGCTTGCTTTGCAGATTCCTTTTCAGGTTTTTCTGTTGAGTGCTGCAACAATTCTGTTCTCTTTGCTTTTTAGCTCTTTGCTGGGAATTGTAATCAATCTGCATTTTCCTCGTCTCGATGCACCAAACGAGACCATAGTAATAAAACAAAGTGCTAGTGTTTTGATAACCATGCTGATTGGCATTGCCTTCATTGCGGTTTTCGGTATCATGTGGCTTGTCTTTTCGGTGCCTGCTCTGGCTGTTCTGATATTAGCCTGTATTTTCTTGGCAACTCTTTGTGCAATTCTTTATTATTACATTAAAAAGCAAGGGCAAGTGCTATTCACCGCACTAACAGAAAAATAATTTTCCGTTTTTGTCTGTTGCGGTGGATTATGTTGACAAATTGTAAAAAATTCGAGAAAATATGAAAGTCTTCGAGCCAATTCTCCTAAGACAGTTTTGTTATGAAAATTGACCGCTGGGCGATGCTGAAAACAGCATCGCTTTCCCTTTTTTGAAAAGAAGACAGAAAACGATACAAAGGGCAAAGTGTGCCTTTTTCATTGTAAAATCCGTTTTGTATTGGACGGATTTTTTATTTTGTCAAAAAATGATTTATCATTTTAAGGAGCCTGAAACAATGTTGACAAATTTAGATTTTAAAGCAGCTCAGCAGCTATTGATGGACAATGTTGCCCCTATTGGCACAGAACAAATTCCTCTTTCTTTTTGTGCAAACCGTATTTTGGCAGCTAATTTAACCGCAGTCGAAAACATTCCTCCTTTTGACCGCTCCCCCTATGATGGCTATGCGTTTCAATCGGCAGACACACAACAAGCCACCAACCAATCCCCTGTTACGCTCACTGTTTTGGAGGAAGTGCCAGCAAGTTCTGTCCCAACCCAAACTGTAACAACAGGAACAGCAACCAAAATATTGACAGGTGCCCCCATTCCGCAAGGCGCCGATGTTGTCTGTAAATATGAGGATACCTCTTTTTCCGAAAGCACTGTCACACTGTTTCAAGCCTATCAGACAGGTGACAACATTGTGACAGCGGGCGAAGATGTAAAACTTGTTCAAGTGCTGGCACAAAAAGGCGATGTGATTGATGCAGGCACATTATCTTCGCAAGGGACTGCACAGCCGCTTGTCTATCGCAAACTGCGTATTGGGATTCTGTCCACTGGCAACGAAGTAATCGAAACCGAGCAAGCGTTATCTCCCGGAAAAATCCGCAATTCAAACCGACACACCTTTGAAACTGTTTTGGAGCGCACTAGGTTTGAACCTGTTTATTTAGGACTTGCTGGGAACAATGTTGAAACCATCTGCAAATTGATGGAGTAAGGTTTTGCCACTTGTGATGCCATTCTTTCCACTGGTGGGGTGTCTGTGGGAGATTATGACCTCACCCCTGATGCGATGGAGCGTGCAGGCGTAACCATTTTGCTCCGTGGGGTGGATTTAAAACCCGGTATGACGTGTGCCTATAGTGTAAAGGACGGAAAACTAGTATGTGGGCTGTCTGGCAATCCAGCTTCTTCTTTAACAAACTTCTATACTGTTGCGCTTCCTGCCCTGCGAAAAATGTCAGGACATCGTAACCCCTATCACAAAGAAATTTCCATCACACTCAACAACCGCTTTGGTAAAAAAAGCCCCTCTACCCGTCTTTTGCGAGGAACACTGGATTTATCCTCCGGCACTGTGCGAATGACACTTCCCAAAGAGCAGGGCAATGTAGTGTTGAGCAACACCATTGGCTGTGATGTAATGGCAATTGTTCCCGCAGGCAGTGGAGCAGTTGAAAAAGACACTGTACTGAAAGGGTTTGTATTATGAAAAAAGTAAGCGTACAGGATGCAGTTGGTATAGCACTTTGCCATGACATTACCGCTGTGCAGAATGGCATAAAAGGTTCTATTTTTAAGCGTGGCTATATTATATCCAACACAAGGATATTCCAAAATTTTTGGATATTGGCAAGCGGACTGTATTTGTTTGGGAAGAAAACGCAGGTGAAATTCACAAGGAAGACTGCGCCCAAAGACTGGCTGCAATGACCACCGTAAAATCCGCCCACTACAAAAGCCCATCCGAGGGCGAAATCGTATCTTTTGCAGATACTTGCGGAATGTTCCGTGTTGATACCCAGTTATTGAACCAAATCAACGCAATTGGAGACATTACCATCTGCACCCTGCCTGACCACTTCCCTGTAAAAAAGGGGGACCGTTTGGCATCTATACACATTGTACCGCTAGTAACCAAAGAGGAGCAAATCATTCAGGCAGAAGCACTCTGCAAAGGAAAACAACTCTTTGATTTACATCCCTATCAGCACAAAAAAATCGGTGTTATTATCACAGGTTCAGAAATATATCATAGACGGATTCAAGATAAATTCAAGCCTTTGATTCGCCAAAAAATGAAGCAATATCCCAGCGAAATAATTGGTGTCACCATTTGTGATGATGATATTGATATGATTTCAAATACAGCCCAAAGCCATTTGAATGTTGGTGCAGACCTTCTGATTTTTACAGGTAGTATGTCGGTTGACCCCAACGACCTGACCCCAACAGCAATTCGCAAACTGAGTGCAGAAATTGTGACACACGGTATTCCTGCACAGCCTGGCAACATGACCTTGATTGCATATCTCAATAATGTTGCAATTTTGGGGGTTCCCAGTGCTGCGTTCCATGCCCATGCAACTGTTTTTGATGTTGTATTACCACAAGTTTTTGCAGGGGATAAATTCACCAAACAGGAGTTAATTCGTTTGGGCGAAAGCGGCTTGTGCTATGGCTGCAAAACCTGTCATTTTCCGGTTTGCAGCTTTGGGAGATACTAGAGCGTTTCTGAAAAGTCCGCACAGCTGGTTTATTTCAACAAAATAGCA
>JAHHUF010000145.1 GCA_020024115.1 Anaerofilum sp.
AAATAAAAGTCATCATATTCTTTATACTCGTGTTTTATTATATTTAATGCCTTTAGTTCCATATGCTCCCTCTAAATGCTTTCTAAAAATCAAAATTTTCCTTCATCTGCTCCTTCCTTTGACAAATTCTCATATTTCCTGCTATTTAGAAACGCCCTAATCTAAAATATCAATATGAATATTTTTTTATTCTGATCTATGTTCTCCACGATTGGGAAACAGGTTGCTTACCATCATATTTTCTTGGAAGTTCGCTCTTATACATACCTTCTTTGGGTTTATACTGTATTCTAAATGCTCTCATCCCATCAGAGGCAGAATATTAGATGATGTTTCCCAATGAATCAAAAATTTCTTAATATTGATTTCCAACCCACGCTTTACCCGCTGCCATAGCTGTTTCTCTTGTAGCACTTTCTAATTTGCGGTATCATGTATAAGTCCAAAGAGGGGTGGATGCTTTGAACTTCGTTCAGAGCACCTGCCCCTCGTTTTGCTTCTTTGAGGGGCAACGGACCTATACGATTTTATTAAGACAGTTTCCAGATGCTCACCTGTTCCAGCCAGCCCTGTAAATTTTTTTGTTGAGAAGTCGGAAAAGGCATAGCTCTTATTGCTTTGATCAAATAGGCTTCATATAGAGAGATATCTTTCTCTCTCAAAGCGTTGGCTACATACACATGCAGTTTGCTTGCTCTTGTGCAAGGAAGATCCTCCGTCTTTAACTGTTCAATTAGTTCTTTGATTCCATCATTTAACGATCCCATCTTGAAATATGAACCTTCATCGTCGATATATCAACACCTATAACACTCTCTGTAATTGTATCTACTGGAATATAATGGGTTGATTTTCATCTATAGCCACATGGCATAGTGCGACAAGTCTCTCAATCAAAAATTCGCAATCTGAATCAACAAAGCATTCATAAAGGTTTTTAGGTTTTACTCCCATAAACTTAAAAATATTATGTTTTTTATCAACAATTTCACTGTGTGTACTCTCCTCCATAAATACTTGCTTAATATTTGTCAGCTCTTTGATCAACTTCTTGCAATCATTGACGCTCCATGCACCATCACAATCAGAGTGTTGGAGCAATGTATCCATACTTATATCAAATTTTTTCTGCCTATCATAAAAAGTTACCTCTTCTCGAAACGCATCAAAATACTCGTATGGCCCGACTTCTACACCACAAATTTCTTCTCCACATTTATCAAAAACGCACAAATAGAGTCCCATTTTAAAACCTCTCCAACCTTGTATTCTCGTGTTCCTTGATGAATTGCCGTAGTTCCAAACTCGTTCTGCAACCTTTTGGAATACGTAAAAGAAGCTTTTTCCCGCTTCGTTCAGCTTCTTCACCCAAATAATAGATTTGATAGGTCAAAGTCAAACAGGAACAGGCTTTAATAAGTATCATATAGTTTAATTCTTCATTATCTGGCAAGCACCTTCGCTGTGTTTGCCAATGCGTATATTGAATTTTCATTTTTAAAAACTTTCCTTCTCATTGAATAGTACAGTTATTTTATTTTCCATCCCCAACGAAGAACAAAATCCTCTAAAGATGGTGCAAGAGGTCTGCTTGATTGTAAAAATCGAGCGATGACTGGATATAGAAGCGGGCGCAAAGATAATATTGCTTTGGAGCATATGACCATCTAGGTCGAGTCAGTATTAAAACAGCGATTCTACAAATTAAAAAAAATCATTCTATCTTCATCATATACACCGCCTTCACAAATAAGGCGCAAAAAGCTATTGAAATTCGTACAGAAACCACTTGAAGTTTTTTCCATAGCAATGCGAATTGCTCTAGGGTCTTCATTGTCTAAGGCATCCCAAAACAACTCATTTTCATCAATATCCTCGTTGTGGATTTTTAAAACACTGCCAGTAACCAAGTCATAGAAAATAAAATAGTCCTCTTTATGGAAGTCACCCAACCGAATATAACCTGCATCCACCCAAATGTACATATCACCCACTAGCATTTTGAGATGGTGAATCCACTCTGTTGCACACGCACCGTTTATTCCGTACCAATTCAAGTCTACCAGCACATCAGTAGTTTTTCGTAGTACATACTCATTTTCTTCTCTTGAAAAGGTATCCCAAAACTCGCTGCTTCTTCCACAAAGTGTAATATAGACTCTACAAACATCAGGGATCTGTTTGCTTGCTAGAAATTCTTTGTACTGTGCAGGAAAAGTATATCCCAACATAAATTCAATTTGTTGAATATCATCCTGCGATAAACTTGAATCAGGAAAGGAAGGTGATCCAGGCTCACGTTTTTTAAGGGTTTCTAAATATTCCTCACATTTTTTCATTTTTTATCATTCCTTTTTAGATGTTCAGCACACCTACCACCATATTGAAAACCTTAATTTAAACCTTTTTATAAATTGTTAAATCACTTGATGTCGCTATTACAAATATATTTCCGGCTTTATTAAAACCATATGCTTTAATGTCAAAATCATCAAATACTATTCGGCATTCTTTTGGAGACTGATGCCATGAACAAAAGTTAGGCATAAAAACAATCTGCTGGCTTGGCCAAATCGGAGCTACTTGTTCCAAAATATTTCCATCCTTGGAATAGCGTCTTAGTCCGCCACCTCCCTCTCCAGCAATATGCACCATCTCGCTCTCTATCCCGTTTGCATATGCAATCAAATCATTTTCATCATAAAGCTCATCTACATATTGTTTTTCCAAAGTGGCACAATTTATCAGACTTTGACCTTGTGAAGAAATACAAACAAGTTGTTCTGTATGTATTTCAGAAAATCCAACATACATCAAACCACCGACTGCAAGTATTTCCTGCTCCCATCCTGTTGGAACACCTTCAGATATCTGCTTTATTATTTCAAAAAGGCGTTTTCGATTTTGCTGCTCTATTTCTCCCCTGTTTAGCAAATTAAACATAACTTATTTTCTCCTTTATTACCCGTTATTCATACAGCTATTGAGCCATTGACGATTTGAACTAAGCTCTATTTTGTTTTAAACAGACGGAATACCAAGAAATATAATTTTGAGATAGCCTGTAAATGCAGCCATTGCGTTTTGCGGAATATTCATCAGCTTTGCTATCATAGGCAGTATTGGATAAGAAATTGATAAAAGCAATATGGAGGCAAAGAAAATCGCAAAGAACGCATTTACAACAGCTTGTTTCATTCGTTCAAGTTTACCCTCACCGTAAAGCTGGCTGAAAACTACACTGCTTCCCATACATAGGCCCCAAAGCAGACTGTTTAGAAGTATCATAAGTGAAAATGCACTTCCAACGGCAGCTAGAGGTATATTGCCCAAATATCGGCCAACGATCCAGGTGTCAACAATATTGTAGCATTGCTGTAAAAGATTTCCACCGATCAGTGGAAGGCTGAATAATATCAAATTGCGTCGAATAGGCCCAAAAGTAAAATCAAACTGCATGGATGAATGCTCCTTTGGCTAAAAATACTTTGATAATTATACATATTTTTATATAAAAAGACAAGACAAGCTGATATTAAAATATTCTGTCAGCTGT
>JAHHUF010000146.1 GCA_020024115.1 Anaerofilum sp.
ATATAATGCCGAAAAACAAAAAATTACTGGACATTTTTTTTGATTTTGTGGTATAAATATAACATTAAAAAGTTGATAGAGGCGCAGTGCGAATGAGTCATCGGTGGAGGGGACACCCAATGAATCCGATAAAAGGTCAAACTGCCGAAACAGGTGCAGGGTATGGCACTTGGTTGGTTATAGAGAGAATATCCCTATAACTCCTGCTTTATGCAGAGGAGCTATCGATGATAACCAATCAGTCCTTTTTTGGAATTTGAAAAGTTGCATCGGTAGATGCAGCTTTTTTTATTTATCCAGAAAGGAATTGTAAAAAATGAAAAAAAATTACAACACACAAACAACGCAGTCGTTGACCTCAGAAGAAACCGAACTGTGCCGAGAAGTGGGGCTTTTTGGAGGAATTTCACTTTTGTGCGGTATCATGATTGGCTCAGGTGTTTTTTACATTGGTGGTATTGTTTTACAGCGCAGCGGAATGAGCATGGGGCTGGCATTGCTGGTTTGGATTATTGGCGGATTGGTCACTTTGATGAGTGGTATCTGCTATGCAGAATTGGGCGCAATGATGCCAAAAGCAGGTGGAAGCTATGTCTATCTGCGGGAAGCCTATGGAGAGCGCACCGCCTTTATGAGTGGCTTTTCCAGTTTTATTTTGGGTTCTTCCGGTTCCAATGCGGCGCTGGCAGTTGCCTTTTCATCAGCGGTTGGAAGTCTGTTCCCAAACAGTGAGTTCGCTACCAATCTATTTTTACAAAAAGGCTTTGCAATTTTTATGATTGTTGTGTTGACTGCAATCAATATTTTTGGAATCAAACTGGGAAGTATGGTGCAAACCATCTTTTTAATTTTCAAAATGTTGCCCATTTTTGGCATTTTGATTTGTGGTTTATTGATGGGCAAGGAAACCCCCAATTTGTCACCCATTCCCGCAGGAGATGTGAGTCTGGCACAAATTTGTGCCATGATTGCCTTTGGTGTTGTTGCGACTATGTGGGCGTATGAAGGCTGGACAAACTTGAATAGTATTGCAGAAGAAATTAAGCATCCTAAAAAGAATTTGCCTTTGGCATTGATGATTTCGATTATTGGGGTGACAGCAGTCTATTTGCTGTTCAATTATGCAGCCTTTCGAGTGGTGCCAGCAGAAACTATCACACAAATGGTTGAAGGTGGCAATTATTATCTTGGAACAGCAGCGGCAAGTATTTTGTTTGGCGATGCTGGTGGAATTATTGTTGGTATAGCGATGGTTTTGGCGATTTTTAATGCTCTAAATGGCTGTATTATGGTGTTCCCCCGCAATTACTATGCAATGGCACGGGATGGTGCATTTTTTAAGGGAATGGCAAAATTGCACCCCACCTACAAAACCCCAGTTAATGCTTTGGTGGCATCTGCAATTGTTTCGATTGCATTGGTGTGTGCAAGAGATTTGAGCCAGCTCACCAGTTTGGTTGCTTTTTGTGGGATTGTATTTAATGGCTTAACCTTTTATGCAGTGGTTCGTTTGCGGAAAAAGTATCCTGATATGGAGCGTCCCTATAAAGTTTGGGCATATCCTGCAATGATTGTGGTCATCTGTTTGATTATGGTTGGTTTGATGGTGAATACATTTATGGAAGACCCCATCACTTCGCTGATTGGCTTGGCAGTGCCCGCAATTGGTTTGGGGTTGCATGAGTTTGTAATCAAAAAGAATCAAATTTCAGTAGCAGTACAGGAGGAAATTTGAAATGGATATTATTATTTACAATGCAAAGGTATATCTGAGTCGAGAGCAATTTGCACAGGCAATTTGGGTGAAAGATGACTTAATTTATAAAGTGGGCAGCAATGAAGAAATCAAAACCATTGCACCACAAAATTGTCAGTGGTGCGATATGCAGGGGAAAACAGTCATTCCGGGGTTTAATGATTCTCATTTGCATCTTTTGGCTGCCGGGCAAATGTTGGAGGATATTCAGCTTTTGGGTGTGAGAAGTATTGCAGATGTCAAGCGAATTGCAAAAGAGTATATTGAGCAGAGAAAACCGGAAAAGGGAACTGTGCTGCATGGAATGGGATGGAATCAAGACTATTTCACCGACGAAAAACGATTGCTTACACGGCAGGACTTAGATGAAATTTCGACCGAATATCCTATTATTATGGAGCGTGCCTGTGCGCATATTCTTACAGCAAATACCGCTGCAATTGAACTGGCAGGCATCACAAAAGACACCACTCCAATGGAAGGCGGAGCATTTGACTTTGACGAAAATGGTGAGCTGACAGGTGTGTTTCGAGAAAATGCCTGCACACAAATTTTGTCAATTCGTGCAGCAAATACAGTGGAAAGCACAAAACGCATTTTGCGAACAGCAATGGACTATGCAGCAAAATGTGGCATTACATCAGTACAAACAATGGACTTAAGACCGGCTGACTGGAAAGAAACATGGCAGGCATATCAAGAGGTGCAGCAGGAAAATCCAACAGTTCGTGTATCTCATCAATGCAATTTTATGAATACCCAAGATTTTGAACGGTTTTTGTATACAGGTTATAAAACAGGAGTAGGGAATGAGTACAATAAAATCGGAGCACTGAAGTTGTTTGTTGATGGAAGTTTAGGTGCAAGAACTGCTTTGATGCGCCAACCCTATCAAGATGACCCCTCCATAAAAGGAATTGCGACCCTGACCCCTGCACAGATTGACCAATTGGTACAAATGGCGGTAGAGTATGACTGTCAGGTATTGGTGCATGCAATTGGCGATGGTGCAATTGAACGAATGTTAGACAGCTATCAAAAAGTTTGTGAAAATGGCAAAAATCCATTGCGCTTGGGCATTGTGCATTGTCAAATTACAGATTTGCCGCTTTTGCAACGCTTTGCCGAAAATGATATTTTGGCATTGGTTCAGCCAATCTTTCTTCACTATGACATGACTGTGGTGGAAGACCGTGTAGGCAAACAACTTGCTTCTACAAGCTATGCCTTTGAAACGATGCAAAAACTGGGGTTGCACATGAGTTTCGGAACAGACGCCCCCATCGAAGACATGAACCCAATCGACAACCTTTATTGTGCTGTCACTCGCAAAAATTTGCATGGAATTCCGGAAAATGGGTTTTATCCACAAGAAAAAATGGATATTTATGATGCGTTGGACGCCTATACCATCGAAAGTGCCTATGTAAGTTTTGAAGAGGACAAAAAAGGTCGTATCAAAGAGGGGTATTATGCAGATTTAGCCGTTTTGAATCAAGATATTTTTACAGTATCAGAAAGTGAATTCAGAAACACAAAAGTAGTTGCAACAATGGTCGGAGGACGATTTGTATATCAAACTGAAGCAGCCTTTCATTAAAAGATAGTGAGAACCCTCAGCAAAGCTGGGGGTTCTCACTATAAATACTGTCTTTTGAAGTGCCTTTTTAGTTTTGAGCCTTTTTATTTTAATGATAGAAACTGCTGAGAAAGTTGTTTTACAAAATAGATTTGAATTCTAAATAGTGTATACACGAGTAATGTGATATAATAGGAACATCAGGACAGAAA
>JAHHUF010000147.1 GCA_020024115.1 Anaerofilum sp.
GTAGAAACTTTTGCTGATGTTTTGGAACCGGCTAAACCAATTGCTGAGGATAATCTTTTAATTGCAGAAGTAATGAAATTAAAGCCAAAATATCGAGAAATTTTGCTGTTGTATTATTATCAAGATATGAAAATCAATGAGATTTCTCATATATTACAAACCCCAGAATCAACAATTTCTGTTCGTCTAAAGCGTGCAAGAGAACAATTGAAAAAGAATTTGAAAGGATGGGATTTTGATTGAAAACAGAAGAATTTCGCCAATTGATTGACCGACGCCTTTCTTCAATTGAAATTGATTCACAAATGCGTCAAAAAATTTTGCAGCAATGCACACTAACTGCTGCAACCAAACCAACTTGTTTTCGGAAAAATATTATAAAAAAAGTAACTGCATGTACAGCGATTTGCAGTATTGTTATATCAACTGCATTTATCTGCATTGCAGCCAGTCCACCTTTGCAAACAACATTGGCCCGTTTAGGAAATGAAGTAACTATGCTGCTTGAACCAATTGATACTGTCAGCAATAGCAATGGAATTGAAATGGATGTTCTTGCTGCAATGAGTGACGAAGATATGGTAGTTGTGTATCTAACTTTACAGGATACACAAAAGCAAAATCGTGTTGATGATACCATTCAAATTATTGATTTTGCAACAAAAAGCCAGCGATTAGCAAAAAGTGAATTATTATTTTCCAATATAAATGTTTTATGGTATGATGAACAAACACAGACAGCAACCCTTCGCTTGATTGGGCAATCAATGCACGGAGTTAAAAACTCCAAAATTTCTTTGGATATCCATTCTTTTTTAAGTGGAAAGTCGTATGGTTCAATGATTTCAACCAATTATACACTTGCAGATGTTCTTGCGTATAATCCAAATCCATCTGTCAGCTATCCCTCCAAAATTGATTCTTATAGCTGTTCAGGTGATTTGATGGAACAATTAGAGAAGACAGTTAATATGGGGAAAATGCCTGTTTTATCTAAAAACTCAGAAGTTCCGATAACTATTCCCAATTTCTCATGGTTTGAAATTGAAAATATGGCTGTTTTAAATAATATGCTGCACACTCGTGTTGCTTATGATAGAAATATGGGAAGATTTAAGTTGATGGATACCAATTCACATAAAGAAGTTGAACCGTCTCAACTAACCCTTCAGCTTGAAACATTTAACCCAGATGATACACATTATTACACTGCTATTGAAGAACAAATCCTGACTATTCCAGAAAATTGTTTATTTGAAAATATAGAAATTTGGGGAAATGTTATATCTTATAACAACTATGTGGAAGGAAATTGGAATACTACTTTTAAAATCGAAGATGCAAAAACCAAAAGTAAAACTGTAAACTGCCACATTGAAATGAATCCATGGATTGTTAATAAAATCGAAATTTCCCCAATTGGATTGACTATATATGGTGAAGGTGAAATGCTTTCAGATTCTTCTCCAGTATCTATTGAAATCTACCAAAAAGATGGTTCTCTGGTTGAATATAATGGTTCTTCTTCCAGTGTTGAGAAAAATTTCATTAAATTAAAGCAAATTTTTGAAACACCTATTGATATTGATACAATTGATAGAGTGGTTATTGATGAAAATGTAATTCAATTTGATTCCTAAAATCTGCTTGACGGGTATACAAAAATTTGTTATCTTTAAAAATATACTTATTGCTTTTAGAGCGTATCTGAAAACTAAGAAATTGACGAATTTTTGATTTTTCAGCTATCCCTCAATACAGAAAGGCTTTTATTATGGAACGAAGAGATAAAGAAAACTATTATTTGGATTTAGCCGAAATGGTTTTGCAGCGTGGAACTTGTTTGCGGCGTTTATATGGCGCAGTGATTGTAAAAAACGATGAGGTTATTTCTACAGGATATGTTGGAGCACCTCGAGGTAGAAAAAATTGCAATGATTTAAAGGTGTGTATTCGTCAAAAACTCAAGATTCCTCGTGGAGAACGGTACGAACTGTGCCGTAGTGTACATGCAGAAGCCAATGCAATTATCAGTGCTCCACGCGACAAAATGATAGGTAGTTCCTTGTATTTGGTTGGAATTGAAGTATCAGATGGCTCATATATCAAAAATTCAAACAGTTGTGCCATGTGTAAACGAATGATAATCAACGCTGGAATCGAAAAAGTATATATTCGAGATACAAAAGATGAATATCGCATCATTTCAGTTGACAGTTGGATTGAACAAGATGACTCTCTGGAAGGAATTTTGGGCTATTAACCAAAAGATTGTTTGGCATTGTTGTAATGCAGCCAAACAGTCTTTTTTCTTTGTTGCAGCTGTGTTATAATAGCATTTACAAGACTGGACATTAAAAGAGGATTTTTAACTATGACCTATCAACTTGCACCATGGAACGGTGAAACTTTAGCTGTTCCGCAATTAGTTTTTAATCAGCTTGCACGAGGAGAAGAAAATCTCACCCGTGTTGCTTTGTATATCCTTTCCACACATAGTACAGATGCTACTGAAATTGCAAGAGCTTTGCGGCTAAAAACCGTATCATCTGCTCAACGAGCTTTGGACTTTTGGTATGGTGCAGGACTCTTAGAACACGCAAATCAAAATAGTGCTGGGCCAGAACCAGAAAACGCTTTGCGACCTCCCCATTTAACCAGTGCAGAGGTTGCCGCTGTGAGTTGTACCGACCCACAAGTAGCAGTTTTAATGAATGAGTGTCAAAAACTATTTGGTGGTATGATTGGACAAAGTGATACAAATTTGTTGGTGAGTTTGTATCACTCAGATAAAATTCCGGTTGATACTTTGCTTTATGCAGCTGCCTATTCTGTTGGAGAGGGGCATCGAAGTGTTCGTTATATTGAAAGGGTTGTATTACGATGGAAAGAGTTTGGAATTGTTACAGGTGAAGATGCAGAGAGGTATCTGCATCTTTTGGAAAGACGCAGAAAATTAGAGCAGCAAGTTGCTGAATTTTTGGGTTGTGAAGAAAAGAAATTTACTCTTACAGAAAAAAAAGCAATTGCCAGCTGGTTTGAAGAATTACATTATGATATTGCTATGGTTCAAGAAGCGTGTTTATATGCAGAAGGAAAGAAAAGTGTTCGATATATTAACGGAATTTTTAAAAAATGGTATTCAAAAGGTTGGCGTACAGTCAAGGATGTACAAGCATCACAGGCAATTTCTGGAGTCAATGTTCAACCCTCTGCCTCCCCTGTTCCTGCTGGTGAGGATAGAATGTCTCGCCGAAAAAAACCGCTGCAATTTTTGGTTGAGGAGGATTAAACTATGCAAACCAGAGAACAACTTTATAAAACCGCTTTGAGGCAGGTGCAAAGCAGTCGCCAAAAAGCTATGGTTATGGCAGAGCATAAGCGACAAGCTGCTTGCGAAAAATTACCACAACTGCCAAAACTTTTGTCAGAGTTAAAT
>JAHHUF010000148.1 GCA_020024115.1 Anaerofilum sp.
AGATACCGTTTATTGTAGAAAAAGACAAAAATTTCGACTTTTCAGATAGCCCCTATTAAAAAAGAATTTTGTGTAGAAATATGAGGGAAAATCTGGTATAATATATAATTAAATAAAAAGGAGGCTTATAGATGAAAAAAAGAATTTTTAGTAGTTTTTTAGCAATAACTTTGTTTTTAAGTTTGTTCTCAAGCACAGGATTTGCACTTGACAAAGTAGCTGGAAATACAAAATATTCTCAAGCTGAACCCAAAGCGGGAAATGTTCATATTGTACAAAATCAAGAGGATTTGCGGGCAAAACTCAAAGACTCAACTGTTCAAAACGGAGATATTATTGAGTTAAAAGGCAGTGGATTTGTAAACGATACATACAGCAATGCAGCACCCTGGGTGATTGACAAAAACATCACCATTCGTGGGGGCAGCATTAACCTGCGAGCAGGTGGTATTATTCTTGGTGCAGATGTAACTTTTGAAAATACAACGCTTCTCTTTGCAAACCCTGTACGAAATGTAATTATAGTAAATGGTCATAAACTGACCCTAAACAATGTAACAAAAGATTCAAGCGGACGCAAAATGCATCTGTTGTGTGGCGGTTTGACAGGATATGAACACAATGCAAATGTAGGCAGCCGGAGTGAACTTATAATTTCAGGGTCAACTTCTGTGGACAACATTTATGCTGGCAGCCTTTCAAGCAATGGAGCGAATAATAGTTCTGATATTCCAGCAACAATTATGATTGATTCGACATCTACTGGACAGATTGGAACAATTTATTCCAGTGGAGCAATTGAAACAATTGTAAACAGCAATGAAATGTTAAACCCTAATTATGAACCTGCTCCACCTACTTCTGATCCATCAAAATATATTACAAAAGGTGCAGTAACCATTAAAGTTTCTGGTGGTAAAGCCCGAATGATTGATGGTAAAACCGGTGGTGCAGAAGATGCCAAAGTGGTTTATAATGGTACTCAAAATTTGAATGGAAGTCTGACTTTGGTAAATGTTTCTAGTCTTATGGTAGAATCCGGCAATTTGCATCCAGCACAAAATAGTAGCTTCAGTAATGCAAATGCGCATCTGTCTGTTGGAAAAGATGCTATTTTAAATCTTTCCAATTTTGAGCAAGCGCTACAAATTAGCGATTTTACAGGTGGCGGCACTTTGATTTTGGGACAAAAACAAAGGCTAAACATTCAAAATACTGTAGTTGACACTACTATGATAGGTATTGAAAGTGTTTTTTCAAACGCTTCAAGCAAACCTCCTCTAAAAAATCATATTTATATTGCAGCACCAAAATCCAACGAAACTTCTTTTAAACTCATTCCGCATAACAGTGCACCAACAACGGCTTTTCAACGAGATAAGAACGGCAGTTGGTTGGTTTTAGATGGAAGCAGTGCTGTAACAAAAATATCTGATATTAGTATCCCTAACGAAGTATCATTGCCAACTGATAACAATGGCGCAGAAATTCCCATCACTGTAACCTACTCAACCCCTGATGCCAATCCAATACTAAACACAATTAAAATGAGTGTTATGGTTGATAGCAAAACTGCTTTTGTTGGAGGAGATGCAGAAAGTGGTTTTACATATACTTCTTCAATAGGAGAAATAGAGATTGCACCGTATGATACTGGTGAGTATTTGTGCGTTTGGGGAAATGGTGATAATTTCGAAATTGCTCCAGGAACCTATGAAATCAAAGTAATCATTTCCCCAAAATACATGGAGAATAATGCACTTACCACTCTGAAGACCAATTTAAAGATTTCAAACGATGTAACTCCACCTCAGCAAGAAACAGACTTGAGCAAAGCGACAGTGACAGTTGAGGGAGAATATTTCTATACTGGTGTTGCTCAAACACCCAAAGTTACTGTTGAGCTGGATGGGAAAACATTAAACGAAAATATAGACTATATCCTTTCCGCAACAAATAATATCAATGCTGGTACTGCAACAGTTACAGTACAACCGGCATCAAATAGTAGCTATATAAATTCTATTAGCAAAGAGTTTGTCATTCAAAAAGCTCCCTTATCCTATAAAGATGCAGCAGTTGCTCCAAAAACCTATGATGGAACAACAAACGCGACAGTTACATCCATTTCCTTTTTGAACGAAAACCAAAACACACCAGTAAACTTAGCACAAGATAAAGATTATACTGTCACAGCACAATATAATGATGCCAATGTAAAAAAAGCAAACAGTGTAATGGTTAATGTTCGTTTGAATGGGGACGCAGCATCTAACTATGATTTGAAAGTTCCTACAATTACACTTCAAGGCAAACAGATTGACAAAGCGACCATTGCTGCAAATCCAAGCAAGTTGAATGTATTCAATCACTATGCAGATAGCTATACATATACTGTATCTGAAATGCTGCCTAAGCTGGATGCTCCAAAAGATTATGGAACAAAATCTTTCAAACTGGGTACAATCAATTTGGGAGAATACTACAAAACAGGTGCAGCAATCAATGGCGATGTTTTGATACTGCCAATCCAAAAAGTAGCAAGTGATGCACAAAAAGAAGTTGGTAAAGTTGATGTTGAAATTACCACAGATAACTATATTATTTCTGATTCTTTTATTTCAGTAAACAGCATCAATAAAAATATCCCTCAAGGCACTCCTGCTTTAAGCAAACACACACTGGTCTATGGTGAACTTCTCTCAGCAATTACTTTTTCCGGAAATATGACAAATGCAGAAGGACAAGTGGTTGAAGGACAGTTTAATTGGGATAACCCAAATACCAAATATCCCATCGGAACCCATACAGCAACATGGACATTTGTTCCAACTGACAAAAATAAATACCTTCCGGTTTCAGGCAAAGAAGAAATTACTGTACAAAAAGCGGAATCTGTTGGCAGACCGCAGTACGACACTATCACTTCCACAGGCAAAACTTTGGCAGATGCACATTTGAATGGTTTGCAAAATTCTTTTAGCACTCCCGGGAATGTAAAATGGCAGCTTTCTGCCAATACATCAGTAGATGCAAATCGTCCTTATCAATGGATTTTTACACCAGATGACAGCAATTATAATATAATTACAGAAAATGTAATTCTTTATCCAACAACTGCAAAAGGTGGTGCTTCTGGAAGTGGAGCAACTCCCAACAAAAATAATCAGAGATAATACAAAATAGCGAAAAAATGATGTTTTGATAGCAACAGAAGAAGGAGTGTTTTATGTTAAAGAAAAAGAGACGAATTGCTGTTTGGATAACAGCAATTATAACAACTTCATTGTTGGGAATCACAGCACTTGCAACAACGCCAACAAAGCCAAATGATACATGGGATAAGTATGCAAGTACAAGTTTTGCAGGCGGTACAGGAACAAAAGCCGACCCCTATCAAATTGCAACCGGAGAACAGTTGGCAAAATTGG
>JAHHUF010000015.1 GCA_020024115.1 Anaerofilum sp.
GATGTATTGGAGCATATTCCCGTTGCCGGAGAACACTTCTCATACAAAAATCTTCACATTACTGTACAAAAAGTTGAAGACCAACGCATTTTGAGTCTGATTGTAGAACGCGAATAACACAGTTCTGAAGCAGATTCTTTCTAATACAGCCTTCCCCCTTATAATAAAATCATAAGGGGGGTTTTCTTTTTCTTTGTCTGTGTTTTTCTTTCATTTTCCCTTGAATTTATGCTCAATTTCGTGTACAATAAAAGCAGATGGTTTTATTATGAAAAAGGGAGGGGATTTCTTATGAGTGAAAGAACAACTATTTTTTCCATTTATGATGATCGCGAAAAAGAGATTCGCCAGACTATGGCTGAAGTCTACGAAGCATTGAAAGAGAAGGGATATAACCCAATCAATCAAATCGTGGGCTACATCCTCTCTGAGGATCCAACCTATATCACTACTTACCAAAATGCTCGAACAAAAATCCGAAAATTGGATCGTGATGACCTTTTGCAATCGTTGGTAAAGAGTTATCTTAACCAAAAATAATAGCGGAAAGGCGGCCGCAAGCCGCCTTTTTTGTTACCGCATTTTGGGAATCAGAATTTTTAAGGAGGATTTGATTTATGTCTTTTACACCTAAACTCACCTACAAAAACCGCCCACTTGTTCGGTGCGGAAATGAAGTATATTATGGTTCTATGACAGAGCCGTTTGTAGTTTTTATTCAAATTGTTACAACCAAACAAGAAGGCAGCACCGAAATTGCTGACAAGGTGCAGGTGATGCTCCTTTCAACCGACACATCGAAGCCCTTGCCTGAGCGTGTTGAAAAAACCGGCTCTCGCCATGGTCTGTATAGTGCATTGGATATTGGCAGCATTTGGCTGGAGCGTGCATTGACCAAATCCAAACCTCAGAAATAAAAATATTTCATACAAAAAACGGACAGTTTACACTGTCCGTTTTTTATTATAATCCGTAAATTACAATTTTCCCATCTTTTACATCCACGGTAATTTCCGCAGGCAAAACATCTTCTGCTGCACGCTCTGCCATTGGGTCTTCCACTTCTGTCCGCACTGCTTTACGCAACTGTCTTGCACCATACTTTGCACCTTCTGCTTTTTCTGCCAACAGCTTCAAAGCATCCGGTGTCCAACTCAACTTCACTTCCCGCTCCATCAATGCAGTTTTGTATTCTTCCAAAATCAAACCTGCAATCTGTGCCAAACTTTCATCATTCAATGGCTCAAAGACAACCACTTCATCTACACGGCCCAAAAACTCAGGGCGTAAAAAGTCGCTTAACGCCTTCATAACCTTATTTTTGCTCATGTCTGCAACTGTTTTGCCAAAGCCTGTTTCATTGCTGTGGTCGCTGCTGCCTGCATTGCTGGTCATGCAAAGAATTGTATTGGTAAAATCTACACTGCGACCCTGTGCATCCGTGATTTTGCCTTCATCCAAAATCTGAAGCAAAATATTCATCACATCAGGGTGTGCTTTTTCGATTTCATCAAACAAAACCACAGAATATGGGCGACGGCGTACCTTTTCGGTTAGCTGACCTGCCTCCTCATATCCAACATATCCCGGAGGAGAACCAACCAAACGGCTGACTGTGTGTTTCTCCATAAATTCACTCATATCAAAACGAATCAATGGGTCTACACTATCAAACAAAGCAGCTGCCAGCTGCTTTACAAGCTCGGTTTTGCCCACACCGGTGGGGCCAACAAAGATAAAGCTGGCAGGCTTTCTTCTGCCAGAAAGTGCTGCACGGCTGCGGCGCACTGCACGCACAACCTGTGTTATTGCTTCGTCCTGCCCGATTACATGGTCTTTGAGTTTTTGCTCCAAGCCTGACAAGCGAGCAGAATCACTCTGCTGAATTTTCACTGCCGGAACACCTGTCCACAGCTCAATCACTTTTGCCACATCTTCAGGCTGCACAGTTGCTTTTTCTGCTTTCTCTTGCAATTCAGGCAGTTGGTTTTCTACTTGAAGCAGTTCCGCTTTGATGGTTGCCAATTTTTCATAATCAGGCTCTTTTCCGTCTTCGGTTTGCTCCAACTCATCCCGTTGCTGCTCCAGATGTGTCTTTTTCTTTTCCATTTCCAGCCATTGAGTGATTTCAGGGTGACGCAATGCACAGCAAGCACAAGCCTCATCCAACAAATCAATTGCCTTATCCGGCAGAAAACGGTCTGTAATATAGCGTTCACTCAGGCGAACACTCATTGCAGCGATACTGTCAGAAACATGCACATGATGATACTGCTCATAATAATTTTTGATTCCCTGCACCAAATTGATGGCATCGCTCAAAGACGGCTCCTCTACCTTAACAGGCTGGAAACGACGCTCCAGAGCTTTGTCTTTTTCAATAAACTTGCGATACTCACCAAAGGTAGTTGCACCAACCACCTGAATTTCTCCACGAGAGAGCGCAGGTTTCAGGATATTGGCAGCATTCATAGCACCATCTGAATCGCCTGCACCTGTGATAGAGTGAACTTCATCAATAAACAGAATGATATTTCCATCTGCTTTTACTTCACTAATCAGCCCTTTTACACGGCTTTCAAACTGGCCACGGAACTGGGTTCCTGCAACCAAACTGGTCAAATCCAGCAGCCAAATTTCTTTATCCTGCAAGCCAGCCGGTACTTGTTTTTCCACAATGCGCTGTGCAATTCCTTCTGCAATTGCAGTTTTACCAACACCTGCTTCACCAATCAAACAAGGATTGTTCTTTTGACGGCGGGACAAAATTTGGATGGTGCGTGCGATTTCCCTGTCACGACCAATGATTTTATCCAGCTTGCCGTCCTTTGCTTTTTGGGTCAAATTTTCACAGTAGCCATCCAGAAACTTGCGTTTTTTGCGTTTTCCGCCACCTGCATTGTCTTTGGATTTTTCCTCTTTGTCTTCGCTTTTTGCACCAAAACCAAAGGGAAACACCGGAGAGCCGCCCGGCACAAAGTCCTCGCCATCTTCTTGTGAAAAGCTAAGGCCATCATCGCTGGACATACCGCTCATCATTTGCATCATGCTGGACATATCTCCATTTTCCATTTCTTTCATGAATTCGTTCATGCTGTCTTCCATTCTGTCCATATCATCAGGAGAAACATTGAATCGATTCATCAAATCCTCAACTGGTTTAATCTTCATTTCTCTTGCACAGCGAAGGCAATATCCTTCACTTTTGGATTCTCCGCCTTCCAGCTTTTGCACAAACACAACCGCTGGACGCTTGTTACACCGTACACAAAGCATCTTTTTGCTCCTTTCAACATTTTTTATTTATAAAGTGACATTTTCGCAAGTCATTGAAATGATGCGATTTTGTCGGAGTTAGATAAAGGGATTATAGGGGGCAAAAACTCGATAGAACCAGCTTTTTACCAAAACAGCTTCATTCCAATATGGATTTTTTCCGCCAAGAATAATAACGGCTGCCCATGCTGCACACAGCAAAATCACCACATTGATAACACCTGCACCCAATCCTGTGACAAAGCCCAGCAATTTATTCATTGAGCCTAAAATAGGTACATGGTTCAGTGTTGTCAAAACTGCTGCCAGCAAGCTGACCACCAAACGGCATAGGGCAAATGTGATGAAAAACACAACCACAGAAATAATCGGAACCAACAGTGGTGCAATAATTGTTTCAACCACCGTCAAAGCTGCATTTGGTGCAGAAGTATCCATTAGACCAGATGCTGCCTGAAAAATATTTTGTTTAAGGCTGTCAGGCAGAAAACCTGCAAAGCGTTCGACCAACATTTCCAAATTGAGGTCGCCTTGATTTTCAATCAGCAATCTTGTTTTGTCCACCAAACCATTTTTAAAAAAGTTTTCAAAAACAGCAGGAGAAATGCGAGAAGATGCAAACCATGCAACAAACAAACTGAGCAAATTGCCCACCAAATGCACAATACCTGCAACAAAACCTTTGCGTGCATAATGCAATGCTGTGCCCACTAATACAATCACTAGAAATACATCAATAAAACTAATCAAAGCATTCATGTTTTATTCTCCAATTCTCTAAATTTTATTCACTTTCATTGGCAGCGTTTGTTGTTTTGTTTTGCTTTTCTGTTTCTTTTGGTGGTAAAATAAGCCGCAGCAAATCAACCTGACTTCCATACAACACCATTTTATTTTGTGCATTCACAACTCCATAAGGTTCATGCTCAAATACCTGTGTGCCCAAATTTTCACCTTTGGAGGAAATCCCTTGGATGCTATTTTCTGTTATCACATAAACTGCATCGGTATCTGCGATGACTTTATCTGCTTTGGCAATATTTTGCTGAACATTTACCTCCAGCTTTTGGTTCAATATCAACAACTCGCCATCTTTAAACAGCAATGCGATGGTTTTGTCTTTCACATCTGCTGTTTTCAGACTTTTGCCAATATAAGAATATCTTGCTTTTTCGTTTCCTTTTTCGTCAAACACAGCACAAAACTGGTCTGTAATCACCAACAATGTGTCTGCTGTCAGCCATTGCATACGGTATCCTTTTGTGTTTTGCAATTGAATCAAAGACAAAGGCTTTTGTTTGGTAGTATCCAAAATTTGGATATTCATTCCCACAACTCCGCCCGATGGTGCCAAACACCCCACTGCAATCCGCTTTGGATTGCTGGAAAAACTCATCAAATAAGGAGTTCCTTCTTTTTCAGTGGCATACCAATGAAAAACTTCTGAAAATGTGCGGTCATATACAACCAATTCCCCTTTATATCGTGCTGAACGAGTGAGCACTCCAACAGAATTATCTTTGCCTATTTCTGCGGTTAAAATAGGCTGTTCAAAGTTTTTTGTATAGAGTGTTCGGCTGCGGTTTTCAATTTGAAGCTGACTTCCTGTGCGAGAATACAAACAAAAGCGTGTATCTCCCACCGAAATAGAAGGGCGTGCAAATCCATGAGAAATTCTTCGCAGCTGATTGCCATGGTCGGAATAAACTGCCAAATCCGTCTCCCCCAGCACCACAAACCCACCTGTCAAAGGCTGAGAATCCAGCACGGTTGCCATATTGGTTTTTGCAGGCCATCCTGTTCCCGGTTTCATTGCAATGGCTATGGTATCAATGGCATCTCCCAAAACCGCAATAGAAGTTCCATATAATCCTGTAATGTAAAAGAGTACCGCTGCCAAAACTACTGTAACGAAAATTCCCAAATTAAGTTTTCGTTTTCTTTTTCGTTCCCGCAAATATTCCAACCGAACCAATCGTTTGGAGGAATCCGACTTGGAAGATTTTTGTTTTGCCATCAATCTCCCTCCTCTTGGATATTATAACACACCTTACTCAAAAACAAACCCTGTGCAGGGAGTGTAATGCCTGCATCTTGCCGATTTCCACTGGCAAGAGCTTTTGTAATTTGTTCCGGCTGCATTTTTCCATATCCAATTTCCACCAAAGTGCCACACATAATGCGTACCATATTATATAAATATCCATCTGCCTGTACAGTACAACAAACCACTTCTCCTTCTCGTTTAACGGAAAAGCAATAAATTGTTCGTACAGTATCTACAATACTGCTGCCTGCGCTCATAAATGCCGAAAAATTATGTTTCCCCACCAAAAGCTGGGCGGCTTGGTTCATTTTTTCAGCATCTAAGGGCTGTGTACACCGCCAATAGTATTGTTTGTCAAAAGGGCTGTCTATGCCACTGTTGCGAATTCGATAGACATATTCTTTGCTGTGGGCAGAATATCTTGCATGAAACTCCTCCGGCACCTGCTTTGCCTCGAGAACACGAATATCCTGCGGCAAAAAACGATTCAATGCCAGTGGCAGCTTTTGGGCAGGAATCGAAGTTTCTGCATGAAAGTTCAATTCAAATGCCAACGCATGCACCCCTGCATCTGTTCGACTGCATCCTTTTACATCATAACGCACACCAAACAGTTGTTCAAGTGCATTTTGAAAGGTTTCGCAAACAGTGTTTGCATTTTTTTGTACCTGAAAGCCGTGATATGCTGTTCCATCAAATGCAAGAGTTATTAAAAAATTCATTTTGTTCATTCCTTATCCTGATTGAATACACAGCAAAATAGCTGCCTCACAAACTTTGAAAAGCAAAATTCGTTAACCAAATTGCCGCAAAAGCTGCAACACAAACAACAAAGCAAATCCAGTCTTTGCTTGTTAAACGCAGCTGTTTGAGGCGGGTTCTTCCCTCTCCCCCACGGTAGCATCGACATTCCATCGCCATTGCCAGCTCATCTGCACGGCGAAAAGCCGAAACAAACAACGGAATCAAAATCGGCACCATTGCCTTCATCCTTTGCTGCAAAGTTCCAGAATCCAGTTGTGCACCTCTTGCTTTTTGGGCATTCATGATTTTGTCGGTTTCTTCAATCAGTGTGGGAATAAACCGCAGTGCGATGGTCATCACCATTGCCAGTTCATGCACTGAACAATGCAGCTTTGCAAGAGGCGACAGCAACCGTTCAATGGCATCTGTCAAAGAAATGGGGCTTGTGGTATAGGTCAGCAAACTAGTGCCTGCAATGAGCAGTACAATTCTTGCACCCATCAAAATTGCATATCGGATACCCTCAGAATAAATTTTGATAAACCCAAATTCCACCAATGGCTGTGACTGCCCTGTTACAAAAAACAGGTTCAGCACCACTGTAAATACAATGATTGGAAAAATTGGTTTGAGACTTTTTCCAATCAATTTCAGTGGAATGTTTGAGCTGCGATACAAAATCACCAACAGCAAGCCCGAAAGCAGCAAGCCGGCGGGATTTGCTGCCAAAAACAGCAAAACAATGTATCCGATTGTCAAAATAATTTTCATTCTTGGGTCAAGACGATGTACCAAAGAATTGCCGGGAAAGTGCTGTCCGATGGTAATATCACGAATCATACAATTTCCCCCTTTTTCTCTGCCTGATGCGCCAAAATGGTTTTGACTGCATAAGGGATGGTATAGACATTTGCCGGAACATTGATTCCCATTTCTCGCAGTTTCAAGAAAATTTTCGTCACCTGCGGCACACTCAGCCCCATCTGCAACAGTTCTTCGGCACGAGCAAACACTTTTTCGGTGGTGTCATACATTTTAATTTTGCTTTGGTTCATCACAATGACTTTATCTGCATATTTTGCAATATCTTCCATTGAATGACTCACTAAAACCACTGTTGTGCCTGTTTCTTTGTGATAGGCTTTGATTTGTGACAAAATATTGTCCCGACCTTCGGGGTCAAGCCCTGCAGCCGGTTCATCCAAAACCAGCACACGGGGACGCATTGCGATAACACCCGCAATTGCGACACGCCTCTTTTGTCCGCCAGATAAATCAAAAGGGCTTTTTTTCAGCATTTCAGCGTCAATTTCGCACAGCTCTGCTGCCTGTTTGACACGCTCTCGAATTTCCTGTTCACTCAGACCCATATTGATAGGACCATATGCAATATCCTTTTCGACGGTTTCTTCAAAAAGCTGATACTCCGGATACTGAAACACCAACCCTACCAAAAACCGAAATTTACGGATTTGCTTGGGGTCTGCCCACATATCTTGCCCATCAATATACAATTTGCCAGATGTAGGCTTTAAAATACCATTAAAATGATTGATAAGGGTGGATTTTCCACTTCCTGTTGAGCCAATCAAGCCAACAAAATCCCCTTCTTCAATCTCAAAACTTAAATCATCAATTGCTGTTGAAGCATCGGGCATCCCTTGCCCATAAATTTGCGTGAGATGCTCCGCCCGAATGATAGCCCCCATATCCTTTTCTCCTTCCTTTGTGTCGCACGCTGCCAAATGCAGCTGCACGCACCATTCTGCCAACTATGCCAGCAGCTTTGCCAGTGCTTGGGCACATTCTTCTTCTGTGATGCAATCCTCCGGCATATCCAGCCCCGCTTTTCTCAATTGCTGGGCAAGTTCCGTGGCTTGTGGGACATCCAATCGCAGGCTGTGCAGCAAGTCCACCTGTGAAAACACCTCTTTGGGAGTGCCTTCCAGCACCACCTTTCCTTTATTCATCACCAAAATACGGTCTGCTTGTGCTGCTTCTTCCATATAATGGGTGATAGAAACAACCGTAATGCCAAATTCTTTGTTTAGGCGGCGAATGGTTTTCATCACCTTTTCTCTGCCAATGGGGTCAAGCATGGCAGTAGCTTCATCCAAAATCAAACAATCGGGGCGCATTGCAATCACTCCTGCAATTGCCACACGCTGCTTTTGCCCACCACTGAGTTTATGGGGTGCTTTGTGTTTGTGTTTAAAAATTCCTGCCATTTCCATTGCTTCATCAATACGGGTGCGAATTTCTGTTGGAGGTACACCTAGATTTTCTAATGCAAAAGCAACATCTTCTTCCACCACAGTTGCAACAATCTGGTTGTCGGGGTTTTGAAACACCATACCCACCTTTTGGCGAATGTCATAAAGATGTTCTTCCTGCTGTGTGTCCATACCCTCTACTGTGACTGTTCCCGATTCGGGAAGCAAAATTGCATTAAAATGTTTGGACAATGTGCTTTTTCCACACCCATTCGCACCCAACACCGCTACAAATTCGCCTTTTTTAATCTGCATATTCACGCCATCGACTGCTGGCGGCATATCTTGCATATACCGAAAACGAATCTCTTTGGCTTGAATCTTTGCTTTATCTTCCACAAGGGTTCTCCCCTTTCTGTTTTATTTTAGACTTCTACACCATCTGCCAGCCAAAAAGCTGTCGCACCACAAGGAACCACACCACCTGTTTCGGATACAGGTAAACCGATTTCATCACAAGCAGTATGTCCGCCATGAACGGGGCAAAGCCGTGTTTTTACAATATATTCCATAACACTGGGAGAAAGCCCTGTTGTGTAGCTATTCACTGCAAAAAACAGTGGATTATCTGACAGCACCTCAGCGCACAGGTCAATCAAATCATAAATTTGTTCTTCCAGCTTCCAAATTTCACCGCCGGGGCCTCTGCCATAGCTGGGTGGGTCCATGATAATTGCATCATAGCGGTTTCCACGGCGAATTTCCCGTGCCACAAATTTTGCACAGTCATCTACAATCCAGCGAATCGGCTTATCCTCCAGCTTGCTTGCAACTGCGTTTTCTTTTCCCCACTGCACCATGCCTTTGCTTGCATCCACATGGCAGACACTCGCCCCTGCGGCTGCACAGGCAAGAGTTGCACCACCGGTATATCCAAACAGGTTCAGCACTTTAATAGGGCGATTTGCCTCAGAAATCACCTTTCTGTACCAGCTCCAGTTTACTGCCTGTTCAGGAAAAACACCTGTATGCTTAAAGCCTGTGGGGCTGACAACCAGCGTTAAATCTTCGTAATGAATGTTCCATTTTTGCGGCAGAGAGCGAAAATACTGCCATTTTCCTCCGCCTGCGTTGGAGCGATGATACACCGCATCCGCTTTGTTCCAATAACTGCTCTGTTTTGGATTTTTCCAGACCACCTGTGGGTCGGGACGCACCAAAATCGTTTTTCCCCAACGTTCCAAACGATTGCCATCGGTTGCGTCCAGCAGTTCATATTCTTTCCATGCGTTGGCAGCTCTCATGAGTTCCTCCTAAAGTTTAACATATTCTATCAAAACAGGCTTTGCTGCCCATTGTCCTCTTTGCTTTTTGGGGACTTGAATCCCAAATGGTCAAATGCCAATGGTGTGGCACATCTTCCACGAGGGGTGCGAATCAAAAATCCCATCTGCATTAGATATGGTTCACAGACATCTTCCAATGTCACTGATTCTTCTCCCAATGCTGCTGCTAAAGTGTCCAGCCCCACAGGGCCGCCATCGTACATCTCAATCAAGGCACGCAACAAACTGCGGTCAAGTTCATCCAACCCCAGTTTATCAATATCCATTCGTGACAGTGCCAGCTTTGCACATTCTTCATCAATTGCCTGTTTGCCCAGCACAGTTGCAAAATCCCGCACACGCTTGAGCAGACGGTTTGCAATACGGGGGGTTCCACGGCTGCATCGTGCAATTTCGTTTGCACCTTCCGGCAAACAGGGCATTTCCAAAATTTCAGCCGAACGCTGTACAATTTTGCTTAATTCCTCTGGGCTGTACAATTCCAGCTTCAGCAAAACACCGAAACGGTCACGAAGTGGGTTGGTCAGTTGCCCTGCACGGGTGGTTGCACCCACCAAAGTGAACCGTGGCAGGTTGATGCGGATGCTTTGTGCTGCCGGGCCTTTGCCAATCATAATATCCAGTGCATAATCCTCCATTGCAGGATACAGAACTTCTTCCACCTGACGGCTCAAACGATGAATCTCATCAATAAACAGCACATCGCCTTCCTGCAAGTTGGTGAGCAGTGCTGCCAAATCTCCCGGCTTTTCGATGGCAGGGCCACTGGTAATGCGAATTTGCACTCCCATTTCAGCAGCTACAATACACGCCATTGTGGTTTTGCCCAAACCGGGAGGGCCATACAGCAAAAGATGGTCAAGAGGTTCATTTCTCAGTTTTGCAGCTTCCAGATAAATCCTCAAGTTCTGTTTTGCCCGTTCCTGCCCAATGTATTCTGCAAGGGTTTTGGGACGCAGTGAAAACTCGGCATCTGCCTCACCCTGACTTTCTTCCGGGCTTACCAACCGTGTGGATTGAATGTCATATAATTCTTCCATTCCTTACCTCCCCACTGCCATACCTTGCAGTGCTATACGAATGATTTCTTCCACCGGCAAAGATGGGTCACACTTTGCCACTGCGGTGGCTGCCTCTGCCGAGGAATATCCCAGCCCAATTAGTGCCGCCACTGCCTGTGCACTTCCACCGGCAGGTGCAGAAGGCGAACCACCCAAATCAGACAGTGAAATCCCTTGCTCCATGCCTTTGCCCACTTTATCTTTCAATTCCAACACAATGCGCTGTGCCAATTTTGGACCAACACCACTGGCAGCGGTAAACGATTTGTAGTCACCGCCCGAAATGGCCAAAATAATGCGGTCTGGTGAAAGAACATTCAAAATTGCAATGCCTGCTTTTGGCCCAACTCCCGAAACGCTGGTCAGCAGTTCAAAGCAAGCACGCTGTTCTTCACTGTCAAAACCGAACAGGCTCAAATCATTTTCGGTAATATGTAAATGTGTATAAATGGTTCCTTCTTGTCCCACTCCTGCCAATGCACCTGCCACCGATGAAGGCACACTGGCACGATAGCCAACACCACCACAGCAAATTACAACGGTGTCGGGGGTTTTTTTCAGGATTTTTCCAGTAAGTGAATCAATCATTTTTGTTTCCTTCCCTTTACAGTCAGTGTTTTTTCAAGCATTTGCAGACGAGTCGTTCCGTTTACTGTAGGGGTCTGGGCTCGCTCTAACAGTTTGTTGACATCAAATTGCTGTGAACCCGATGATTGTGCATGGGTGATTGCCATTGCAAGGGCATCGGCGGTATCATCTGGCTTTGGGATGCCCGGCAGTTTCAGCATCATGCGAGTCATCTCCTGCACCTGTTTTTTCACTGCTTTGCCATAGCCTGTGACTGACTGTTTCACCTGCATGGGGGTGTATTCAAAAACCGGCACATCTGCCTGTGCAGCAGCCAGCAAAACAACTCCTCTTGCTTCTGCAACACCAATTACGGTGGTTTGGTTATGCTGATAGAACAACTGTTCCAAAGAAATTGCATCCGGCTGATAAATTTCAATCACCTTTGAAACTCCTCCATATACACCTTTCAACCGCTGTCCAAATTCCATTCCTGCTGGTGTAGTGACTGCACCATAATCCACCGCAGTAAACTTTGGCACATCATAATCCACAACACCCCAGCCAACAATGGCATAACCAGGGTCAATTCCCAAAACCCGCATTTCCATAATTCCTCTCTTTGTGTGGGTTACTTTTCCACACGATATACTGTATCAGTATACCACATACCAACTGATTTTACAATTTTTCCGCTTGATTTTTGGTTGCTTTGTCAGGATTTTATTTATTTTTTACAGTTTGCTCACATTCTTGTTTACATACAAAAACACATCGCATCTTTTTACAGAAGCGATGTGTTGAAAAAACAATTATTTTTTATTTTTCTGGCTTTTCATACGCTCAGAGTGGTTCAAAATGCGTTTGCGGATACGCAGGTTCTCTGGGGTAACTTCCACCAGCTCATCAGGAGCCAAGAACTCCAAAGCCTCCTCCAGACTGAACTTGCTTACAGGAACCAAACGCAAAGCATCATCACTGCCGGATGCACGAGTGTTGGACAAATGCTTTGTTTTGCAAACATTTACACTAATGTCCTCACCGGTTGGAGTATAACCAACAACCATACCCTCATATACCTTTTCACCTGGGGTAACAATCAGAGTACCACGATTTTGTGCATTGTACAAACCATAGGTAACAGCCTCGCCGCTTTCAAAACTAACCAAGCTGCCGGTGCTGCGGCTAGAAATCTCACCAGTCCATTCTGCATAACCATCAAAAATAGTATTCAGAATACCCTCACCGTGGGTATCGGTCAAGAACTCACTGCGATAGCCAAACAGTCCGCGGCTGGGAATACGGAACTCAACACGCATCCGGGTGCCCATTGGTTGCATTTGCTCCAAAATACCTTTTCTTGCACCCAGCTTCATCATAACGCTGCCCTGATACTCGGTAGGAACATCAATTACAACATGCTCCATAGGCTCCATCGTTTTGCCATCTTCTACATGGGTCAAAACACGAGGAGGAGAGACCTGCAACTCATAGCCTTCACGGCGCATGGTTTCAATCAAAATGGACAGGTGCATTTCGCCGCGGCCCATAACACGGAAACTATCGTTGGTTGCAGAATCTTCTACCTTCAAAGCAACATCTTTCAGCAGCTCTTTCTGCAAGCGGTCACGGATTTGACGGCTGGTAACAAACTTGCCCTCCCTGCCTGCAAAGGGGCTGTCGTTTACCGAGAAGGTCATTTCAACAGTAGGCTCGTTAATCTTAACAAAAGGCAACGGCTCAACGATGGTAGGGTCACACAAGGTGTTGCCGATGGTAATATCAGTGATACCGGAAAATGCAACGATATCACCTGCCTGTGCAGACTCTACCGGTGCACGACCGTTTGCCTGAAAACCATACAAAGCAGTGATTCTGCCTTTCATGCTTACATCAGGGTCATGCCAATCGCAAATTTGAACATCCTGTCCAACCTTTACAGTACCATGCTCAATGCGACCAATTCCGATACGGCCAACAAATTCGTTGTAGTCAACACTGGAGCAGAGCATAGAGAAGGGAGCTTCTGGGTCACCCTCTGGGCTTTGAACATACTCCAAAATAGTTTCAAACAAAGGCTTCAGGTCAGTTCCCTCTACATCGGGGCTATAACTTGCAGTACCTGCACGACCAGAGCAGAAAATCATGGGGCTGTCCAATTGCTCATCGGTTGCACCCAAGTCCATCAACAGCAACAAAATTTCGTCGATAACCTCTTTGATGCGTGCGTCGGGGCGGTCGATTTTGTTGACAGCAATGACCAAGCTGAGGTTTTGCTGCAATGCTTTCTGCAAAACAAAGCGAGTTTGAGGCATACAGCCTTCGGCAGCGTCAACCAATAGCAAAACACCGTTTACCATTTTCAGAACACGCTCTACTTCACCACCGAAATCGGCGTGTCCGGGAGTATCTACCAAGTTAATTTTTACATCATTGTATACACAGCTACAGTTTTTTGCCAAAATGGTGATACCACGCTCACGCTCGATGTCACCGGAGTCCATTACACGCTCAGCAACCTGTTGGTTGTCACGGAATGCACCACTTTGTTTGAGCATCTGGTCTACTAGAGTGGTTTTGCCGTGGTCAACATGGGCAATAATCGCAATATTGCGAAGGTCGGTACGTTTCATAAAAATTGTATCCTCCTATATGCTTATGCTGTCACCAAAAAGCAACGGTGCAGAAAAACTGCACCGCTGTGACGACAGAGATAAAAAAACAATCGTTATCTTTTCTTATTGTAAAATATGCACCCTTGCTTTGTCAATGCACTGTCTTTCCAAAAGAAAGGTGCTTGAAGGCGCAAGAACGGTGAAATTTCACCAGAAATCAACCGATTGAAACAAAAAACCGCATTGCGAAAGGAGTTTCTGCAATGCGGCAATTCTGGTGGACGCTAAGGAACTCGAATCCCTGACCCTCTGCACGTCAAGCAGATGCTCTACCAGCTGAGCTAAGCGTCCATATCACAACTGACTTTGCATATTATAACGGATTCAGAGAAAAAAATCAAGCCTTTTTTTACATTTTCTTTTTCAGTGATACACCATCGTTTTCTGAATTGTCCAGATAGTCTTCTTTTTTCACCCCGGTGGAGCGCTTCAAAATCCAATTAGACAAACCACTGATGCCGGGAATTAACAGCACTTTCCATTTCACAGCATTTACCGAGCCAAGCACTGCCAACACTGCTTGAACCAACATCAAACCATAAACCAAAACGCTCATCATGGTATGGATGGTTGCATCTTGCCAGCCAAACATCTGCCAGCCCCAGCTAATTGCAAAAATTCCAATGCTGCGAAACACTTCCACAAACATTGCAACAAAGGCTGTCTGCATTGCTTGAACTTGCACCATATAGGATTTCTTTTCAAACACAAACAACAGCAGACAGGCAAAGACCGCAAAATGATTGAAAATCGGAGAACCAACAGCAATCGCCAACAAAAGGTATCCTGCAACCGACACCATATTTGCAGACAGTTTAAAAAGAGAAGAACGATGTGGAATAAATTTCATAAAAGCTCCTTTTCCATATAACACCGCACAACCTTTTTGTTTCAGATTGTGCGGCAGTTTCATTATTTTGCAGTATTAAAATACTGGCGATTTCCCCAAAGATACTGCACACCGGAAATGAGTGTTGCTGCACCAACGGCCCACATCAACACCTGAGAAACAAGATTGGTGGTGGAATATTCCACATTGCTGCCCAACATTGCAAAGACAACGATAATCGAAACCATCTGCAAAACGGTTTTGACCTTTCCCCACATATTTGCTGCAATTACCTTGCCCTGAGGTGAACCTGCGGCAATCATGCGAACACCTGATACCGCAAATTCGCGAACAATAATGATAACCAGCACAACTGGGTGACAAAGCCCCATTTTCACCAAATAGATAAAGGCGGTTGTGGTCAAAATTTTATCTGCCAGAGGGTCAGCAAACTTGCCAAAATCTGTTACCATCCCCCATTTGCGTGCTAAGTACCCATCTAAATAATCGGTAAAACTGGCAACTGCAAAAACAATCATTGCCCACAGATAATGCCCTGTAAAAGACATTTCCACCATTGCGATAAACACCGGAATCAACAAAATGCGTGCCAAGGTCAGTTTATTTGGCAGATTCAACACACTCACTCCTTTTATTTTATGCTAAAACAGCATATAGGTCATACTCATCGCTTTCTTCGGTCAATACTTCATAGAACTCACCGGGATACAACGGATTTTCCGATTTGACACAAACCGCACCATCAATATCCGGTGCATCTGCGGTGCTGCGGCAAAGATACAATCCGCTTTCTTCATCCTGTCCATCGCACAGCACACGCAAAACTTTGCCCACTTTTTGTGCTTGTTTTTCTGCCATGATGGAGGTTTGGATTCGCATAATGCTTTCTGCACGCTGTGCCTTTACCTCATCATCAATTTGATTTTCCATTGTTGCTGCAACGGTTCCTTCTTCCTGCGAATATGCAAAACAACCCAAACGATCAAACTGCATCTCCCGCACAAATTGCTGCATTGCTGCAAATTCTTTCACGGTTTCTCCAGGATAGCCGGCAATCAAGGTGGTACGCAAAGTGATGTCAGGCATTGCATCCCGCAGGCGTTTCACTGCATCGCAAATCACCTCACGGTCACCTTTGCGGTTCATGCTTTTCAGCACACGGGTTTCCGAATGTTGAATGGGCATATCCAGATAATGCAGCACTTTATTGTTGCGCACCATTGCTGCAATAAATTCATCGGTAATGCGTTCGGGATATGCGTACAGCAGACGAATCCACTCAATGCCCTCTACCTGCTGCAATTCATCTAGCAAGCGGCAGATTGCATTTTCTTTTAAATCGTCTCCGAATGCAGTGATATCCTGTGCAACCAGAATCAGTTCTTTTACCCCTTGTGCAGCCAGCCATTTTGCCTCGGAAACACAATCTTCAACGGTACGGCTGCGGAGTTTGCCACGAATTGAAGGAATTGCACAATAATAGCAGCGGTTGTCACAGCCTTCTGCAATTTTCAGGTAGGCATAGTGAGCGGGTGTGCTGATGACACGCTCACCCCCCAAAGACAAATCGGTTTTTGCACCATAACTTTCCAGTTGTTCCCCATGGGTGATACGCTCCAAAATAGTAACAATGCCATCATTGCTGCCCAAGCCCACAACGCCGTCAACCTCTGGAATTTCTTTGTGAATTTCCTCACGATAACGCTCTGCCAAACAGCCGGTCACCACAACTTTCAGATTGGGGTTTTGCTCTTTGTAGCTACAGGCCATCAAAATATTTTCAATTGCTTCGGTTTTGGCACTTTCGATAAATCCACAAGTGTTAACCAAAATCAAGTCTGCCTCTGAAAGGTCAGCGGTTGTGGTATGTCCTACCTCCAAAAGACGGCGACACATTACATCTGCATCCACCTGATTTTTTGGGCATCCCAGTGAAATTAAAGCAAATCTCATTCATAATCTCCTATCATATCGTATGTTTCATTATTACATTCGGGGTGATTGTTTTGCCATTGGCGAATTCCATCCCGAATTTCACCAAAGGAAAATCCCCTTCTTGCCAAAGCTGCCTGCACCTGCTGAACTTTTCCCTGTTCTAGTTTTCGGCAGTATTGACGCTCTAACAAATTTTGCACCGCAACCACATTTCCATATTGTTCACCCTGTTCTTCCCACAGTTCTTCCAATACAGAAAGTACCGTTTCACGCTCAATGCCTTTTTGTGCCAAGTCTCGCAAAATAATGGCTTTGCTCTTGTTTTTTCGCAGCAATGCCGCTGCTCTGGCACGGGCATAGGCTTCATCGTTGAGATAGCCCAGCCGATTCATCTCTGCAATTGCCCATGCAGCAGCTCTGGCATCGTATTTTTGGCATAATTTATTGTAAAGGTCTTGCTGTGCATACATTCTGGCAGTAATCAATCGCAAAGCTGTTTGTTTTGCGTGTGCCTGCTCACTTTTAGATGCAAGCAGAGTAAGCTCTCCACCCGAAAGTGGAGAGCCGTTTTTGATTGCCTGTTCCAATCCATATCGAAAAAAGGTATCTTCTTCTACCGAAAACAAAAAACCTTCTTCAGTGAACAGAGCAATCAATCCCTGTTTTGTTTTTTCCGCTTTTATAAAAACCGCTTGCTGCGGAAGTTGTTCCATCATTATTCGTCTTCCACCATAATATCCAAATCAGGCTCAGAAACCGCTGTGGAAGATTCTTTTTCCTTGTCCTCTCCATCTTCCACCGGAACCGCCGCTGCAACAGGAGCAGCTGCCTTTTTGCTGCCTTTTTTGCTTTCATACAGCTTTTCAGCGTTTTCTCGAACCTTTTGTTCGATTTCGTCCATAATTTCGGGATGGTCAAGCAGATATTGCTTTGCGTTATCACGACCCTGACCCAAACGAACATCATTATAGTTGAACCATGCACCCGATTTCTGCACAATTTCTAACTGAACTGCCAAATCCAGCACCTCGCCAGACTTGCTGATGCCTTCACCAAACATAATGTCAAAGGTTGCCTCTTTAAATGGAGGAGCCACTTTATTTTTCACAACCTTTACACGGGTACGGTTGCCGATAAAGCTACCCGAAGAATCCTTCAAGCCCTCAACACGGCGAACATCTAAACGCACGGAAGAATAATATTTCAAAGCACGACCACCGGTGGTTACTTCGGGGTTGCCATACACAACGCCAACCTTTTCACGCAACTGGTTGATAAAGATAACCATTGTTTTGGTTTTGCCCACAGCACCGGTCAATTTTCTCAATGCTTGGCTCATCAAACGGGCAAGCTGACCCACATGGCTGTCACCCATTTCGCCCTCTAATTCTGCACGGGTGCTCATAGCAGCAACACTATCTACAATAACCACATCCACTGCACCACTGCGAACCAATGCCTCACAAATTTCCAGTGCTTGCTCGCCCATATCTGGCTGGCTCACCAGCAGATTGTCAATGTCTACACCCAAAGCACGGGCATAAATGGGGTCAAGTGCATGCTCAACATCAATAAAAGCAACCTCACCGCCATTTTTCTGCGCCTCTGCCAGGACATGCAATGCCAATGTGGTTTTACCGGAAGATTCGGGGCCATACACCTCGATAATGCGTCCCTTTGGAAGACCACCTACTCCCAATGCCAAATCCAAAGAAAGGCTTCCGGTAGAGATGCTTTCTACCTGCATATTTACATTTTGCCCCAAACGCATGACTGCGCCTTTGCCATACTGTTTTTCAATTTGTGCCATTGCTGCTGCCAGTGCCTCTTTACGACCATCAGCGGATTCTTTGCGAACAGCGGTTTTTGCTGCACTTTTTTTCTCTGCCATAATTTCCTCCCATCCAGCAAATTGCTGGGTCTGCAATTTATTTCCTGTTTTGTTTTCTGTAATGTTATTATACCCTATCAAAACAGCTTTTTGCAAGATAATACAACAAAATGATGTTAAAATGCTGTCCTATAAAAAGGACATGTATTATTCAAACCTTGCACGAACCACACGGTCTCTGCCAGCACCATCCTGCAATACCTGCACAAAGTCTGCACCTGCCCGCTGCAATATCTCCGAAACCGCTTTCCCCTGTGCTGCACCAATTTCAAACACCATCCATCCACCATGTTTTAACAGTGGGCGGTAGGAAGCTGCAAAATATTGATAAAAAGCAAGTCCCTCATTGGGTGCATAGAGTGCCATTTGTGGCTCATACTGCAATTCAGGAGCAAGTTGTTTCATCTCTTGCTCTGTAATGTAGGGTGGATTGGATGCAATTACCCAAACACTTTGGGGCTGGATGGTTTTTTCAAAGCCAAATACATCCTGCTCCACTGGAACAATGGAGGTGTCTTTTACATTCTTTTTCAAATACGCAAAGGCTTGAGGGCTTTTTTCCACCGCAGTAATAGAGGCTTGTGGAACCATGCGCAGAATCCCTCTTGCTACACAGCCACTTCCTGCACACAAATCCAAAATTGTGACAGGAGGTTGACTGGCTGGCTGTTCTACCTCTGCATAGGGCCATCCACCCAGAAAATCTACAATTGCAGAATCCACACCTGCCCCCATGTGCCTTGCGCAGTCAGCAGCTACCAAACACAAAACTTCGGTATCTTCACGAGGAATCAGCACTCCCTCGCCCACTTCCAGTTCAAAATCCAAAAAACTCCAACTGCCTGCCAGATATTGCAAAGGAACTCGTTTGCACCGTTGCTGACAAAGCTGGGACAAAATTTCTGCCTGTTTTGCTGTAATTGTTTGTGCAAAACGAGGGTCTGTGCCATTTAATGCCATTTTCACAAGCTGGTATGCCTCAAAACTTATTTCTTCCGGCTCAATACCTGCTTGCTCCAACTGTTGCTGTACTGCATAGATTGCCTTTGCACCACTCATCTTCTCAAAGCAGAGCGTTACCATTTTCCGTCCTCCGGTCTTTCGGGTAAAACAGGTTGAATGGCAGCAATGGCAATTTCAATCATGCTGTCGTCCGGCTCACTGGTGGTCAAACGCTGAATCCACAGCCCAGGTGCAGAGATAATTCTTGTTACAATATTATTGTATCTGCCTGCTATTTTAATCAATTCATAGCTGATGCCCATCACTAAAGGTAACAAGAACAATTTCAGCACTACACGCAAACCGGTACTGCTCCAAGGCAATGCACTAAACAGCAAAATGCTCACCAACAGCACCAGCACCAAAAAGCTGGTTCCGCAGCGAGGATGAAAACGACTGTGACGACGAATATTTTCCACAGTCAGCTCCTCACCGGCTTCATAGCAAGCAATGGTTTTGTGTTCTGCGCCATGATAACGAAACATTCGTTTAATATCTTTCATATTTCGTACCAACGCCAGATATGCCACAAAGATAACCATTTTCAAAATGCCTTCCAGCAAGGCACGCCAACCGTCCAATGGCACAATTTTTGCCAAGCCACCCACAATTGCAGTGGGAAGAACAGTAAACAGAACAATTGCCAGCAATCCACCAATAACAGCCGCCAAACTCATAATAAAATTCTGCACCTTTTCGCTGAGATGTTCTCGCAGCCATTTATCCAGCTTGCTTTCCTCTTGCTGAAATGCTTCTTCTCCCATGCTGATTTCTGCGGAATACATCAAACAGCGATATCCAACAATCATGCTCTCCACCATTCCGAATACTCCACGCACCAAGGGAATTTTCTGCCATGCGTAATGCGCGGAAGATTCCTCTTTTGTTTCAATGCCACCATCCGGGCGACGAACAGCGGTGCAGATTTTTTGGGGGCCTTTCATCATAATCCCCTCAATCAATGCCTGACCGCCCACCGATGTTTTAAATTTTTCTGCCATTATTTCCTCCAAATATAAAAATAAATCCCATCTAACTTTTTAGTTTACACCTTTCACCTTTTTTTGTACAGAAAAGGAATGTGAATTTTTTGTACAAAATATTTCACAATGAAAAAGCAGCAGATTTTCTGCTCTGCTGCTTTTAGTCAACCATTGGTTTAGCGTAGACTCAGAAAATAACCAATTGACAAAATGCCCTATCTTTCAAAAACACACAGCTCAGGATAAAAATTGCGGTACAGGGCCTGTTGCTCCCAACAGAGGCAAGCGAACCGTTACAGTTGTTCCTTTGCCCAATGCGCTGGAAATATCCACATCGCCATTCATTGCTTTCACAATTTCATCCACCACTGCCAAACCAATTCCACTTCCACGGACAGAATTTTTTGCTTTAAAAAACTTTTGTTTTACATTTTCTAAATCATCCGGCGCAATGCCTCTGCCTTGGTCTTTGATTTCTATAAAAGCACTTTCCCCATCCTGCAAAAAATCAATCGAAACTGTTCCGCCATGAGGTGAATATTTCACAGCATTATCCAGAATGTTAATAAACACCTGCCGCAAACGGTTCGGGTCTGCCATAACCGGCAAAGGCAGCTGAGGTTCTTCATAATCCAAACAAACCCCTTGCTGCTGCATTCTTGCCTGCATCATCAAAGCTGCATCACTGACCTCTGCCACCAAGTCCACTCGCTGAAACTCCATCTTGACACCACTTTGCAGACGAGAAAAATCCAACAGTTCCTCCACCATATTATAAAGGCGGTCTGTTTCTTTGTTGATAATCTGCATCCCCTTTTCGTAGTTTTCATCTTTCACCGAAAGATGGGGCAGTGTTTCCATCCAGCCTTTAATTGAAGTGAGCGGAGTTCTCAACTCATGGCTTACACTGCTGATAAACTCGTTTTTCATCTGCTCGTTTTTTTGCAATTCCTGCGCCATATTGTTAATTGTTTCACACAGCCTACCCACTTCGCCGTCATAGGTTTCTTCAATGCGAATATCCAATTCTCCCCTTGCAATTCTGCGTGCAGTTGCTTCCACCGTATCCAAGGGCTGTACAATTCCTTTGATAAAAAACACACCAGACGAAACACTAAACAACAAAATCGCCACACACACCAAAATGGAAAAGACAAGCAATTGACCTAAATTTTTATCCACAAGTGTCAAGCTGGTTACCAGACGAATGGCAGCAATATCATCGGCTGGATAAGGCACAGGATAGGTGACTGCCATTATCTTTTCGCCTGATGTTGTGGTATATATTTTTTCTCCACGGTCATAGTTGCTTTGCATTGCCAAAAGATAGTCTTCCGGCACAACAACACCCGGGACACGCCCACTGGAGGTGGACAAAATTTGTCCACCCTGACGCAAAAGCATCAGTTCAAAGCGGTCTTTTGCATCGAACTGTTCCACCATTTGCCGCAGCAAAAGCGCCCTGTCTTGTGCAGCAGCAGCGGCATCTTTTTGTTGTGTTCCTGTTACTTTCAGCGAACCGGAAATACTATAAAAACGGTTATCCATCGCTCGACGGACACCATCATAATAGCTGGTGTACATCGAGCTGATAAAAATCGCTTCTGCTCCAATCAGCAGCAGCAAAAGCAACAGCAAATTTGTGGTAATCCATTTTCGTGTAATTCCATACCGCATTTATTCTCACGCTTCCTTTTGTCAGCCTTTCCAACGATAACCATATCCCCACACAGTCAAGATATACTGTGGGCTTGATGGCTCATCTTCAATTTTCATACGAAGGCGGCGAATATTTACATCAACAATTTTAATATCCCCAAAATAGTTTTCTCCCCATACCCTTTCAAGGATTTTTTCACGCACCAATGCTGTGCCTTGATTTTCAAAGAATAATTCCATAATCTGAAATTCAACCTGTGTCAAATCAATCGACTGGTCATTTTTATAGAGAATACGGCTTTTTTTGTCCAAAGTAAATACTCCGCTTTGGATTCGGTCTAAATTCTGAAAATCAGACTCAACTGCTGTACGCCCAACCCGACGGCACAGTGCTTCCACCCGTGCAAGAAGTTCTGTTACACTAAAAGGTTTTGTCATATAGTCATCTGCACCAATAGAAAGCCCTTGAATTTTATCATGCTCTTGGCTTTTTGCACTCAAAATGATAATTCCGATGGCATTATTATTTTTGCGAATCAATTCACACAACGAAAAGCCATTCATTCCCGGCAGCATTACATCCAAAATTGCCACATCATAGCTCTGGTTTTCTGCCAACAGTTCCAAAGCTCTTTCTGCGCTTTCTGCTTCATCGACATTCCAATCGGCTAAACGCAAATTCAATGCGATAAGTTCTCGAATCGGGGCTTCATCCTCCACTACCAATACTCGTTTTGACATATTATCACTCTCCTAGTTATACCAGATAAATCCTTTCCATAATAATTTCATTTTGCTCCAAATAAAGCGGATTGGTTTTTATCATCAATCTGTTTTTTCCAACAACAGATGCCTGTTGATAATCTTTCAAAATTGGCGGCAATTCCTGCTCTTTGCTATAAACAGCAACATCTATATAGGATTGTGTTCCATCTTTGTTGCAAACCTGCCAGCTATTGGCTGCCACACCATCCACAACTGTTATCTTGTCCATCCAAGCAACTGGCAACCGCAAAAAGAACCCATATTCCATATCCAAAACACCAAATTGCACAATAGTATTGCTTTTTCTGGTAAAATCCCGCCATGTGATAAACGAAAGCCGCCTTGCACTGTTTACTGTTGTAATTTCCTGCTCTATAATAGGAATTTCTACCACTCCATCCTGGTTAATATCCCAACTATATAGTCCCGGCTTCAGCCTTGCTGTTTGTGCAACAATATTTTCCGAATGGTTTGGGGTGTATTGGTACAACCGACTTGTTTGTGGGTCATAGCTGATAAGTTCGCTAATCATATATCCGCTTTGGTCTAATCCATCTATCACAATATACCGATGGTCATTTTTGACAGAATACTGCAATTCTTCACAAGTAACAAATCTTTGGTCTAAGGACAAATCAGGCAAAATCTTCAATTCTCCATCAACACCAGTTAGCATTGTGGCGCTCAATTGGTTATCCTGTCTGCGTATCATCAACAAATCATCATTTCCCGAACCGATAATATCTTCCAACAAATACCCCATGCAGGGCCAAAGCGAGTTTTCTTTTAAAGTTTTATCATAATAGGAATATACTGCCAAATAATCTTCTGTGCCCTTTGCGGGTGCAGAATATAAAATGACCAATTCATTGCCTTTTCCGCCCTGTAAATTTGCCTGAGAAATACTTTCCACATCGGTGGATGGCCCTTCAACCTCTTGTGTCACAACCCAATCTGTTTCGTTTTGTTCCAAAACAGCAATATGTACATTTAGTCCTTTGCTTTCGCTTTGATATAATACAACAGCCTCTTCTTTTCCATCTCCATTCAAATCTCCAAACAAAAACGGGCTGGAAATTGTGCTGGTGCGGGGATATTTCAACTGAGCCGATTCCCCTAAATAGCTATTTAATGCTTTTTGTACAATGCTCAGCTGTGTTGAAAGTTGGGGGGCACGCAGCAATTCTTCAACAGCAGACTGTGTGGCACAGCCACAAAGCAAGCAGAAAACTGCCAACAGATACAACAATTTTTTGGCCACTGTTTCTCCTCTTTTCCACATTCTGTTTTTTATTGTACCATATCCTATAAATCCGGGCAAGTGAAAGCCTTGTGTCACTGCATCTGCAAAAACAAAACAACCATACAGTCAAACCGTTTCTGTATGGTTGTTCAAATTATATTTTAGTGTGTTACTTTATTGAAAACAGTGTTGGGGTAATAGTGCCGCAGCACCTGTTCATATCCCCAGTTTTCTTTTGCAATATAGCCGGCTGCACCAAACTGACTCATTCCAACGCCATGCCCATTGCCATAGGACTTAAATGTAAAGCGGTCATTTTGTGCATTATACTCTACTGTAAAATCCGAAGAACGGATAGGCGAAAAATTATCGTTCAACGCACCACCTTTGATGGTTTTTCCACAAATATTCAAGCTTGTGATGTAATTTCCGGCATTTCTGCCATTAATGGTAAACCACTGGGCAGGATTTCCGTAATTGCTTGTGTCGATGCCATGTTTGTTTTTAAGCTCTGCAGATACCTCTGCGGCTGTGCGGGGACGGGATACTGTCGGAAAAAACTGCGATGCCATTTGTCGGTCATATTTGCTTTCGATTCCGGCTGGCAAATATGGAAGTTCATTGTTCCAGTAATCCCCTGATGCGTTTGTTCTGCCATTATTACAAGAACCATAAACAGCCATTATTGGCTGATTTTGATATGTAATAATTGTGTCCTGCACACTTGCAATTTGTTCACGAATCAAACTGAAATTGCCGTTATAATTCAATCCAACTGATGGAATTTGGTTGCTGTTGGAATAGCTGTATAACAACCAGCTATGTGCTGCAATTGCTTGTGCCTGATAGAGTTTTTGTCTGTCTGCACCAGTCAAACCCAGACCGCTTCCAACTTCGTTGTTTACAATGGCAGCCAAAAGGTTCAGCATTGTATCTTCAACAATGGCTCCGCTGGCATTTTCATTTTTTACCTTAAACTTTGCCACTGTATCACTGCCTGTATTGTCACTGCCTTGAATCAGTCCGCTGTAATCCTTATAAATATAGTTCAAATCCACATTTGTGCGAATGCCGGGCACAGAACCTCTGCTGGTGTATTGCCACAAGGCACATCTGCCAGCCCAAACAGGGTTTTGAACACTGGTTCGATAGTCAGCAATCCACATATCGTACCCTTCATTATACAACTGTTCTGCATTCACATTGGTTTGAGACCAAGAGGTGTTCATATACATTCCCGGATAGTAGCCTTTTTGATTTAAAAGAACCATTCCATAACGCAGTAATTCAGTTCTGTCTTGATAGGTGAGACCTCTCAACAAAGAAGGGTCCTCCTGATCCACAAATACAGGCAAATCCAAACGGTAGCCATCTCTTTCCAGTTTTTGCATTGCATCTGTAAAGGCATTGATTTCAACTGTTACTTCATTCAGATTTTTGGCATAGGTGTAAATATATGCACCAACTTTAACGCCATATCTTTTTGCTTGACGGACATTATAATCAAACATATTGTCCACACCGCCAACTGTTCCGGCTGTTTTGTTCCAGCCCACAGCACGGATAATCGCATATTTTACACCACTGTTTGCCACAGCCTGCCAATCAATAATTCCCTGATGATACGAAACATCAATAGCAATATTGGGTGCTATCACAACTTCCTTGGCTACACCATTGTCATCGAATTGATATTTTTTTCCATCAATTGTATAGATACCATTTCTATATGCTGCACCATTGCCATAATCAAAGTAATATTTGTTTCCATTGATGGTTTGCCAGCCAAAGGCCATAATGCCATTTTTATAATAGATAAGTCTGCCATCATGGATTTGATAAAGTCCACTAACATACAGCCCTGTTTCAGGGTCAACATATGCCCAGCCTCTGCCCGGAATATGCTGTTCGCGAAGTGTCAGCAAATCACCATTGATTGTGCTGAATTCATAAGGCCAGCCTGCAATATTCTGTTTGCCCATCATCATGATGTTGTTTGCATCATAATGAACCAGACGTTGGTCAGGCAGCCGAACAAAACCTACTGCATATTTTTTTGTCACAGGGTCAATATATCCCCAGCCTTTGCCTTTTATGTACATTTCACCTGTAATCAGGTTGCCATTGATTTTATCAAATGTATATGGTTTTCCATCCAATTCAATTGAACCGGTCACCATAAACCCTTCACGATAGTACAAGCAACGCTTATCCGGCAAATGCACAAAACCATTTGCATGTTGTTTGCTTACAGGGTCGATATAACACCAGCCCTTGCCCTCTACATAAAATTCACCGGTGACCATGTTTCCGTTGATTTTATCAAATTCATAGTGTTTGCCATTAACCTCTACCGGCCCTGTCACCATAAAGCCATCGCGATAGTACATATATCGTTTGTCTGGCAAAGTCACAAAACCATTTGCATGTTGTTTGCTTACAGGGTCGATATAGCTCCAACCCTTGCCTTCTACATAAAATTCACCGGTGACCATGTTTCCGTTGATTTTATCAAATTCATAGT
>JAHHUF010000149.1 GCA_020024115.1 Anaerofilum sp.
CAATTTCTAAATATTTGGTTGATAAACAAGAAGAAAAATATTTTCGACAAATTCAAACAACTGCAAAAAATGAAATTAATAAGTTTATTCAAAAACATGTTACAATTGCAGAAATATTAGCAAGTGATAGTCAATTACAAAATGCATTAACACAAAATGTGAATTTTTCAGAGACAGAAAATTTTACAAATATTACTAAAGCTTTTAACGACATTGAAAGTAAATATAGTGCTATTTTAAATCTTTTTATTGGTAGCAAACAGGAAGACGCAATTTATCATTCTAATACTACCAAACTTAATGTAAAATTGAGTACTCGTGACTATTATGAAACAATTACACAAAATAAAATTTATATTACTCAGCCATACATTGATACATTAACGCAAAAAATGTGTGTTTCAATTTCCGTTCCCATCCAAAAAGAAGGACAGCCTGTAGGTTTGATTTGTTTAGATTTGGATTTAGATGTTGTTTCTGATTTATTAAAAAATTTATCTTTTAGTAAAACAGGTCGGTTATTATTAATGGGTGCTGATCAAACCATTATTGCTTATCATCAAACAGAATTGATAGGTAAGCCTTTATCCGAGGCTGGTTTTGATACAGCTCTTTTTCAAAAAAAGTTGGATAGTAATGACACTACTACTTTTCAATATAAAATAAATCAAAATCCTAGAATGGGTATGATTACTCATTTAAAAGAATATAATTGGTCTTTAATTATTGGGTTGTCGGAAAATGAATACTATAAAGATGCCAACCAGATTCAGTTTGTATTGGCAGCTTTGATGTTACTGAATTTGGTATTTACAGCTTTGTGGTTGAAAAAAATTATTTCCAAGCATTTAAGACCAATTTCTAAAATCAACCATGGTTTGCAGGAAATGAGTAAAGGTAACTTGAACATTGAGCAAATTGAGTATAATGCAGATGATGAAATTGGAGAGATGTCAAGGTCTATGGAACTTTGTATCAGTAATCTGTCAATGTACATTTCTGAAATTGATAATTTGTTGGGTGCTTTTGCAGATGGTGATTTGACCTATCATTCCCATGTAGAGTTTCATGGTGACTTTAAATCCATTCAAGATGCAATTGAACGCTTTAGAATCAAGTTGGAAACTTTGCTGCGGGATATTTCTGAATCAGCAGAGCAAGTTTCTTCCGGCTCTGACCAGGTTGCAGCAGGTGCTCAGTCTTTGGCACAGGGTGCTACCGAGCAGGCTTCTTCTGTTGAGCAGCTGGCTGCTTCCATTGCGGAGGTTTCTGAGAGAATCAAAAACAATGCGGACACTGCAAAAGAGGCAAACGAGCAGAATGCTCTGGCAGGTGCTGCTTTGGATAGATGTAACCAGCAGATGAACCACATGAATACAGTTATGAAAGAAATCAGTGATGGTTCTGAAAAGATTAGTCACATTATCAAAACCATTGAAGATATTGCCTTCCAAACCAATATTCTTGCACTGAATGCAGCCGTTGAGGCAGCACGTGCTGGTGCATCCGGCAAGGGCTTTGCAGTTGTTGCAAGCGAAGTTGGAAGTTTGTCTTATAAGAGTTCGGAGGCTTCCAAAGAGATTGCTCAACTGATTGAAACTTCTTTGAAGTCTGTACATGCCGGTACCACCGCAACAAAACAGACCGCTGAGGCATTGACAGATGTTCTGGAGCAGGCACAAAATGTAACTGTATTGGTTGATAAGATTGCTGATGCATCCAATGACCAAGCAGCTGCAATTACACAAATCAATCAAGGTGTTGCACAGATTTCCAGCGTTGTTCAAACAACCTCTGCAACCGCAGAAGAATCTGCAGCTGCAAGTGAGGAGCTTTCCAGTCAGGCAGGTATGCTGCGTCAATCTGTACAGCAGTTTAAATTGGAAAATCAGTATTTGTAATTCATAAATAAGAATTATTTAAGGTATTTCTAAAAATAAAAATAGCGAACGCATACAGTTGTGTGCGTTCGCTATTTTTTGTTTTGCAATTATTTTTCTGAAGATTCATCCTCCGATTCAAGGACTTGTTTTCTTTTCATATATATTTTTCGGATAATTGATAATGCAGCAAAAGAAGGAACCCCTGTGAAGAAAAACATAAAAGCTCCGGCTGCCAAAGAACCAAAAAGATTATGATAGTTCTGATAAGAAGAAACAAAGCACAAAAAGCCCAAGATGATTCCAATCAATGAACTGAGTTTTAAATTAGTTTTGGAATCGGGTTTTAACCTTCTGTCCCAAATTCCGTTTTTAATACAAGTGACTGAAATATAAAGACAAAGTGGAATAAAAACAATGTATTCACCTGCCAAATATTCAAAGCTGTTATGCCTCATGAATGTTTGTGCAAGAATGGAAATAGCCAACGCCCAAAATGCAATGGTATAGCTAGTGTGTTCGATTTTCAGCAGTTTTAATTCCTGCATTTCGTCTAAATTATTTTTCATTTGTTTCATCATATTTTGCGGCATAGTTTAATTGTGGGATTATACGCTCCTTTTTCAATTGCATTGATTGTTTGACAGGATACCCCAACCATTTCAGCAAGTTGTGTTTGAGTGAGATCTTTTTCGGCTCTTGCAACCTTAATGGCAAGATTTTTTGCCATTGAATCATCTCTTTTCAATGGTTATATTAAATTATACAAAACATTTTGTCAATTATATATTACAAAATAAAAACTATAATTTACTTTGTTTGGTGTAAAATTTTGTACTTTGTCCGCAAACTATTGACAAAGGAATATAATATCGGTATAATCTGCTATGTTTAAGATAAGGGGGGCAAAAAAATGAATTCAACTGTTGTCAGCAAAGAAGTGATTTTGGAAAACAGCAGAACTTTGATTCAAAAGCAAGGCTGGGAAGCAATCAATATTCGCACTTTGGCAGCCGCTTGTGATGTTTCGGTGGGAACAATTTACAACTATTTCAGTTCAAAAGCAGAACTTGTCACTGCAACAATTGAAAGCATTTGGTTTGATATTTTTCATGTTTCACAACAGCCACGAGTATTTGTGGGGTTTATCAGCTGTATAGAATGGATTCAATGCTGTATTGAGCAAGGTATGAAAAAGTATCCCAATTTTTTTCATGGACATTCCATGAGTTTTATTGAAAAAGAAAAAGCTGCCGGCAAACAAGCCATGCAGCAGTCATGGAACCACATTAAAAATGCAATGTACTATACACTGCAAAATGATAAAGATGTTCGGCACAATGCGTTTGACGAAAGTTTTACAGCTGAAAAATTTATAGATGTTATTTTTGAACTGCTTGTTCTGCAAATTCAAAAAGGAAATTATGACAGTTCTGTGATGATTGAAATGATTAAACGCAGTATTTATTAAGTGCTATCTAAATAGTGTATACACGAGTAATGTGATATAATAGGAACATCAGGACAGA
>JAHHUF010000150.1 GCA_020024115.1 Anaerofilum sp.
GTAGATGTGCTTCCAGCAGATTCCATACCTTATCACTTATATCATGTCGTTGCTATTCATTGCTCATAGGATCACCTCTTTCTGTCCTGATGTTCCTAATTATATCACATTACTCGTGTATACACTATTTAAGTTATTTTTTGAAACACATTAAAAAGCAGAAAGCAAATTCTCTCCATGTTTCAAACGATTTTACGCACTTTAATCTGCAAACACTTCTTGTTTGTTCAACATTTCTACTCCTTGCGGCAAAATAAACCTTGCAGCATTTTTTAGCACTTCTACCTTTAGATTCGCTGTTTTGCTACATTCTCCATCAATATTGAAAACAAATTCTTTTTATTGGAAGAATAAATTTGTAGATAGTTCGTTCTGATAATCTGTGCAATATCTTGTAAATCTTTGCGGATGACACCATTTTGTATATGTGTTCCATTTTTATAGTTTCCAATCACTTGTGCAATGCGCAAATGGTTGACCTTTTTAATCAAAATCACATCTAAAAGCCCATCATTTAAACAAGCATTCGGTGCAGCACAAAAACCACCACCATAAGTTGTACCATTACAAATTGCTGCCAGCAAGAAATTACCCTGAAAAACCTCTTTATCGGTTATGACTGTTAACTCTCTGCCCATACGCCCAAGCAACTGCTGGACAATTGACAGCTTATATGCCATTTCTCCACCACAAAAAGGAAACCTTCTAAATTTGGGAATCCCGTTGGCAACCTCTGCGTCCAATCCAACAGAGCAAATAGCAATTGCTATTCCATGATTTGTTTGAATTAAATCGATGGTTTGTGAAGTTCCGTTGATTTGTGCCTGCAAATCATGGAACAAAGAATTATCAGAAAAATTTCTGATAAAATCATTGCCTGAACCACAGGGAATACATCCAACTTCTGCATTGGAAAATTCCCACGCCCCCGCAAAAACTTCGTTTAATGTTCCATCTCCTCCGCAAGCCATCAGCCGTATAGGATGTCCTTGTGATGCGTAGTTTTTTGCAATTTCAATTGCATGTTTTGGAGCATAAGTTCTTTCAATTGCATAATCCAGCCCCAAAGCCTCGCTTTGCTGAATTAGCTTGGGAATAAAAATTGTACTTGCATCAGATTTACCTGATACAGGGTTCACAATAAATACTGTTTTCATTTACTTCAACATCTCCAAAAAAGATGTCTCATCCAATATGGGGATTCCCAATGTCTGTGCTTTAGTCAGCTTACTTCCGGCTGCTTCGCCTACCAAAACATAACTTGTCTTTCTCGATACCGAACCAGAGGCTTTTCCACCGTTTTGTACAATCAAATTTTCAGCATCATTGCGTGAAAGTGTTGGCAGGGTTCCGGTCACAACAATTGTCAACCCCTGTAAACGGTCACCTTTGGGGGTTGAATGGTCTTGCATATCCACTCCTGCTTGCTCAAGACGCTGGAGCAAGTCGGTTGTGCCTTCTTTTGAGAAAAAGTCCAGCAAATTCTGAACCATAACACCGCCAAATCCCTCTATTTCTGAAATTTGTTCAAAAGTTGCATTTTGAAGATTTTCCATTGTTTTAAACTGTTCTGCCAACAAAGCTGCTGCTTTATCTCCAATGTTTCGGATGCCTAATGCAAACAAAAGCCTTGCCAAACCTGCTTGTTTGCTTGCTTCAAGTGCTTTTAAAAGATTATCAGCAGATTTCTTTTTGAACTTTTCTAATGTCAATAATTGTTCTGCTGTCAGGCTATAAATATCACCAACATTTTTCACATATCCTTTTTCGACCAATTGCGCTGCAACTGCTTTTCCCAATCCATCAATATCCATTGCATCACGGCTTGCAAAATGAATGATATTTCGCAATGCCTGTGCAGGACATTCTGGGTTGTTACAACGCAAAGCAGCCTCTCCTTCCACCCGAGCAACCGGTTCGCCACAGCTTGGACAAACTGTTGGCATTTCAAAAGGCTGGGTATTTTCTCCATGTTTGGTCACTTCAATGACTTCAGGAATAATATCCCCCGCTTTGCTTACTTTGATGGTATCACCAATCCGAACATCCAATTGCCGAATAAAATCTTCATTATGCAGAATTGCACGAGAAACAGTTGTCCCCGCCAAAAGCACAGGGTCAAATACTGCAGTTGGAGTCAGCACACCTGTACGCCCTACTGACACATCAACCTGTCGCAGAATGGTTTCTTTTTCTTCTGGTGGATACTTGAATGCAATTGCCCAGCGTGGAAACTTTGAGGTACTGCCCAGAACAGGGCGTGCGCTTAAAGCATCCACTTTAATAACAGCACCATCAATATCAAATGGGAGCGTCCCTCGAATAGAACCAATGGTTTCAATTTCCTGAATAGCCTCTTCAATACTGTCAAATACAGAATAGCGTGGTGATACTGGAAACCCCAACTTTTTCAAATAGTCCAAACTTTCATGGTGTTGTGAAAAAGTCTTTCCCGCGATTTGCTGAACATTAAATACAAAAATGGACAACCCGCGAGAAGCAGTGATTTTGCTGTCTTTTTGGCGCAAACTTCCAGCAGCAGCATTGCGTGGATTTTTAAATGGAGTTTTATCTGCTAGTTCCTGCTCCTCCACCAGCTTTTCAAAAGCGGACCGTGGCATATACACTTCACCACGCACTTCCAGCAAAGAGGGAGCATTTTCCAATGTTTCGGGAATATCCTTAATTGCCAACAGATTATCTGTTACATTTTCTCCCACATCACCATCGCCTCGTGTAGAGCCAACTGCCAAGGTTCCATTATGATATTCCAAACTGACAGATAAACCGTCAATCTTTGCCTCTACAACATACTGCGGAACAATGCCGGCATCTCGCACTTTTCGGTCAAAATCTCGTAGTTCATCATGGGAAAAAGCATCTTGAAGACTTTCCATTCGCACTTTATGCTCTACTTTTTCAAATTTTCCCGATGGTGTTCCTCCTACTTTCTGTGTGGGTGAATCTGCTGTTGTCAGTTCCGGAAACTGTTGTTCCAGTTCCTTCAGTTCTCTTGTCAGTGCATCATATTCAAAATCGGTTAACTCAGGAGCATCATTATCATAATAGAGTTGATTGTTTTTTTCTATCAATTTCCGCAGTTCCAAAATTCTTTCTTTTGCCTGTTGTTTTTGCATTGATTTTCACTCCTATAAAAATATCACACAATTGGGATAGCAATCCATTTTGTATCATATAGAATATTTTTTGATTTATGATGGTATTATATCATATTATAGTCTGAAACAAAACGAAAAAACTTTTTTAATTAAATAGTATGTACACGAGTAATGTGATATAATAGGACCATCAGGACAGAAAGAGGCGATCCTATGAGCAACGAACAGCAACGACATGATATAAGTGATAAGGTATGGAAT
>JAHHUF010000151.1 GCA_020024115.1 Anaerofilum sp.
GATTATTGAACGAATTGCCCGTGACCGGCTTGGGTATGCAAAGCCGGGGGAACGAGTGTTTGTGGATACCAGTGGCAAATAATAAGATGGGTTCATCTTATATTTGAAGATATTTTATTATCATTCGACAAAGGAGTTTTTCCGTTTCATGGAATTTGAGGTAGGAAGTATCATCGAAGGAAAAGTAACCGGTGTAAAAAGCTTTGGTGCATTTGTTGAACTGCCCGGAGGCAAAACCGGTATGGTACATATTTCTGAAGTATCCAACGAGTATATTCAGGAATTGTCCACAGTGTTAAGTGAAGGACAAGAGGTTAAGGTTAAGGTAATGAACATTGCCGATGATGGAAAGATTGCTCTTTCCATCAAGCGGACAGTAGAGCGCCCTGCACGTGCCCCTCGGAACGATGGCGGCAGAGTGTGGCAGCCTCGTCGAGCAGAACAGCCTGCGGAGATGAGTTTTGAGGATATGATGGCAAAGTTCAAAACTCAAAGCGAAGAAAAAATTTCTGACCTAAAGCGTGTAACAGAAGCGCGTCGTGGTGGTGGCTATTCTCGCAGAAGATAATCTTTGCAATTCAAATCAGCACAAGAGCCTGTTTTTGGTGAACTGCCAAAAACAGGCTCTTCTCTTTTCTTTTAATCCAATCATTTCAAACATATTGTCTGTGATAACAGCATATCATTTAGTATCATCAAAATGTGTGATGGATTTGTAGAAAAGAAAGGATGGATAGACACAATGGAAATTGATTTGGTCTTTAAAATCGCGGCTATTGGTATTATTGTAGCAGTGTTGAACCAATTACTGATTCGTTCCGGCAGAGAAGAACAGGCGATGATGACAACACTGGCGGGATTGATTGTAGTGCTGACTATGGTTGTAGGTCAAATCAGCCAGTTGTTCCAACTTATTAAACAGTTGTTTCAGCTATAAATTTGGCTGCCTGACTTGAAAATTTAAAGGAATCATAGTAGAATAATAAAATATGATATTGATAAATTAAAAGTCAAAAAAGGCAGGACAATGATGGGTTCCTTCATAGATTTTCTTTCCAGACCATTAACAAATTTACAAATTTTTTTGTCTTTTGTAGGGTGTCTTGGATGTATTGCAATACTGATACAGTGGGATTTGTACTGCATGAAAAGGAAAGTGAAAAACTTCCCACAAAAACATCCACAAGCAGCTTCTATTTATCTATGTACATCAGAGGGACTGATAAAGAGTGCAAAAGTTGAATGTATCAAAGGTGAGGCATCGCAAGCCTTTTTGAGAAAGAATCCTTTTTGCACAGATGATAGAAAAAGCGGCATCTTTTATGCAACACCAGGGCTAGTGACTGTCACTGTTTTGCTTTGCTGCAAAGGGGAGAATGAAACAACAGGCAAACGAAGCTATACAGGGCGGTTTTCGTTTAATGCAGAGCCTGACGGAGTTTATCGGATTGTTTTTGATGCACAAACGGGAGAATCCAGCTTTGTATTACAAAAAGGTAAGAATCTGTGTTTTGAGGTGAAGGAGCAGAAAAAACCAATCAAAATGAACCCACAACATATTTGGTACAACTGCAACCAAAAAAGAATCTTGGGCAATTTTACATACAGGAAACAAAGCGGATTTTGCTTTTGAGCAGTATTGTTTTTCTACTAATGTGTTATGTAATAGTTTATGGTGGATTGTCTGTCTTTTTCTTTTTCGTTCCTGCAACACTTCTTTTTCTTTCATTTGTGTTTGTGTTTACCGTTGGAGTCAAAAAATTCAAGCAAACTTTTGATAGTTTGCTTCCTTTTCAGCAAGAATCCATTTTTCTTGAGTTTCAAACCCCTCATCTGGTTTATAAACTGCTGATGGGAGATATTCATTTACAGCCAGATTGTATAATTTGTCGGTTTGGAGGCAGGCTCTCTCTTGTACTGATAGAGCAAATTGTAGTTGTAAAAGTGATGCAGTACAGTGGCAGTTATGGATTGACTAAAAGTCTAGTGATTCAAACCTGTACAAATGAAAAATTTCATTTTGAGTTTTCATTGAAACATCAAAAAGAATTGGATGCTTTGATTTTATATCTTCAGGCAAAAAATTTTCAAATTTTTGTTCAATCAATGCAATAAAGTGATTTTTTATTTTATCATGTAAAATGGGAACCAATTCCCCAAAAATAAACACACAATAAAAGTTTTTGTTGGAGGATATCATGGAACAGACTAAAATAAAAGAAAATTTGCCGGGTGGAGTGTTTTTGATGAAATTGTTATTTCAAAACCCCGTCACCTTGCCAGATACAGACACAATTCTTACTGTATTAGAAAAGCATTTGGGACAGGTTGAACTATTTTCCCGCAAAGAAAATTTGGTCGGATTTTTGGCAAAGGAATATGAAAGCCAATTTCAAGATACTGCTGTACCAGTACAATTGATACTTTTCGCACCAGAAGGAACAACTCCAAACCAGTTTGATGAACTTACAAAAAGTCAAATGTGGGATTGCATGAATGAACGAGATGAAATTTTGGAAAAATGCAGCTATTGTATTTGTGCAAATGATATGCTGGCAGCTGGATTGTCTGCACAAAGCCGAGCTGATTTGGATATGAACTTTTTGGAGGCATTGTTGGAGTTGTTTCCTGAGTGTGAGGCAATTTATTTTCAAAGTTCGGGTAAACTGCTTACAACAAGCCAAATTAAAGAAAATTTGATGCCCAAAGAAGAACGGTTTATCCATTTTGGTGTGAATGTTCGTTTTTTTAACCTTGAAGGTAGCAATGATATGCTTGTGGATACAATGGGTATGCACATGTTATTTTTGCCTGATATGCAATATCATTTTCATTCCCTTGACCCCAACTGGATTGTAGGACACGCATACAGTTTGGCATCGTATTTGTTTCACAATGATAATCCAATCAAAAATGGTGATACCATTGATGGCATACAAAACGGCAAGTTTGACCCTTTGATTCAATGGAAATGCCACTATGAAGAATCATTGATTCAGCCCACAAGAGAAGTAATTGATGTATGCACCAATGAATTTGCAGCAGGGAATAGGAATTACGAATGAGAGAATTGATTGTAGAAACCAAAGTAGAGCAAAGATTGGATAAATATTTGCAGCAGATATTTCCAACAGTTGGGTTTGGACGATGGAGCCGCGCAGTCAAGGAAAATAAACTCAAAGTAAACGGGAAAAAACAGCCACTTTCTTTTCGAATACAACAGGGAGATAAAATTCGAATTTTTCTTTCAGACGAAATCTTAAATGTACAAAATCATCAAAATACAATTGCAGTATACGAA
>JAHHUF010000152.1 GCA_020024115.1 Anaerofilum sp.
GCCTTTACAGCTGCCTCATTGGTCTTGTCAGCGTAGCTGGGGCTGCGGAAACCGCGTTTCAGCTTGGTGGATTTCTTGGTCAGGATGTGGCTGCGGAAAGCGTGACCACGCTTTACCTTGCCGCTTTTGGTCAGCTTAAAGCGCTTTTTAGCACCGGAATGAGTTTTCAATTTAGGCATTTGAGTTTCCTCCTTAGTTTTTATTGGGAGCAGAGTTCAAAAACATAATCATGCTGCGGCCTTCCAGCTTGGGCTGTTTTTCCACAACCGCCTGGGGCAGAGCCTCAGCAAACCGCTTGTGCACATCAAGGCCAAGCTCAGTGTGTGCCATCTCACGCCCACGGAAACGAATGGTCACCTTTACTTTGTCCCCGTTTTTCAGGAACTTTGCAGCATGGTTCACCTTGGTGTTGAAGTCGTTCGTATCAATATTCAAGGACAGACGAATTTCCTTAATGTCCACAACTTTCTGGTTTTTACGGGCTTCCTTATCCTTTTTCTGCATTTCAAAGCGATACTTGCCATAATCCAGAATTTTGCAAACAGGTGGCACTGCCTGTGGGGCAATCTTCACCAAGTCCAAATTTTGTTCTTCTGCTTTGCGCAGAGCATCACGGCTGGTCATAACGCCCAGCTGGCTGCCATCAGCGTCGATTACTCGCACCTCTTTATCACGAATTTCCTCGTTGATCTCCAGTTCTTTTTTCCCGTTAGCGATTGGAACACACCTCCAAAATTATATTTGTAAACAAAAATGCGGCTTACCCAGTTAGGCAGCCGCATTCAAGTCTATCCGCTTCGCATAAAGAATAGACGAATTAAACAATATCAACCCGAACCCCAATAGGTTACAAGGTGAGCACGGCGGCCTGCCAGATGCTGCTTTGTTTTACTTTTGATACTATAACACATTTCACAATCGTTTGTCAAGCACTGCTGCAAAAATCGGCAATATATTTTGCAGCATTCAATTTCGTGTTTTTGCAAATAGAAAAAGCACAACATTTCTGTTGTGCTTTTTTGGAGCAGGTGAAGGGAGTCGAACCCTCGTCCTCAGCTTGGAAGGCTGATGTACTAGCCGTTGTACGACACCTGCACTCGACTGTGTTTTATATTATAATCAGTCTTTGGACAAATGTCAATACTTAATTTAAGTTTTTTTAATTTTATTTTCAAAAAGAAAAATCAACCTTTTTTATGGCATCTGAATTGCAGAATAAATGGTAATTGCATCCTGCACATGGAGCGGTTCTGTTTGCTCTGGAGCAAGCATCGCCCCTGTTGTCACAAGCACAAATTCTTCCCCGCCTTTTTCGGCAAAGCTGGCAAGGCACAAACCTGCTTCGTCCGTAAAGCCTGTTTTTCCGCCTTCCAGCACAAAGCCTTCTGCCTGCATTGTCAACGGATTTTTCAAAACAGAATGTTCCATTGTCACTCCATCAGCATGGGCAGCCAAAGGTGCTGTGGTATATTGTGCGGTACTCATAATTGTTTTCAGTGTTTCATTTTGCAGAGCAGTTTGCATCAACAAAATCAAATCCTCTGGTGTGGAATAGTGGTCTTCCTGATAAATTCCCCATACATTGGCAAAGTGGGAATTTTTCATGCCCAAAGCTGCTGCCTTGTCATTCATCCACTGCACAAAGGTTGTTTCATCCCCTGCCGTTGCAACAGCCAGTGCTGTCACAGCCTCTGCACCAGAGGGCAGCATTGTGCCATACAGCAAATCCTTCATGGTTGGGCTTTCTCCTGACCAAAACCCAGCCATTGAGGCATTTTGGTCAAACAAGGGCTGATAAATATTTAGCGGCATCACAAAAGTTTGGTTCAAATCTTCGATATGCTCCAACGCCACCAATGCAGACAACACTTTTGTAATAGAAGCAGGCCACACTTTGTCTGATGGATTCCCCTTGTTCCAAAGGATTTCCCCGGTTTTTGCACGCATAAGCAATGCATAATTGCTGTTGATTTGCTCTGGTGCAAGTGCAGCAGTCGGTTTTGGTTCCGGTGTAGGCTCCGGAGTTGCTGTTGGCTGCGGGGTTGCAGTTGCCGCTGGCTGTGAAATAAACACACCTTTGATGCTGTCTGCATCCAGCATCTGAACCACTTTCCAGCCACCAAACGCCAAGCCACCTGCACAAACAAAGACACTTGCGCATCTCAATATCATTCGGTTTCTTTTTCGCTGTTTTCTTCTTTTTTTGCTTGATTTATTAGGAGCAGCAAAAGGATTTTTTTGATATCTTGCCATTGATTTTTCCTTTCTTGTGTACCAAATTATCAAAATAATACAATCTATACCTATTATATAGTGCTTGTCAATCGTTTTCGTTTGGCAATAAAACGATTTTCGTTTCATCTTTCTTTCAATTCAAGTTGATTTTTGCGATTTCATGGCAAAATTCCCCAAAATTTATAGTTTTCAAATTGACATTTATTTAGTGGTATGCTATTATTTAGACAAATTTCTAATCAATAAGCAGAAAGGCGGATTCTTATGCTTACTATCTCCAATTTTTCAAAGACCTATTCCAAAGGAAAAATCGCAGTAGACAACATTTCTTTTGAGGTCAAAGAGGGCAATATTTTTGGGTTCATTGGTCATAACGGTGCCGGAAAATCCACCACATTACGTGCCATTGCAGGAATCCTTCCATTTGAACAGGGTGAAATTTTAATTGATGGACATTCCATTAAAAACGAACCCATTGCAGCAAAATCCATCACAGCCTTTTTGCCGGATAATCCTGATTTGTATGACTTTATGACAGGCATTCAATTTTTAAATTTCATCTGTGATATTTATCACATTTCTTCTGCTAAACGAACAGAACAGATTACACACTATTCCAATTTGTTTGAACTAACTGATTCCTTAGGCAATGCAATCAACAGCTATTCTCATGGCATGAAGCAAAAGCTGGCTTTGATTTCTGCTTTTATCCGCAGCCCAAAATTGTTGTTGCTGGATGAACCGTTTGTAGGGCTGGACCCCAAAGCCAGCCATCTGCTCAAACAAGAACTTCGCAAATTGTGTGACAATGGTGGTGCTGTTTTGTTCAGCACTCATGTTTTGGAGGTTGCCGAAAAGTTGTGCGATTGCATTGGCATCATCCGTCAAGGCAAACTTGTTGCCTGTGGCAATACAGTCGATATTGTTGGTTCTTCCTCTTTGGAAACCATTTTCT
>JAHHUF010000153.1 GCA_020024115.1 Anaerofilum sp.
CTGTTTTACATCCTCATGTTTCTTCCCCTTCTTGTCACTGTTGCTGCACTGCCTTTTTTGCCCAAACAAATCCCGGCACACTATGATTTCAGCGGACAAGTCACCCGTTGGGGCAGCAAATACGAAACGCTTATTTTTCCTGTCGTTACAATTTTCTTTGGTTGGTTTATGCTTGCAATGGCAAAGTATGCCGCCAAACAGGAGCCAACCGGCAACAACAATGAAATGGTCACCATTGTGACAGGCATTGTTTCTCTTTTGATTTTTAATTGGTTGACAGGTTATTTTCTCTACACCAGCTTTGACACAGCTGAAACGCTTTCGGCTGTGCCTGTCGATGTTTATCAATTGATTTTCGGAATTTGCGGTGTTTGCATGGTGATTGTTGGCAATATCATACCAAAAGTGCGCATGAACTCTGTGCTGGGGCTGCGGACGGTTTGGAGCATGAAAAACGAAACCGTATGGAAAAAAAGCCAGCGATTCGGTGGAATTTCCTTTGTTATTTCCGGAATTTTGCTTGTAGTGGTCAGTTTTGCTGCAAAGGGAACAGCTTGTCTAGTGTGGTCTTTGGCAATTATGATGCTCTGCCTGTTGGTAGATGTTTATTATACATACCATCAAGCAAAAAAGGCTTGAACCAGCAAATGAAGGAAAGTCTTCCCGATTTGGTAGCAGCCATACCGAAAAGAAAGCATGGTTGTTTCAATGATATTGCACAGGATATGATTTCGGGTGAAACAGACCCAGAGGCAATATGCGCTAAGGTCAGAAATCATGTCCATTAAAATATCGGCTATTAGACCGATTGAAAAACGGAGTGTATCAAACTTTGATACACTCCGTTTTCTTTGATTGATATATCACAGCCGCACCGACCGTCAACAGCAGTTCTGCACCAAACAGCAAAGCTGTCTTTGTCCCTTTTGTCTCTACACAGTTTTGGACTCTATATATTTTTAGGATGGTAAAACTGTAAATCACTTGAATTGCATTGACAAGATAAAAGCAGCTTTTCACTTCTAAATTCCAACAGAATAACTCCGTCAATACAGCCAAAAATGACACCATTAGAAATGGAAGATAATGAATTTTTACATTGATTTGTTCAAACAATTTTTCAAAAAGGAATCTGAAATCCGCCCTTAAAGGGATTTTTCAAGATATTATGACACCGTGTCATAATATCTTTTTTGTATTCCATCATGCTGGAGGGTGCTTTGGTGAAAATTTACCATTGACAATCATCAAAGCTGCTCTGTCGGCTTGTGTTGGTCATTCTGCAAAACAAGCCCTTACTGTACGGTCAGCTGCGGCGTCCGATGCGGTTGGGTGCTGAAGAAAAGGCGGTTGATTTTTGCCCCATTTCTACAAAGAGATTAGCGGCTGCGTGGTAATTCAGCGAGATATGTCCATAGGGTGTGCCGTTGCGGTTTTTCAGCACAATCAAATCTTCTTTTCGTGGTTCGGCGGCTTTTGCTTTGTTGATGTCAAAGCCTTCTTTCCCCATTCCGCTCATCTGCAATGCCATCAATACATCGGCGGCATACTCCACCGCACCTGACTCCTTGAATGCTTCCATAGATGCCGTTTTGCTGTACGAATCACGGTTGAAGCTACTTGCTGCCAAAACAGGGACATCCAAATCACGGCTGAGGGCTTTCAAACAGAGGACAGCATGGTCAGTGTTTTGTTTATCGCTCAGACGTGGGGCTTCAGGGGATAAAATTTGCAAGTAGTCCACAATTACAATCGGGCTTTGTCCTCTGTGTTCCCGATGCTCTTTTGCTTTTGCCATCACCTGTGCAGGGGTAAGCCCCGAATCTCCCTGCACCACAAACAGATGCTCCCCTGCGGTTTGGTTGTATTGGGTGAGCAGGGTTTCCAGCGTTTCACAGGGCAGCTTGTTTGTGAGAATATCTCGCACCGTAATTTTTTCTTTTATGCCTGCAATACGGCATAAACTTTTCGCCAACAGTTCCCATCGTCCCATTTCCAATGAGAAAAATAATACATCCCGTCCGGAGGCTGCAATATTGTCGGCAATCTGCAACAGCAAAGTAGTTTTGCCCAAGCTGCTGGGTGCGCCCAACACATATAGTCCAGGGAATAATCCTCCTCCCAACAAATTATCCAGCCCTGCAAATCCACTGGATAGCACCGGCTGCTGACTGCTGCGGTCAAGATAGCCCAGAAATTCCGCTGCCATACCAGCCATGCTTTGCTGTTGGTATTGTGTTGTTGCTTGCAGCATCGAAGACAGCACCGCAGATTTTGCACTGTCCACAGCTTTCTGCAATTGTTCTGGTGCATTTACCCATGCTACATTGGCATCCTTATATCCGTCGGGCAATTTCAGCGCAGCATAACATCCACCCAAAGAGGAAATCCCTTTTTTCAGTTCTTCACACATTTTTTGCCCTGCCGAATCGCTGTCCCCTGCCAAAATAAAAAGGGGCAACGAGTTGGGGAGTTTGCTGAGTTTGTCCAAAAACTGCCCCACTCTCCCAGACCCACACAATGCAATTGCCTGACAACCACACTGCTCCAGACTAAGTGCATCAAAAATACCTTCACAAATGGCAATCGGCTCATGGTTCTGCTCAAAAATTTTATCAAAACCCCAGATTCCCATTCCTCCGCTACTGTTCAAATAGCGTGGATTTGTGGTGTCGTCCAATGCCCGTGCTGCCCAACTAATGCAGATTCCTTGCTGAAAGACAGGTAAAACAGCTCGATTTTCCCAAACAAAAAGGCTGTATTTTTTGACAAGAGTTTCCGAAATTCCTCTGGATGCAAACCATTCAAAAGTTTTTTCTGTTCGGTTTTCTGTTCCGTTTTTGACAAAATCCGTAAAATCCTGCACCTTGGTTTTTGGCTTTTCTTTATAAGAAAAAAATTCTTTTGTTGCAGAAATTCCGTAACGGTTCTGCACAAATTTTAGCTGTTGGGAAAAATCTTCGATTTTTTCCTCCTGCCCAACTAGTTGGAAAATATCATAGGTGACAGAACAAGCAAAACAGTGAACTGTTTGGGTTTTGGGGTTGTATCTCATACTGGGATGATGGTCGGCATGGGCTGGATTCAAGCAGCGAAAACTTCTATTTAATGG
>JAHHUF010000154.1 GCA_020024115.1 Anaerofilum sp.
GACAAAGCCTCAATGGAATTTGTTTCTCGATATTGCACATCTAAAGAGCGGTTTTTTTCATAACTTGACAAAAAATTTGCAAATGCGTCTGCGATATAAGTAGCACGCGGCACAGAAATGGAAAAGCGCATACAATCTGTCTGCCCCGGTTGGTACAATGCTTGCAATTCATCAATCTGGCGGAGAATATCTTTTGCATATCTCAAAAATTGCAGCCCACTGGAAGTTGGTTCCATTCCCTTTGCTGTACGGTGAAAAAGTACAGTCCCCAGTTCATTTTCCAGTTCTTTGATGCTTTTGCTTAAATTGGGCTGCCCCATATAAAGATTTTTTGCAGCAGCAGTAATACTGCTTGTTTTTTCAATTTCTACGGCATATCTCAGCTGTTGAAAATTCATAATCGTCTCCTTTTTGCACAAAATATATAATGGAATGATGTATATTTTACCCTTTATTTCAAATTTTTCATATTAGCTATTCCTATTATACATTACCCGAACAAAAAAATAAATGGTATTATTATAATAGTTTAAAGTTGTTAATGTTTTAACATTTTAAGACCTTTACAACTTCAACGGAAATCAATCTCATTGGAGGCTTGTTTATTATGCGTTTTACTCTTCCTCGTGATTTGTATCATGGAAAAGGTTCTATTGATGAACTGAAAAACCTGAAAGGAAAAAAAGCAATTGTTGTTACCGGTGGTGGCAGCATGAAACGCTTTGGTTTCTTGGATCGAGTTGTTGGCAACTTGAAAGAAGCTGGTATGGAAGTAGAATTGTTTGAGGGTGTAGAGCCTGATCCTTCTGTAACAACTGTTATGCGTGGTGCAGAAGCTATGCGCAAGTTCGAGCCTGATTGGATTGTTGCAATTGGCGGCGGTTCTCCCATTGATGCTGCAAAAGCAATGTGGGCATTTTATGAGTATCCCGAATGTACTTTTGAACAGCTGATTACTCCTTTCAGCTTCCCTGAATTACGCCAAAAAGCACATTTTTGTGCAATTCCTTCCACTTCCGGCACTGCTACCGAAGTAACTGCTTTCTCTGTTATTACTGACTATGAGAAAGGCATCAAATATCCTCTGGCAGACTTTAACATCACTCCTGATGTTGCAATCGTAGACCCTGATTTGGCAGAAAAAATGCCTCAGAAACTAACCGCTCACACTGGTATGGATGCAATGACTCATGCAATCGAGGCTTATGTTTCCACTTTGCATTGCGATTATACCGACCCTCTGGCACTGCATGCTATCAAGATGATTCACAACAACTTGAAAAAATCTTATGATGGCGATATGGCTGCTCGTGATGATATGCACAATGCACAGTGTTTGGCTGGCATGGCTTTCTCTAATGCTTTGTTGGGTATTGTACATTCTATGGCACACAAAACTGGTGCTGCATTCTCCGGTGACCATATCATTCATGGTGCTGCAAACGCAATGTATCTGCCTAAGGTTATCAAGTATAACGCTAAAAATGCTGAGGCTGCTGAGCGTTACGCAGACATTGCCCGTTTCATCGGTTTGAAGGGCGCTACCACTGAAGAATTGATTGACGCATTGATTGCTGAACTGCGTGAAATGAACCGTCAGCTAAACATTCCCCTGAGCATCAAAAACTATGGTGCTGGCGGCGTCTTGGCTGAAGAAAGCATCATTGATGAAAAAGAATTTATGACAAAATTGCCTGAAGTTGCTGCAAATGCAATTGCAGATGCTTGCACTGGTTCCAATCCTCGCCAACCTAATCAGGAAGAAATGGAAAAATTGTTGAAGGCTTGCTACTACGATTTGGAAATTGATTTCTAAAAACTATTCAAAAGGGAAGGGGCAATCTATCCCCCTTCCCTTTTTATATATAATAATTTCAGAACTTTACAAAAAAAGTCTTGCAGAAACTCCAAAAAAGTCGTATGATTATTTTATTACTTCTCGGAGAAAAGAGGTTAGAGCTATGTATAAAATTGTGGAAAAGACCCCACTGAATCCTACTGTTACAAAAATGGTAATTGAAGCTCCTTTGGTTGCAAAAAAAGCACAGGCTGGACAATTTATCATTGTACGCCCAAAGGATAATTCTGAGCGTATCCCTTTGACTGTTGCTGACTATGACCGCACTGCTGGAACCATCACAATTATTTTTCAGATTGTTGGAGGCGGCACTATCGAACTGAATACCTTAAATGTGGGTGAAAGTGTTCATGACTTTGTTGGCCCTTTGGGTCAGCCCAGCCATTTGGATGGTTTGAAGAAAGTTGCCGTTGTTGGTGGCGGTGTAGGCTGTGCAATTGCTTACCCCACTGCAAAAAGTCTGCATGAACGCGGAGCTGAAGTTCACAGCATTGTTGGTTTCCGCAACAAAGACCTTGTTATTTTGGAAGAGGAGTTCAAAGCGGTTTCCAACAAAATGGTTTTGGTAACGGATGATGGCAGCTATGGCGAAAAAGGGTTGGTAACCAATGCGTTGGAAGCGCTCATCAAAGAGGGCAATGAGTATGATGAAGTAATCGCAATCGGCCCAGTTATTATGATGAAATTCGTTTCTGAACTGACCAAAAAATACAACATCAAAACCACTGTTTCCATGAACCCCATTATGATTGATGGCACCGGAATGTGCGGCGGCTGTCGTTTGACTGTTGGTGGCGAAACCAAGTTTGCTTGTGTTGATGGCCCTGACTTTGATGGACATTTGGTAGATTTTGATGAAGCAATGCAGCGTGGCTCCATATATAAAGATTTTGAAAAACACAAAAGAGAAGAATCCTGTAATTTGCTTCATAAGGAGGTAGAATAATTATGGCTACTCAAAGAAATATGGACCCACATAAATGTCCCATGCCAAACCAAGACCCCAATGTTCGCAACAAAAACTTTAACGAAGTTGCATTGGGCTACACCCCTGAAATGGCTGTAAATGAGGCAAAACGCTGTTTGGGCTGTCCCAAAAAGCCCTGCCAAATTGGCTGTCCTGTTGGAATTGATATTCCTGCTTTCATCGGCAAGGTTGCTGAGGAAGATTTTGAAGGTGCTTATCAAATCCTGTCTGCTTCCAGTGCATTGCCTGCTGTCTGCGGTCGCGTTTGCCCACAGGAAACAC
>JAHHUF010000155.1 GCA_020024115.1 Anaerofilum sp.
ATATTCAAGCAGAGGAGTGGGTTCACAGCCTGCCCCATCGCACCCAAAAAACAGGGGTGGAGTCAGAAAAAACATTGCTGCAATATTTGGGCAATCCACAAAATCAATTGAAATTTGTGCATATTGCAGGCACCAATGGCAAAGGCAGTGCCGCAGCAATGATGACCAGTATTTTAAAACAAGCAGGCTATCGGGTTGGCACAACCATTTCCCCTTTTATTTTGGAATTTCGAGAGAGATTCCAGATTGATGGCGAAATGATTTCTTATGAAGAACTGGAAAAATTGACCGACAAAATCAAAACGGCTGCTTTGCAGATGGAGCAAGAGCAAGGGGAACTGCCTTGTGAGTTTGCGGTGGTCACAGCGTTAGCGTTGACATGGTTTGCAGAGCAAAACTGCGATATTGTTGTATTGGAAACTGGTATTGGCGGAAGATTGGACGCAACCAATGCGGTAGAAAATACCGAGGTTGCCTGCATTATGCGAATTGGATTTGACCACACAGAAATGCTGGGCGAAACCATTGAGCAGATTGCCACAGAAAAATGTGGAATTATCAAACAAGGCTGTACTGTTATCACCTATCCCAAACAACCTCAAGCGGCATTGGATGAAATTGTTGTTTGCAGCGAGAAGATGGGCTGTGAATTGATTGTCCCTGAATTGGAAGATTTAACTCCCCATCAAGCCAAAGGACTCCAAAACCGTTTTTGCTATGGTGGATATGAAGTCAGTCTTTCGCTGCCAGGAGCACATCAGCAGCTGAATGCAATGGTTTGTATTGAGGCAGCATTAGCGTTGTGGAGAAAAGGTTGGAAAATTGAAGATGATGCAATTTTAAAAGGACTGTATCAAACAACTTTCCCCGCACGAATTGAAGTGGTCAGCCGAAATCCTTTTATTGTGATTGATGGCTGTCATAATCAGGATGGTGCACAGGCATTGGCAGACACCCTCAAAAAAGCAAAGCTGACCGATATGGCGGCAGTTGTGGGTGTGATGAAAGACAAAGATTGTACTGCCATGCTGGAACAGCTTTCTGGCTGTTTCAGTCATTTGTATACAGTCGCACCGGACAACCCACGGGCAATGGATGCAGAGGAACTGGCAGAACTGGCAAAGCCGTTTTTTGGGCGAGCCAGCATTTGCGACACCATCGAAGATGCGTTGGAATTGGTGGAAGCAGATGGCTGTGAGGGCTGTGTTGTCTGCGGAAGTTTGTATCTTGCCAGTGAAGCAAGAAATAAAGTCATAAAAAAATAGCTTTTTGCATAAAATAGAAAAAAGTGCTGTACCTGCGACAGGGTGCGGCACTTTTTTTGTTGCAAATTTTGTATAGTGAATAAAACCGAAATGGAACAAGGAGGGATTGTTTTGACAGCAGATGCAGAATTTATGGTAGCAGGCGATTTTCTGACAGCTGCCTTGATTGGAGAGATTGACCATCATAGTGCAGCATTTTTGCGAGAAAAAATTGATGAACAAATTGACAGAAGGATGCCCAAACAGTTAATTTTGGATTTTTCAGGGGTAGGGTTTATGGATTCTTCGGGAATCGGGCTGATTTTGGGAAGAAGCAAACGCATGCAGGCGTGTGGTGGTGAAATCAGTGTACGAGGGGTGTCAGAACAGGTAAATCGTATGCTGCGTTTGGCAAATATAAAAGCCTAATAATATATAAGGAGAAAAAAGATGAATTCAAATAAAGTAAAAGTTGTGTTTTTCAGCCGCAGCGCAAACGAAGCATTTGCCCGAGGGGTTATTTCTGCATTTGTAGCACCACTGGACCCCACAGTTGCAGAACTTTCAGACATAAAAACTGCTGTCAGCGAAGCAGTTACCAATTGTATTGTGCATGCCTATCCAGATGAGGTTGGAAAAATTGAGTTGACCGCAGATGTCCAAGCGGAAAATAAGCTGGTGATTACCATTACAGATAAAGGCATTGGCATTGAAGATGTGGAACGAGCCATGCAGCCGATGTATACCACAGGTAGCCCCGAAGAACGGGCAGGGTTGGGCTTTGCTGTGATGAAAAGTTTTATGGACGAATTAAAGGTGCGCTCCAAAACAGGCAAGGGCACAAAAATTACAATGGTCAAATACATTCGCAGCCGTTGATTACATATAAATTAAGAAAGGGGAAAACAAATGGCTGCAACATTGGGGCCCAGAGATGAATTTATTCAAAATAATTTAGGGTTGGTTCATTCCTGTGCAGGTCGGTTTCGAGGCAGAGGAATTGAATATGATGATTTGTATTCCGCTGGCTGCATTGGTCTGATAAAAGCGTATGATGCCTTTGATACAGAACGAGGGGTTTGTTTTTCAACCTATGCAGTTCCTGTTATTTTGGGAGAAATTAAAAAGTTGTTTCGAGATGGCGGAACAGTCAAGGTAAGCCGTTCGGTGAAAGAACTAGGATTGAAGGTGAGTGCAGCCAGAGAAAAACTGCTGAAAAAAAATGGAAACGAACCTACAATCAGTCAGTTGGCAGAACAGGTTGGAGCATCTGCGGAGCAGGTAGCAAACGCATTGTGTGCTTGTATGCCAGCAATTTCTCTGACAGCAACAGGAACAGATGGAGATGAAACTACCCATACATTGGAAATTCCGGTAGAGTCACCAGAAGAAGAAATTGCAGATATGCTCAGTTTGCGAGAGGCTTTGAGAACATTGCAGCCGGAAGAAAGAAAATTGATTTATCTGCGTTTTTTCAAAAACAAAACCCAAAGCGAAACAGCAAAGGAACTGGGGACAACACAGGTGCAAATTTCTCGAAAAGAACGAAAAATATTGGCAAATATGAAAAAACAGCTTTTGCAGTAGAGAAAGATACTATTTCTAAGCAAAAGTCAATAGAATTTTCAAAAATGAGAAAATAATACTATAGAAAGTAACAAATAAGCCAAAAATGAGAAAAAGTTGTTGACTTTTGAATTGATAGTGTGGTATCATAGGGAAGTCGCAAACAGCGGCAACGCCACAAACTGAGAAGTTTGGGTCTGAGAGAATAAATCAAAAACTTTGAAAAAA
>JAHHUF010000156.1 GCA_020024115.1 Anaerofilum sp.
TACACCTCAAGCGTTGGCGGGGAATTGCCACACGATATGCCAAAAATACAGCTTCATTTCTGGCAGCAGTGCATATTCGTTGCATTGCTATTTGGTGTGCTGTTTTGGCTTGAACTTGTGTAGACACTATTTAAAAAGTTAGATAATATTTTTAGGGTGTATCTGAAAGCTAACAAATTGACTGATTTTTTGACTTTTCAGATACTTCTTAGAATAATGTTACTGCACAAAACTCTACAAATAAATAAGTCTTGATTCTATTGGGAAAGTCTTTACTTTTTGCTTAATTTATCTATAATAGTTTATATAAGAACTTTTGTAAAAAGTATGATTCTCTTTAGACTTCTGCAATCCCAAGTGTAAAAATCAACAGCTAAGCGATTGAATTTTCAACCTGATGTTTAGCTATGGCTGAAACATGGTTGGATTATAACAATGCGTATGCTTATATAACCAAAAAACAACTGGAAATTTTGATGTCGGATTAGGGAGTAGTTGAAAAAGAAAAAATGACAATTTTTCAACTTTTCAGATAGACTCTCAAAATATTTAAAAGTGTTTTAGAATATAATAAAAATTATTTTATAGACAGAATCCCATCTGTTCAACAGTATACTATACTGTCTGGCAGATGGGATTCTGTTTAAAACAATGAAATTGTTCGATTTTTGTTTTCCACAAAAAATCAATGGATTGTGGAAAACTGTTTCATTAAAGATAAGCCTTAGAACAAACCGGTAATTTTGCCAGTGTTGTCCACATCAATATTTTCAGCAGCGGGCTTTTTCGGCAAACCTGGCATTGTCATAATTGCGCCCATAATCACAACTACAAATCCCGCACCGGCAGACAAACGAACATCCCGTACAGTCATCTCAAATCCTTCTGGAGCAGCCAACAGTTTGGCATTGTCGGAGAATGAATATTGTGTTTTTGCGATACAGATGGGCAGGTTGCCATAGCCCATTGCTTCCATTTCAGCCAAGGCTTTTTTGGCTGATGCAGCATAGCCAACCTTGTCTGCATGGTAAATCTTTTTGCACACGGCTTCGATTTTTTCGGTCAAAGGTGCTTCCAAAGGATATGCACCGGTTAGTGGCTTTTTCTCCATAATCGACAGCACTGCGTTTGCAAGCTCTTTGCCGCCCTCGGAACCTTTGGCAAATACTTCACTCAAAGCACAGGGAACATTCAGCTTTTTGCACAGGTCTGCCAAATAGGTGTGTTCTTCTGTGGAATCGGTGGGGAAGGCATTGATTGCAACACACACAGGCAGATGATACACCTGCTGCAAATTTTCAATGTGGCGAATCAGGTTTACACTGCCTTTCTCCAAATATTCCACACTGGGAGTGGAAAGTTCTTCTTTTGGGCAGCCACCGTGATGCTTCAATGCACGCACAGTGGCAACCAAAACAACTGCCTCCGGAGCAAGGTCGGCTTTGCGACATTTAATATCCAAAAATTTCTCTGCGCCCAAATCTGCACCAAAACCAGCCTCGGTCACAACATAATCTGCCAAAGCAAGGCTCAGTTTTGTTGCCATAACACTGTTGCAGCCATGTGCGATGTTGGCAAAGGGGCCACCGTGAATAATTGCAGGATTGCCCTCCAAAGTTTGCACCAAATTGGGGTCAAAGGCATCTTTCAGCAATGCAGTCAATGCACCTGCGGCGTTTAGCTGCCCTGCGGTCACAGGCTCGCCTCCATAAGTATATCCAACTACAATGTTGGAAAGACGCTCTTTCAAGTCTGCAAGGTCGGTTGCAAGACAGAATACAGCCATAATTTCGCTGGCAACGGTAATATCAAAACCATCCTCGCGGGGGGTACCGTTGATTTTTCCACCCAAACCATCGGTGATAAACCGAAGCTGGCGGTCGTTCATATCCACGCAACGTTTCCATGTGATGCGGCGGGGGTCGAGTCCCAGTGCATTTCCTTGAAAGATGTGATTGTCAATCATTGCAGCCAACAGGTTGTTTGCTGCACCAATTGCGTGCAAATCACCGGTAAAGTGCAGGTTGATGTCTTCCATTGGCACAACCTGCGCATATCCGCCACCGGCTGCACCACCTTTCACACCAAAAACAGGGCCAAGACTTGGCTCACGCAGGCAAAGCATTGTGGATTTGCCCAGAGCGGACAAAGCATCTGCCAAACCTACACTTGTGGTGGTTTTGCCCTCACCGGCAGGGGTAGGGCTGATAGCAGTTACCAAAATCAATTTACCTTTTTGTTCTTTTTTTGCGGTTAAACGATGGTCAACTTTTGCCTTATATTTTCCGTATAAAGAAATATCGTCCTCTGTAAGCCCCAACTTTGCTGCAACAGCAGAAATGGGCTCAAGGGTTGTTTCCTGAGCGATTTCAATATCAGATTTCATCAAAAACATCCTTTCTTTATTAGAGATTATCTGAGAAGCGGGAATTTTTGCCTTTTTCTGCAATAAACAGCATTGATTGTCTTAAAAATAGACACAATCCAGCATGGATTCCTGCGTTTTCAGATATGCCCTAAAGGGTGAATAGAGAAAAATTCTCTGAAATATAACAAAGTGGCAGAATGCCAAAACTGTGTTATGATGGACAGTTCCACTTTTTTATAGTAACATTCTTAAAGTGCGATTACAAGCCCAAATCCAAGCTGGCTGGAAAATGTCGAAAAATTTCCTAGGGCGTTTCTGAAAAGTAAAAAGTGACGAATGGTGCCGAATGTGGTAAAATAAAGCTGGTGATGAAAATGGCAAATAGACGATATGAATTAACCGATGAACAGTGGGAACGA
>JAHHUF010000157.1 GCA_020024115.1 Anaerofilum sp.
AAAACCCTTGCAGCACAAGGGTTTTCGGGTACATCAAAGCAAAGGTGGTTTACTCAAACTCAATTGTTGCTGGAGGTTTTCCGGTGCAGTCATACATAACACGGTTTACATGCGGAACCTCATTTACAATACGGCTGGTAACTTTTGCAATCAAATCCCAAGGCAGATATGCCGGCTCAGCAGTCATAAAGTCGGTGGTTGTAACTGCACGCAATGCAATTGCATAGTCATAAGTGCGTTCGTCTCCCATTACCCCAACGCTGCGCATATTGGTCAAAGCAGCAAAATACTGCCCCAAGTTTTTGTCTTCGCCACTTGCAACAATTTCTTCACGCCAGATTGCATCTGCATCTTGTACCATCTTAATTTTTTCTTCGGTTACTTCGCCAATGATACGAATCGCCAAACCAGGGCCAGGGAATGGCTGACGGCTTACCAAATATTCCGGAATACCCATCTCTCTGCCAGCCTGACGCACCTCATCCTTGAACAAATCACGCAAAGGCTCAACAATTTCTTTAAAATCCACATAGTCAGGCAATCCACCTACATTGTGATGGCTCTTGATTACAGTAGATTCACCACCAAAACCACTTTCTACTACATCAGGATAAATGGTTCCTTGAACCAAGAAATCAACGGTTCCGATTTTCTTTGCTTCTTCTTCAAACACACGAATAAATTCTTCGCCAATAATTTTACGCTTTGTTTCGGGGTCATCCACACCCTTGAGTTTGGAATAAAACCGCTGACGAGCATCCACACGGATAAAGTTCAGGTCGTATGGGCCTTCCGGGCCAAAAACAGCCTCAACTTCTTCGCTCTCATTTTTACGCAACAGACCATGGTCTACAAACACACAAGTCAACTGTTTGCCCACTGCCTTTGCCAGCATAACAGCAGCAACTGAGGAATCAACACCGCCAGACAACGCACAAAGCACTTTGCCATCACCGATTTTTTCACGCAAAGCCTGTACAGACTGCTCTACAAAGGAATCCATTTTCCAATCGCCTGCACAGCCACAAACATTATAAACAAAGTTTGCCAGCATTTTTTTGCCTTCTTGTGTGTGCAAAACTTCAGGATGGAACTGAACTGCATACAGATTTTTTTCAGGCATTTCTACAGCTGCCACAGGGCAATTTGCAGTATGCGCTGAAATTTTAAATCCGGGTGCAGCAGTTTCGATATAGTCATTGTGGCTCATCCAACAGATGGTTTTGGGGCTTACGCCTTCAAACATTTTGCTGGTGGTATCCACCATAACCTCGGTTTTGCCATATTCACGCTCAGGTGCTTTGCAAACATGGCCCCCCAGAACATCCATCATCAACTGAGAACCATAGCAAATACCCAAAACAGGAATGCCCAACTCAAAAATTTCGGCGCTGATGGTAGGTGCACCCTGCTCGTATACACTGTTGGGACCACCGGTAAAGATAATACCCATTGGTTTTTTCTCTTTTACAGCTTCCAATGCTTTTGTATATGGCACAATGTCACTATAAACATTACATTCCCGAACACGGCGAGCAATCAACTGGTTGTATTGTCCACCAAAATCCACTACTAAAATACGCTGTGTCATTCTTTTCCTCCTGCAAAAACCATCTATTTTCGATGTTGTTTTGCTATTTATGCAATTGAATTACAATTATTTATATAATAGACTATTTATGCCCTGATTGTCAATCTAATGAATTGAAAAAAACAAGTTTTTGCACCCTGAACAAAAGATTTTATTTTTTCCAAAAAGTTTTATCCTTCCTTATCGAAAAATATCCTTTAAATTTCATCATCTTGTGAAGTGTCTTCAATATCTTTTGTAAAAGTGCAGTTGGGGTATCCTTTGCAGCCCAAAAACTCTCCGTATTTTCCTGTCCGTTTTACAAGCATATTGCCACATTCGGGACAGGTATACTTTTTCCTTAATTGCTGAACATATTTAATATGCTCTTTCTTTTTTTCAAATGTCTCGCCACATTCTGTTTGCAACTTTTGAGAAATAACTTCTATTTGCTGCCGTGTAAAAATTGGCTTTTTGTATCGCAATCTTTTTCGCAGACTTTTCAGCATTTTTCCGCATTTCAAAACAACTGCTTGGTGGCTGTTGTTTGGCACAGACTTCAAAACTGACCGATTAGAAAACACAACATAAGAAACAAAGCACTCCAAGGGAAGGCGCAAAAATTCCGCCAGAACTTTGATATGTGTTTCATTTTGTAAAATCGGGTTGCGAAAATGATGTTTTTTTCCTTTTATGATTCTTGTCCACTCATACTCTTTTTCTTCTCCAAAAATCCAACCCTTATAATTTTTGCTTTCAAACACAAAAATTCCTTTTTCATGTACCATAATCAAATCAACCTCGCTGTCTCCTTGCTTATATGGCACATAAATATTTTTTAAAATTGTTTTATTCCCTTTCAGCTTTCCGTTTTTCAGTGCATATTCAACTGCATATTCTCCGAATTGTCCTGCATTTTTATAATTTAGCAGAACTTCTAAATAATTGGGTTGTTCCCTTTTTAAAATTGCCCATAAGCCCATTGTATCACCTTTATTCCGCAACAACTATTTGTTGTTTTTTGCATCTTTATTATACAAAATTCTACAAAAATTGGCAAGAGCAATTCTTTTTTGTTCTCTATTTTATTTTTTAAAACGATATTGAATCATTTCAAACACTGAATTATACCAAAAAACACCAGCAATCCATGGTGATTTGAGGAGTATTTTGGGAAAATATGACAGAAAATTTGCATGTGAATTGTACAATAT
>JAHHUF010000158.1 GCA_020024115.1 Anaerofilum sp.
GTTTATATAATGTTATAAATTTATGAAAGGGGTTTTACTATGAATGTTTTACTGGAAAAATTTGTTCTTACTCCCGAATTAAAAATTATTTTAAACAACAGCCCAAGCGTAATTATTCCTGATTCTAAAGAAATGCTCTTTGAGCTTATTTTTGGAAATGCAGGCACAAACAGTATTGATGTTGTGTATGAAGCAAATGGGCAGCCTGTGAAAGAAGCCGTTGTTGCTCGCTGCAAAAATGGTGCAGTTGTCAATTTCACCGAGGATTATATGCGCCGTCGTGACCCTGACTGTATGCGCATTTCTGATGATAAACCCACTGATAAACCTCGCTTTAAAGAAGTGTATGGCTATGAGTTTGGTGTTCTCCAAAAAGATACTTATACTTGGCTTGCACAGCAAGAACTGATTTTGGTTCCCTTTATGGCAGGCGGCAACGAATATGGCTATCCTGCCCTTTTGGTTTGCCCACGCAATGCTGCATTCTTTGCATTTGCTTTGGCACAGCTTCAATATTTTGTAAACGCAAAAAATGTGACCGATTTTAAACCTCGTGCAATTGTCTATGTGGCACCTCCATTCCGTCACACTCACTTCAAAGGCAAACAAGTTTGTGTACACAACCGTTTGGACGATTGCCACGAAATCTATGCCTATAACCTCTATCCAGGCCCTTCTGCTAAAAAAGGCATTTATAGTGTTTTGTTGGATATTGGCGAACAAGAAGGCTGGGTAACTGCCCATGCTTCTGCTGCACGCATCATCACTCCTTATGAAAATGAAATCGTTATGATGCACGAGGGTGCATCCGGTGGTGGTAAAAGCGAATTGCTGCAAGATGTACACCGCATTTCGGATGGTCGTGTGCTTTTGGGCACCGATTTGGAGACGGGTGAGCATCACTGTTTGAGCATGAGTGACACCTGTACCATTCACCCTGTTACTGATGATATGGCAATTTGTCATCCTTCTTTCCAGAATGGCAGTGGAAAATTGGCTTTGTATGATGGTGAGGATGGCTGGTTCCTGCGTGTTGATGGCATTACCGCTTATGGCAGTGACCCTATGTATGAACGAATCACCATTCATAGCAAAGAGCCTCTGGTATTTTTCAACATTCAGGGCGTTCCCAGTTCCACCTGCCTTGTTTGGGAGCATACAATGGATTCCACCGGCAAACCTTGCCCCAATCCTCGTGTAATTGTTCCCCGCAAGATGGTTGACAACATTGTCACTGCACCTGTTGATGTTGATGTACGCAGCTTTGGTGTGCGTATGCCCCCAACAACCGCAGCACATCCTGACTATGGTATCATGGGCTTGATGCACATTATTCCTCCTGCATTAGCTTGGCTGTGGCGTTTGGTTGCTCCCCGTGGATTCAATAACCCCAGCATTACCGGAAGTTCACCTTTGGCAAGCGAGGGTGTGGGTTCTTATTGGCCTTTTGCTACGGGTCAAAAAGTTCGTCAGGCAAACCTTTTGCTGGAGCAAATTTTAGATTGCCCCAACACCCACTATGTTTTGATTCCCAATCAGCACATTGGTGTATTTAAAATCGGATTCTCTGCTGAATGGATTTCTCGTGAATATTTGGCTCGCCGTGGTGGTGTCAACATGAAGATGGACCGTCTGACTCCTGCCCGTTGTGCATTGATGGGCTATGCACTGAAAGAAATGAAAATGGACGGACAAAATATTCCTCCAAAATTCTTGATGCCTGAAAAACAAGAGACTTTGGGCATTGAAGGTTATGACCAAGGGGCAGATATTCTGTACAATTTCTTTGCAAAAGAATTGCAGACTTATGATTGTGAAGATTTGCATCCTGTTGGTAAACAGATTTTGGAATGTTTTAAAAATCATGGTACAATTGAGGACTATTGTGCTATCACTCCATTGGCCTCAGACTAAAATAGTAACAATAAAAAGCTGCTTTGCAATAGTGCAAGGCAGCTTTTTCTGTTTATCATGTCAAATTTCTTATTTATTTTTATATTTTGTTTTAATGCTTTTCGCCATTGAAATTGCTGTTATTATTTCCTTTGTTGAATTCAATTTGCCCAATAAAGAATCTCATCATTCAAATCTGCCCATTGCTGATACTGCTCTGGTGTCAAATTCATTACAGCAGCTTTGGAAGTATCTACTTGCTCATTACCATACAAAATACACGCTTCCTTTCCATAATCGTTCTCACTCTGTTCCACAATATTTCGCTTAAAGGCTTCAAATTTCTTTTCATCACATATAAACTCATTCCTTTCTTCTGCTTTAATGGATTTAGATGTTTCAGCCATGTCTGCTCTGATTCCAATGCAGTCAAATGAGTGCGCAAAGCAGTTAAACGGTCAAAGGAGAGAGAATCCAAACATTCCTTTATCTGCGCCAACTCCACCCCGAGGACATAGTAAAAAAGAAGGTTCTGCAATCGGTTTACTTCTGCTAAACCATAGTAGCGATAACCACTTTCCGCTGTACGGCTGGGCTTTAGCAAATTAATTTTGTCATACCAACGCAGAGTGCGGGTGGTCACTCCAGCCAGTTGTGAGCATTCTTGAATTGAATATTCCATATCTCTCCCTCCTTGTTCTTATTGTAGCAGTTGTCGTTGCGTCAAAGTCAAGAAATTTTTTAAGGTATATCTAAATAGTGTTTACACAAGTTCAAGCCAAAACAGCACACCAAATAGCAATGCAACGAATATGCACTGCTGCCAGAAATGAAGCTGTATGTTTGGCATATCGTGTGGCAATTCCCCGCCAACGCTTGAGGTGTAAAA
>JAHHUF010000016.1 GCA_020024115.1 Anaerofilum sp.
CAAAAATGTTTGGCAGAAGTCCTATTTTTTTGGTTTATCTGCCTGTTTTTCATAGCAAGACACAGAAAATAAAAAAAAGATGAAAAATCTGTGTGATTTTTGGTCGAATTATGGTAAAATAGATTGAAAATAGAATCAAAGTCCCATAAATCGGGATTTTGAATGAATACACATCACAATCAATTTTATTGAGGAGTGTTATAAAAATGGTACAGGCAAACAATGCAAAAGATATTATGGCTGCCCAAAGCAATGTGGCAGAACTTGGTTTGATTATTGCTCCCGGCGCAACAGAGCAGGGCAAGCTGATTGATGCACATTTGACCAGTTGGGCAAACGAAGGCGGTCAAAATGTGGAGAGCTTTATTGTTCCCAGCGAATGCCCTCGTTTTTCTTCCGGTGATGGCAAAGGTATGATTAAAAAAACCATCCGTGGCGATGATTTGTATATCATCACCGATATGGGCAACTATAACTGCAAATACAATATGTTTGGCCATGAAAACTATATGTCCCCTGATGACCATTTCCAGGATTTGAAGCGTTTGATTCAGGCAGCAAGCGGCAAAGCACACCGTATCAATATCATCATGCCAATGCTGTATGGTAGCCGTCAGCATCGCCGCAGCTATCGTGAGAGCTTGGATTGTGCATTTGCATTGCAGGAACTGCAAAACATGGGCGTGTCCAATATCATCACCTTTGATGCACACGACCCCCGTGTACAAAATGCAGTGCCTTTGATGGGCTTTGATAATGTGATGCCCACCTATCAGGTTTTGAAGGCAATGCTCCGGGATTTCCCCGATTTGCAGCCTGACCGTGATAACTTTATGGTTATCAGCCCCGACGAAGGTGCAATGAACCGCAATATGTACTATGCAAGTGTTCTGGGTGTAAACTTGGGTATGTTCTACAAGCGCCGTGATTACAGCCGCATTGTAAATGGCCGCAACCCTATTGTTGCACATGAATATCTGGGCGAAAGTGTAGAGGGCAAAGATGTATTCATCGCAGATGACATCATTTCCTCCGGCGAGAGTATGCTAGACATCGGCTATGAGCTGAAACGCCGTGGCGCACGCCGTATTTTTGCTTATGCAACCTATGGCATCTTTACCAATGGTCTAGAGTCCTTTGATAAGGCTGTTGAAGAAGGCATCATCACCGGTGTATTCGGAACTAATCTGACCTATCGCAGCCCTGAGCTGTTGGCTCGTCCTTGGTTCCATGAAGTTGATGTTTCAAAATATATTGCATACTTCATTTTGGCATTGAACAATGATATGTCTGTCAGTGCAATCATTGACCCACATATTAAAATTAAACAACTGCTGGATGCACATCGCAACAACAAATAATTATTAAAAAAAGACCTTGTACCGATGGTATAAGGTCTTTTTTGCAATTTTTGAGCAATTGCGATATAATAAAAGAATTACCCAAGCAGGGAGGTATTGCTTAATGAAATGGAAATCGACTGTGGTTGCAATGCTTATTGTGCTGGCAGGGTGGACAGCACTTTTATACAATGGTCAAAATGCACTGAAATGGCAGCAGCAAACAGTACAAACAATTGCTCAAGATATAAAACAAGAAACAATCCACCAGCTTTCAACGCTGCAAACAGAAATTCAAAAAGAAATATTCGCTTATGCGCCCATTAACATTGAGGAATTTGGTGGCTGGCCAGAACTGCATACAGCCATTGGCACCTTGAAAATTCCTGATGCACAAATTGAATGCAAAGTGATTTATGGGGATAATGCCAGCGATTTGAACAAAGGCGGTTGCTTTTATCCAGACCTCAAAGACAGAATCCCCGGTGGTGGACGGCAAATGCTGATGGCATCCCACAATAACACTTTTTTTCATACACTGGGACAGGTGCAGGAAGGCAGCCGTATTTTGATGGATTTGTACTATGGACAATATGAATATGAAGTGGTTCGCACCGAAGTAGTGAAGGCAAGTGATACCACAACCTATGATTTGCAGAAAGAGGAAGAAGAACTGATTATCTATACTTGCTATCCCTTTGACCAATTGTCAGCAACACCATATCGCTTTTTTGTCTATTGCAAACCAGTCTATGCAAGACCGCTGCAAAAGTAATGAAAGGGGAAAAGCAGATGAAAAAACAAAAACAAAACTGGCTTGACACCATTCGTTGGGCAGCGGCAGTGCTGCTTTTGGTGGCGGCGTTGCAGCAAACGGCATTGCTTTTTATGTGGAATGGTGTGTCTGAAAATACATTATCCGAAACATTGCAGAAAGAATATCTGCCCAAACAGGCAGAAATTCTTTCTGCTCAGTTGGCAGAATTGGCACAGGCAGCAGGGGTTCAGCCAACAGACAGCAAAACCATAGAAACTAGATTTGTTCATGCAATGGAAACACAACTGAACAATACACCATTGCCGCAACCAAAAGCCGGAACCGAAATGAAAGAGCAACTTCAGCAGCAGTTGACAGAAAATCAATTGGAGCCAACCAAAGAAGTTGCTGCAAAAATGGATTTGTTGGAAAAGGAAGGCAATCAACTGGAACAACAGGCAATGGAACAGCCGGTTTGGCAACAACTAAAACAGTATATTGAGCAGACAAAGCAGAAAAAAACGATTGTTCCAATTGTTTTTTTGATTTTGGGGCTGGCTGGGCTGGCAATTGCAGGATTTTGTTTGCCTGATTTTCGGCTGCCATTTTTGCTTTCCGGTTTGACAATTGGTGGAATGTTGTCCTCTATAATGGTGATGCTGATGAAATCACAGATAAAAATTCCTATCCTCCACATGGGTGGAGTTCCTGAGGAAGTAATGATTAACCGTGCATTACAAACATATTTTGCACCTTTGCAAGTCAATGCAGCAATTTTTGATACAACATTATCTTTGGTTTCGGTTGTATTGGCAGTTGCGCTGCTCATAGTGGTTCGCAAAAAGAAAAACGGCTGATATTTCAACAAGTTTGTAAAAAAATGTTGAAAATAAAATGCTTATAAAAAAGGGCTATATGAAAAAATTGTATCAGACAAGCAGTGTACATACCCATACAACCTATTGCGATGGGAAAAATACCCCCAGCGAAATGGCTCAGGCTGCTTTAGAGCAAGGGCTGAAAACATTGGGGTTTTCCGGGCATATCTATATTCCGGAGGATACCAGTTCCAGCATGAGCCTTGAAAATACAAAGAGATATTGTGCAGAGGTCGAAGCGCTGAAACAAGAATATAACGGCAGATTGGAGATTCTTTGAGGAATTGAATACGACCTTCTTTCGGGGTGGGATTTGCCGCAAAATTATGATTATGTAATTGGAAGTGTCCATGCAATACAGGGCAAAGAAGCTGCCGCATTTTTGAAAATTTAGTCACCAATATCAATAAATATGGTTTGAAAGGTACACGGGCATATATTTCTTTGGAAATTAAACAGCAATTGGCGGTTGTCAGCTTTAAAAATATCTCTGCACAGGAAATTGAAGGCGATATATTGCGTCTGACAGAACGATTTGTGCGTGGAGATTCTTCCCGAAGCACAGAGGGCAGTGGGCTGGGGCTTGCCATTGCAAAAAGTTTTGCCGAACTGCAAAACGAAAACTTTGTGATAGAAACCGATGGCGATTTGTTTAAAGTGTGGGTTTCTTTCCCGATAATAGAATCAGAATAAACAAAGAGCATTGCAGAACTTCTGCAATGCTCTTTGTTGTGTGGATTACATTGTTTCGGGAATGTTGATTTTGAACATGGTCAAAACGCTGCAAATGATATTCTTTACAGCCAGACACAATGCCATACGAGCCTGACGCAAATCGCTTTCGGCATCGCGCACACGACAAGCGTTGTAGAATTTGTGGTACAAGGTTGCCAAATCCACAACATAGCGGGTGATGCGTGCAGGGTCGTAATGCTTTGCAGCATTGATGATTTCGTCTGCAAAGTTGCCAATGTGACGAATCAGTTCACGCTCAGCAGGCTCGGTCAACAGTTCGGTGCGGCAGTTGTCCAGACCCTCAAAGGAAACGCCGTCCTCTGCCATTTTCTTCATGATAGAGCAGATACGGGCATGGGCATATTGTACATAGTAAACAGGGTTGTCACTGTCCTCTTTCAGTGCCAAATCCAAGTCAAACTCCATCTGGCTGCCCGGCTCACGCATATTGAACAAGAAACGGGCAGAATCAATTGGAACTTCGTCCAAGAGGTCGGTCAGGGTGATTGCCTTTCCGGTTCGCTTGCTCATGCGAACCGGCTCACCGTCACGCACCAGACGAACCAACTGCATCAAAACAACATCCAGCTTTTCACCGTCCAAACCAATAGCATCCATTGCCCCTTTCATACGGGCAACATGGCCATGATGGTCTGCGCCCCAAACATCAATGGCACGGTCAAAACCACGCACAGCAAATTTGTTGTAGTGATAGGCGATGTCTGCTGCAAAGTAGGTGGGAATTCCATTTGCACGCACCAATACTTCGTCCTTTTCTTCCTGCTCGCCGTCTTCGTTTTTCTTTTTGTTGACACCGTATTTTGCGCTGTACTGGCTGGAACGATACCAGATTGCACCATCTTTTTCGTAGGTTGCACCCATCTCGGTGAGCTTGTCTACAACTGCTTTGACTGCATCACTGTTGTGCAAGGTCATCTCACTGAACCATACATCATATTCAATGCGATATTTGCCCAAATCGTCTTTTAAGCCCTGCACATTTTTGGGCAATGCAAATGCAGTGATTGCTTCTTGCAGTTCTTCAGCAGGAGCGTTCAGATAGCGGTCGCCCGCTTCCTCTGCAAATTGTGCTGCACGCAGTTTGATGTCCTCGCCCTGATAGCCGTCCTCCGGGAATAGAACAGCATCTTCGCCTTTGAAATGCTGCAAATAGCGGGCGGCAAGGCTTTTACCGAATTTTACAATCTGGTTGCCTGCATCGTTGATTAAAAATTCACGGGTTACATCATAGCCAGCCCAGTCCAGAACGGCTGCCAAGCAGTCGCCCAAAGCACCACCACGGGCGTTGCCCAAGTGCATTGGGCCGGTGGGGTTGGCAGAAACAAATTCCACATTGATTTTGCTGCCTTTTCCAAAGTCGGTTCTGCCATATTCTGTATGGCTGACTGCTGCACGCACAACATCTGCAAAATATGCCTGAGAAAGAAACAGATTGATGAAACCAGGGCCTGCAATCTCTACCTTTTCAAAGAGAGTGTTTTCCAATGCAGGCAGGTTTGCAGCAATAGCATCTGCAATTTTGCGGGGGGCAGAACGAAATGTCTTTGCACCAGCCAGTGCCAGATTGGAAGCAATGTCGCCGTTGCGGTTGTCGGAGGGAATTTCTACAATAAAATCAGGCAGTTCTGTTTGAGGCAAGTCCCCTTTTTCCATTGCGGTATTTACTGCCTGTGTCAGCAATTCCCTTGCCTGCTCCATGATAGCATTGCGAGGGTTTTGACAAAAATGTTCAGTCATGGTTTTTATAACTCCTTTTTGTTGATAGTTTATTTTGTAACAGTAATGGTGACAATGTTTCGGCTGATTTCCTGTGTGCCACTATCAAGTGTGTAGCTGAAGGTTGCTTGTCCGCCAGAGAGGGTCAGCTCGCAGCAAATTTCATCTGCTGCAACGCCAAGGGTTAGCGCACCTGTGCCGGTTTCATAGTGGCAGACATGGCGCACCCCTTTTTCAATAATCAGTTGACTGGCAGCAGGGCCGTATCGCAGCATGGCGACACGGCTGCTGTCCTGTGCAATTTTAACAGTGGTTGTACAGCCTGCATAACCGGTGGTTTGGCTTTCTTCGTATGTGATGAAAAAGTTTCCATCTTTAAATACAAAACCACCACGGGTTTTGAGTTGGATATGGTCAGAATCGCCATCCTGCTCCATTTTTCCATCAATGCAAATTAAATAGTCCTTTTTCAAAAAATTCCTCCCTTATTATAGGGCTTGAGTGAGGTCAATTTGTGCGACTTCACCGCCAGCATATTCCTCTAAAAAGCGATTGGAAATGGAACGGAATGAATTCACAGAGTCGCTGACAAAATAAGAGGCAGAACCATTGTTTTCTGCCAAAAGATTTTGACTTTTTAAAATCTGCAATGCGGCGTCTGCGGTCTCCTTTCCGGGGTCAATCAAGGTAACAGTGCTGCCTATTACTTCAGAAATAATATCCGCAATCAGAGGATAATGGGTGCAGCCTAAAATTAAAGTATCTACTTCAGCATTGGAAAGGTCGATTAAATATTCCTTTGCAATGGCAGTGGTGATGGGGTTGCCCTTACCCAGATAGCCGTTTTCCACCAATGGCACAAACATGGGGCAGGCACGGGCGAAAATTTGGCAATCGGGCAGTCGGTGTTTCAAATGTTGCTCGTAGCTTTTGCTGCGAATGGTGGCAGCCGTGCCAATCACACCGATTTTGCGGTTGCAAGTGGCGTTTGCTGCTGCGTTTGCCGCTGCCTCTACAACACCGATGAACGGTACAGGCAAAGTGTCTGTGAAGGATGTTGGCAGGATGCTGCTGACCGTTCCACAAGCTGCCATCACGCACTTTACATCCTTTGAAAGAAGAAAAGCAATATCTTCTTTTGCGTATTGAAGAATGGTGCTGGGACTGCGTCCGCCATATGGAACACGACCTGTGTCACCAAAATAAATGATATTTTCCTGTGGAAGAACCCTTTTTAATTCCCGCACAGCAGTCAAGCCACCCAGCCCGGAATCAAACACACCAATGGGGCGATTATCCATTCTGTTTCGCCGCCCTTTCCATTGCCAATTCAATCAGACGGTCAAGAAGCTGAGGCAGCGGAGTGCCAGCATGTGCCATCAATTGCGGATACATACTGATTGCAGTGAACCCCGGAAGGGTGTTCAACTCGTTGACAAGGATTGCACCTGTGCATTCCTCCACAAAAAAGTCTGCACGGGTCAAGCCCTCACAGCCCAGTGCCTTGTAGGCATCCACAGCAAACTTCTGAATCTGCTCCAAAGTGGATTGCGGCAAATTTGCAGGGATTTGGGTGCGTGAAGTGCCACTGATATATTTGTCGTCGTATGTGTAAAAATCCTGACTTGCAAGAATTTCTCCCGGCAGTGTGGAGATGACTGCATGGTTGCCGATGACTGCACATTCTACCTCTTGCCCTTTGACAAATCGCTCAAACACAATTTTGCGGTCTTCGGCGGCTGCAACCTGAATGGCTTTGCGAAGTTGGTCAGGGTTGTTGGCTTTGCTGATGCCAACACTGCTGCCTGCATTGGCAGGCTTGACAAACATAGGCCAGCCGAGTTTTTGCTCCAGATGGGGGTAAAGAGTGTCAAAATTTGCAGTGGCATCTTCTGCCCATGCCCAGTCCCATTCACAGCGTGCAATGTTTGCAGCGTCCAAAAGGGTGTTGGCAATCGCTTTATCCATGCAAACGGCACTCGCAAGCACACCGCATCCCACATAGGGAATACCGGACAATTCCAGCAAGCCTTGGATGGTTCCATCTTCGCCATTTTTGCCATGCAAAATAGGAAGAACCACATCTACATACAAAATACGCGGGGTTTGCTCTAAAACAATCAAACCATGATGGCTGCGGTCAGGACTGAGGACACAAGGGGTGATGTTGCCTTGTTCCCAGCTTCCGTCCGCAATAGCAGAAGCATCTCCTTGAAACAGACGCCATTCACCTTGCCGGGTGATGCCGACATAATGGACATGATAGCGTTCTTTGTCCAGAGAATTTGCCCAGCAAGCGGCAGAAAGGCGGCTGATTTCGTGTTCACTGGATACACCGCCGAACAAAAGCACAGCATTTTGTTTTGACATAAAAATCTCCTTTTGGCATGAAAAGCCGAAAAAACAGCCCCATGCAATGTGTTGAAAGCAGCAGCAGGAAAACCTTGTTGCAGTGCTATATTCTATAAGTATGATTATCATACCATATTTCAGTACCGTTTGTCACCAGATTGAAGACACAAAAACCAGAAGAAAAGAGAAAAAATCAACATAAAACGCAATTTTGCTCTTGACGAATGGGCTTTTTGTGTGGTAAGATGAGAACACCTCTTTGTGCAGGGGTATTTTTTGTGTGCAAATTTGCATGCGTCCCTGCCTGCATGAGGGAGGCTAAACGAACCGTTAAATGGAGGTGCCGAAGAATGAGAGTGAAAATTACACTGGCCTGCACAGAGTGCAAACAGCGCAATTACAACACCATGAAGAACAAGAAAAACAGCCCTGACCGGTTGGAGATGAAAAAGTATTGCCGCTTCTGCAAAAAGCATACTGTTCATCGCGAGACAAAGTAAGAGAAAGGCGGAGCGATTATGGCTGACAAGCAAAATGCCGCAAAAGCCGAAAAAAGCAAAGCCACTTCGGGTAAGTCTCAAAAGAAACCCAATTTTTTTGTTCGTGCAGCACAGGGAATCAAGAACACCGCTGGTCGCTTGGGGAAATATTTCCGTGATGTGAAAAGCGAGATGAAAAAGGTTGTCTGGCCGAGCAAAAAGCAAATCATCAACAACACCGTAATTGTGCTTGTGGTGATGTCCGTTGCCAGCGTAATTGTTTTGGCATTGGATACCAGCTTTATCACTTTGTTGAAGCTGGCAATCGGCGCGTAAGTTTGACAGTACGCGGAATACAACGCAGACGGAGGTGCAATTTAGATGGCAGAACAAGCAATGTGGTATGTTGTTCATACCTATTCCGGATATGAGAATAAGGTGGCAACCAACCTGGAAACCATCGTGGAGAACCGTCGTTTGCAGGATCTGATTCATGAAGTGCGTGTTCCTACTGAACAGGCAATGGAAATGAAGGATGGCAAGGAGCGCATGGTGGAGCGAAAGCTGTTCCCCGGCTATGTGCTGGTGAAAATGGTGATGACCGACAGCAGTTGGTACATCGTTCGCAATTGCCGTGGTGTGACCGGATTTGTCGGCCCTTCTTCCAAGCCCGTTCCCCTGTCGCAGAGCGAAGTGGATGCACTTGGTGTAGATACCCGCGAGCAGCTTACGGTTGATTATGAGGTTGGTGATAATGTTGAGATTACCGCAGGGCCGCTGAAAGGCTTTGTTGGAATTGTGGGCAGCATCGACCTTGACAAAAATGAGGTTAAGGTTACAGTTTCAATGTTTGGACGGGAAACCCCTGCTGAACTGGAATTGAATCAGGTAAAACCAATCTAACAAATTTTTCAAACAAACACTGGTAAGAGCCGCACAATGCGGTTTTTATAGGGCGTGGATTTCATGCCCGTGGGAGGGCACGGTTTTTTGTACCGCAAGCCCGCTAACTTACCACAAATTTTGGAGGTGCAGTTAAAATGGCGCAAAAGGTAACTGGCTATATTAAGCTTCAGATTCCCGCCGGTAAAGCAACCCCGGCACCGCCCGTTGGTCCTGCTTTGGGTCAGCACGGCGTAAACATTATGGCGTTCACCAAAGAATTCAATGAACGCACCAAGAACGACATCGGCTATGTGATTCCTGTTGTTATCACTGTTTATGCTGACCGTTCTTTCAGCTTCATCACCAAGACCCCTCCGGCAGCTGTTCTGATTAAGAAAGCTTGCGGTATCGAGAGTGGTTCTGGCGTTCCCAACAAGACCAAAGTGGCTACTATCACTAAGGCACAGTTGCAGGAAATCGCTACTACCAAAATGCCTGACCTGAATGCGGCTAACATCGAGACCGCTATCAGCATGATCGCCGGCACCTGCCGCAGCATGGGCGTTACCGTTGTAGACTAACAGCCCGCCATTCGTGGGAGGAAATAAATCCGATTTACCACAGGAGGAGTAAGAATGAAACACGGCAAACATTACGTTGAGAGCAAAAAGCTCGTAGACCGTACTAAAATGTATGAGAGCGAAGAGGCTCTGGCAATCTGCTGCCAGACCGCTAAAGCTAAATTTGATGAGACTGTTGAGCTGCATGTCCGTTTGGGCGTTGACAGCCGTCACGCTGACCAGCAGGTTCGTGGTGCGGTTGTTCTGCCTCACGGCACCGGCAAAACCGTTCGTGTAATTGCAATCGCTAAGGGCGATGCTGCAAAAGCTGCTGAAGAAGCAGGCGCAGTTATGGTTGGCGATGCTGACCTGGTTGCAAAAATCCAGAACGAAGGCTTTGTAGACTTCGATGTTCTGGTAACTACCCCTGACATGATGGGTCAGGTTGGTCGTTTGGGTAAGGTTCTGGGCCCCCGTGGCTTGATGCCTAACCCCAAGGCTGGTACTGTTACACCTGACGTAGGTCGTGCTGTTCGCGAGGCTATGGCTGGTAAGATTGAGTACCGTCTGGACAAACAAAACATCATCCATGTTCCCATCGGCAAAGCCAGCTTTGGTGCTGAGAAACTGGGCGAGAACTTGAAGACCGTTATGGATGCTATTGTAAAAGCAAAGCCAGCTGCTGCTAAGGGTCAGTATATCCGCAGCGCAACTGTTGCTTCTACCATGGGCCCTGGCATTCGTCTGAGTGCAAACAAATACGGTGTTTAATCGCCTGATTTGAAAAGATTTTAAAATCCTGTTGACAACGCGTTGTCGATATGGTATACTTTAAAAGCTGTTTTTAAGACAGCAGGTGCCGCAAGGTATAAATGCAAAGTCCGCCTGCCGAGAAACGCGAGAATGTCACATTTATGGGATTTTTCACGCCATTTTTCGGTTGCCGGAAAGTGGCGTTTTTTGTTGCGGTTTGATGAATAGTTGAAACGAGGTGAAACGATTTGCCCAGTGAGAAGATTCTTACCCAAAAGCAAGCATATGTTGCTGAGCTGCGTGAAAAAATTGCAGGTTCTGTAGCAGGTGTTGTAGTGGATTACAAGGGCATCAATGTTGCTGATGATACAAAGCTGCGTAAGGAGCTGCGTGAGGCAGGCGTTGAGTACACTGTTGTAAAGAACACTATGCTGCGTTTGGCTATCAAGGATACCGGTATTGAAGGCATTGGCGATGTTCTGGAAGGTTCTACTGCTTTGGCTATTTCCAAAGAAGACCCCATCGTTGCTGCTAAAATCCTGAACAAGTACGCTGAAGACTCTAAGGGTGCATTTAGCATCAAAGCAGGCTACATGGATGGCGCTGCTATGAGCAAGGCTGAAGTTGAGGAGTTGGCAAAGCTGCCCGGACGCGAAGGTTTGCTGTCCATGCTGCTCAGCGCTCTTACCGGAAATCTGCGTGGTTTGGCTGTTGCTATCAACGCCATTGCAGAGAAAAACGCCGAGGGTGGCGAAGTGGCATAATTGCTGCATAACAACCCTACATTAAAATTTTAAAAAATTCATGATTATTGGAGGTATTACCCATGGCTTCTGAGAAAATCACTGCTATTGTTGAAGAAGTAAAGGCTCTGACCGTTTTGGAGCTGAACGAGTTGGTTAAAGCTATCGAAGAGGAGTTCGGTGTATCCGCTGCTGCTCCTGTTATGATGGCTGGCGCAGGCGTTGCTGCTCCTGCTGCTGAGGAGAAAACCGAGTTTGATGTTATCTTGGCTGACGCTGGTGCTAACAAAATGGCTGTTATCAAGGCTGTTAAGGAAGCAACCGGTTTGGGTCTGAAGGAAGCTAAGGCTCTGGTAGACGAGGCTCCTAAGACTGTTAAAGAGGCTTGCCCTGCTGCTGAGGCTGAAGAGCTGAAGAAGAAGCTGGAAGAGGCTGGCGCTAAGATCGAGCTGAAATAAGTTTTGCAGATCGTTTCAACGCTGTATCAGGTGTGACCCATTGGGTCGCACCTGTTTTTTGTTGCAACCAAAAATGATGGACAGTAACCAATAGCACAAAATGATGGGCTGAAGTTGATGAACTATAAACAAAATCAAGGATAAAAGATTTGTTCAAAAAATTCTGTTACTATTTGATTAAACAATGATATAGATTGTTTAATCAAATAGTCTGCCTTTACAAAATCAGGCACTTTATTTTTTGTGCTGCTAAGCAAGGGCTTTTTTGTTTACGATGGCACTTGGAGGGGATTGAAAAATTGTCAAAATGTTGGTGAAACAACATACAAATGAGCGAAAAGCTGATATAGTAAATGATAGAAAAGCGATTGAGAGAAAAGAGGAAAGTAAGAATGATTCGTAGAATTATCCAGATAGATGAAGAAAAATGCAATGGCTGTGGACTATGTGCACAGGCTTGCCATGAAAATGCAATTGGGATGGTGGACGGAAAAGCAAAACTGCTGCGTGATGACTATTGCGATGGTTTGGGGGATTGCTTGCCCTCTTGCCCCACTGGTGCAATCAGTTTTGTGGAGCGTGAAGCGGCTGCATATGACCATGAGGCTGTGATGGAAAATCAACGCAAAAAAATGCAGCAGACAACACCTTGTGCTTGCCCTGGCAGCATGGCAAAGGCTTTGCATCCAGTATCAACCAGCCAACAAGCCCAAACCGAGAGCATTTCTCAACTGCGTCAGTGGCCTGTTCAGATTAAACTTGCGCCAGTCAATGCTCCGTGGTTTGATGGTGCAAATCTTTTGATTGCGGCTGACTGCACAGCCTATGCTTATGCAAATTTCCATGAGAAATTTATCAAAGGAAAAATTACTTTGATTGGTTGCCCCAAACTGGATGAGGGTGACTATACCCAAAAATTAACTGAAATCATTGCAAATAATAATATCAAATCTTTGACCATTGTTCGCATGGAGGTTCCTTGCTGTGGTGGGATTCAGCGTGCCACTGAAACTGCATTGAAAAACAGTGGAAAGTTTATTCCATGGCAGGTGACAACCATCGCAACCAATGGAAAAATTCTTGATAGCTAAGAGGGCTGTTTAAAAAGTCAAAATTTTGTCTTTTTATAATAAATAGTATTTGCTGTGTTGAAAATATTCGAAATTCTTCTGGTTCTTTGTTTTCGGACACATTCTAATAAAACAAAAAAGGGATGTTTAATTCAATATTAAGCATCCCTTTTAATTGTGCAAAACTAAATTTTATATAAGCTGATATTTTTATCATACTATCAATAGTTATTGGGTTTTTCCCAAATGTCAATTAAATAATGGTATTCATCACGAGAATCAGACCCCACCTCTGTAATTGTACTTAAATCTGATTTTATAAGCAAAAAATTATGAGAAAACACAGTCCATAAAGATTGCACAGCCATTGCTGTATCCAAAATTTCAATTTCAGCCCATACACCACAATGGATAAAATACTTTGTTTTTGGGGATAGTTTCAGCGTGTCTATAATCCATTTGCAAATTTGCTCCACCGAAGATTTGTAGTATAATCTGCTGTAAGGTTCTAAGGAGTTATAATGCTTTATATAAGAGGCATACAGTTTGTTCACAGCTTGATGTTCGTTTTCTTGAAATAACTGGACAACTTGTATCCCTTTCAGTTGGCTTAGGGTGCGTTTGGCAAACTGTATACTCTGTTTGTGTGCAATGAGTTTTTGCCGTTCTGTCATAAAATAGTCCTCTCCTTTTTATAATCGGCGAAACTCAGAAGTGAAAAACTGTATAGTCCTCAAATTGACAAAAAAATCGAAAACCAGGTTGCTCTGTAATAGAAAAAACACTTTGTGAGGTGGTTTTCAGCAGGGATTTTGCTTTTTTCATACGAATTGTAAAAGGTGTTGTGCTAAAGTAGCAGAAAAAAAGAAGATAAAATAGTTTGGGTGAAGATATAGCAACGATACTAACTGTTCCACAGAAAGAGGGCTGTTGAGGTGAGTGTGCATATACTCCACAATATATGGAAGCTACGCAGCAGGTAAGGATTTGGAAAAAGAAAACCCGCTGTTTTTGTGCTGGTTTTAAAAATACACATAAAATATCAAGAATTCGGGTTTGTGTTTGCAATACCGAACCGTACAGCTTTCTCAAAATTTTGGCATATAGCCCATCACTTGTTTTGCTTTTTGGATTCAGTACAGATAGACCTTAGTTTTTATTGTTCTATTATATCGTAAAAAGACTACAAATGAAAATAACACTTTTACAAAATTTCCCCCAAAGGATATTGCTGTTTTGCAATATCCTTTTTTGTGGAACAATAGGTGTCCTTTTGCGTGGTTTTGTTGATGGAGACTATCAAAATGTGGTATACTCAAAACATATTATTTTAAAATAAAAAAGAAGAGGTATCTATGAATCAGTTAGACTGTGCCAGACAACAGATTGATAAAATTGATACAGAAATTGCTCGCTTGTTTCAGCAACGGATGCAGGCGGTGCAAGGTGTTATTGAATATAAAAAAGCGACTGGAATGCCTATTTTGGACACTGGGCGGGAAGCACAGGTGATTGAAAAAAATACTGCCTATATTACAGACAATGCTTTGAAACCATATTATGAGCAATGGCAAAAGGATTTGATGGCACTTTCTCGCCAGTATCAGGCAAAGGTGTTGGGCAGAGATGTGGTGGCTTATCAAGGGGTTGAGGGAGCATTTGCACATATTGCACTCAAAAAGCTGTTTCCCTATGCAAAAGCAGTCAACTATACCACATGGAAACAGGTCTTTGAAGCAGTGGAAAAAGGCGAGGCTGCCTATGGGGTGCTGCCCTTTGAAAATTCCACAACAGGAGATGTGGGGGAAGTATTGGATTTGTGCTTTACATATTCCTGCTCTGTAGTACAAATGTACGACCTGCCAGTGATTCAGAATCTTTTGGGGTTGTCCAATGCAAAAATTTCTGACATCAAAACCGTGTACAGCCATCCACAAGGGCTGCGGCAAAGTGCAAAGTTTTTGCAGCAGCTAAACCTGCAAGGGGTGGAGTATCCCAACACCGCAATGGCTGCACAACAGGTGGCAGAACAGCAAGATTGCTCCATTGGGGCAATTGCAAGCACTGAAACAGCAGAATTGTATGGATTGCAGGTGCTCGCCCCACAGGTGAACAATGTAGATGAAAATACGACACGGTTTATTGTGATTGCAGCACAGCCAGCCCAAGAAGGAAATCGGTTCAGCGTTCTGTTTACAGTTGACCATACCGCAGGACAGTTGGCAAAGGCGATTCAATTGATTGGTGCAATGGGCTTTAATATGGAGTGCATCAAAAGCAGACCTTTGCTGAGTGCGCCATGGGAATATTATTTTTATGTGGAATTGGTGGGCAATCCAGCCAACGAAAAAAGCGAACAACTTTTGAAGAAGATGCAACAAGTGTGCAAAAGCGTAAAACAATTGGGTGTGTATTCAAAGGAGGAAACAGCATGAAGCTGACAATGCGGCTTGCTGAACGCAGCTATGATATTATTATAAAAAAAGGCAGCTTGCAGAATGTTGGCAAGCTGGTAAATCTGAACCGCAAAGTATTGATTTTGACGGATAGCGGCGTTCCGAAACAGTATGCACAAGCTGTTGCAGAACAGTGCAAAGAAGCATTTATCGAAACCGTTGAACAAGGGGAAGAAAGCAAGAGCATTGCGGTTTGGCAAAAGCTGCTCACCCGAATGATAGAGCTGAATTTTACCAGAAAAGATGCGGTTGTCGCTGTTGGCGGCGGTGTGGTAGGCGATTTGGGCGGTTTTGTCGCAGCAAGCTATATGCGTGGGGTGGATTTTATAAATCTGCCCACAACAACATTGGCACAAATTGATTCTTCCATTGGTGGAAAAACGGCTGTCAATCTGGAAAAAACCAAAAATATTGTGGGTGCATTCTGGCAGCCAAAGCTGGTCGTGGTAGACCCCGATACCCTGCAAACTTTGGACAAGCGGCAATTTGCAGCCGGTTTGGCAGAGGCGTTGAAAGCAGGGCTTTTGGCAGACAGTGAGCTGGTTCGTATTTTTGAAGAAGAAAATTGTGAGGAATATATTGAACAGATTATCTATCGCAGTTTGATTGTGAAAAAGAATATTGTGGAACGGGATGAACGGGAAACAGGTGACCGTGCAGCCTTGAATTTGGGGCATACTTTGGGGCATGGTATTGAAAGTGCCAGCAGTTTACAGCATGGCAGAGAACTGTATCATGGAGAATGTGTAGCCTTGGGCATGATTCCCATGCTGGAAAGTGAAGAACTACGCCAACAGGTGTTAGCAATTTGTCAGCGGTTGGGTTTGCCAACACAAGCAAAATATGATAAAGAAATGGCATTGCAAGCAATACGGCATGATAAAAAAGTAAATTCAGATTATATTACAGTAGTCAAAATACCCAAAGCAGGGCAATTCCGTTTAGACAAAGTTCCGTTTGAACAGGTAGAAGCGGTTTTGTTGGGACAAGCTGCCGAAATTCCCATTCCAAAAGAGGTGAAAGCAAAATGAAAAATACATTTGGCACTGCCATTTCAGTGACAATTTTTGGCGAAAGCCATGGTGCTGCGGTTGGTGCAGTGGTTGACGGACTGGCAGCAGGAATTCCCATTAACCGAAAGTATATTGCAGAACAAATGAGCCGACGCAAAGCAAAATCGGATGGGCTGTCCACAACGCGCATTGAGGCAGACAGCGTGGAGTTTGTCAGTGGGGTGTATAATGACCACACTACGGGAACAGCCATTACATTATTGATTCACAACCGCAACACACGCAGCAACGATTATGCAAAAATGGCTGACCTTTTGCGTCCGGGACACGCAGATTTGACTGCATACGCAAAATATGGCGGCTGGCAGGATGCCCGTGGCGGAGGACATTTTTCGGGGCGTATCACCGCAGCAGTAGTGGCAGCAGGAGCGTTGTGCCGCAGCGTTCTGCAAGCAAAAGGGGTGGAGATTGCAACTCATCTTCGCAAATGTGGCGGTGTGGAGGACTTGCCCTTTGCACAACAAGAAAAAGAGATGCTTCAACAGCAGCAAATGCTGAACAAGATGGATTTTGCAATCATCAGCGAAACCGCAGGGCAAGCCATGCAGCAAGCCATTCGACAGGCTGGCAGAGAAGGCGACAGCGTTGGTGGTGTGCTGGAAACAGCAGTCACAGGCATTGATGCAGGTCTGGGTGAGCCGTTTTTTGAAAGTGTCGAAAGTGTATTGGCACAGTTGATGTTCAGCATTCCGGCGGTCAAGGGCATTGAGTTTGGAGAAGGATTTGGGTTTGCAGATTTGCAAGGAAGCACTGCAAACGACCCATTTCGGATGCAGGGGGATACTGTTGTGACAGCAACCAATCGCAATGGTGGCATTAACGGTGGAATTACAAACGGGATGCCGATTGTTTTCCGCACAGTTGTTAAACCAACCCCCAGCATTTATAAAGAGCAGCAAACGGTTGATTATACAAACAAACAAGATGCAGTTTTGCAGATTCACGGCAGACACGACCCCTGTATTTTGCCTCGTGCAAGAGCTGTGCAGGATGCAATGTGTGCCATTGGTTTGTTGGATTTGTATACCCAGCGGTTTGGTACTTTGTGGCATACACAGGAGGGAAAATGATGCAGTATGGTCTGATTGGAGAAAAACTCAAGCACAGCTATTCAAAAATTATCCATGAAATGCTGGGTGAATATCAGTATGACCTTTGCCCTCTCACTCCACAGCAGGTGGAGCAGTTTATGACCAAAAAGCAGTGGAAAGCAATCAATGTGACAATTCCCTATAAACAGACCGTCATGCCTTTTTTGGATAGCATTGATGACCATGCAAAGGCAATTGGTGCAGTCAATACCATTGTCAACAACGATGGAAGATTAGAGGGGCATAATACCGATTTTGGAGGTTTTTTGTATCTGGTAAAAGCCCATGGAGTGTCCCTCAAAGACAAACATGTGCTGGTGCTGGGCAGTGGAGGAACGCACAAGCCAGTGACAGCCGTCTGTAAGGCAGAGGGCGCAGCAAGCGTTTTGACAGTCAGCCGCTACCCCAAAGAGAATGAAATTTCGTATGAGGACTGCAAAAATCATCCCGAAATTGAAGTGATTGTCAATACAACCCCGGTCGGAATGTACCCCAACAATGGAAATTGTATGGTTGAAATGCAGTGGTTTCCACAATGTCAAGCGGTATTTGATGCCATTTACAACCCCTTTCGTACAGAGTTGCTTTTGCGTGCTGAAGAAGCAGGAATTTTGGCAGTAAACGGATTTGAAATGCTTGTGGCACAGGCAATTTATGCAGCAGAATTTTTTATGAATCGTTCGATTCCCTATACAGAAATTGAACGAATCCGTCAAACACTCAAACAGCAGCTTTTCAATTTGGTTTTGATTGGTATGCCAAGCTGCGGCAAAAGTGCAATGGGAAAGGCAGCCAGCAGGCTGCTGGGCAAAAAGTTTGTGGATTTGGATGCCGAAGCAGAAAAACTGGCAGGTATGCCCATTGCAGAATTGTTTGAACAACAAGGCGAACAGGCATTTCGAGAATTGGAAGCACAGCTTTGTAAAAAGTTTGGGGCTGAAAACGGTATGGTGATTTCCACCGGGGGCGGAGTTGTCAAAAATGCCGACAATCTCCGTGCTTTGCATCAAAATGGTGTTATTGTCTTTCTTGACCGCCCTGTTGACAAGCTGGAAGTTGGAAATGGGCGTCCGCTCTCCTCCAGCAAAGAGGCTTTGCGTCAAATGGAACAGCAGCGGCGTCCACTATATGAGGCAGCCGCAGATAAAATTGTGAAGAATAACGGGGATTTTGATGCAGTTGTTGCTCAAATCAAGGAGGCGTTTTATGAAGTTTCTGGTGCTTAATGGCCCCAATATCAATCTGGTTGGTATGCGTGAGCCTGGAATTTATGGGGATGTCAATTATGAATCCATGCTTGCAATTGTAGCAAAAGAGTGTGCAGAAATGGGCATTGAAACCGAATTTTATCAGTCCAACCATGAGGGGGATTTGGTGGATGCCATCCAAAACGCATTGGGGCGGTTTGATGGAATTGTCATCAACCCCGCAGCTTATACCCATACCAGCATTGCCATTTTGGATGCACTCAAAGCGGTGGCACTGCCAGCAGCAGAAGTACATATCAGTGATGTGACAAAGCGAGAAGATTTTCGGCAAATCAGCTATGCAGGTATGGCGTGTTGCTGTCATGTGATTGGAAAGGGCATTGCTGGATATGCCATTGCTGCAAAACAGCTCAAAGAGTTTATTGAGCACAAACAATAATTATTATCCCAACAGCAACAAAAATGGCTGCCCCTTTGAAATGGCAGCCAATGTTTATGCAGGAGGAAATAGAAATGCAGGTAACAATCAGTGGAAAGGCGGCTGGTGTCATTACAGCACCACCTTCCAAAAGTATGGCACATAGAGCGGTTCTGGCAGCAGCTTTGGCAAATGGAACCAGCCGAATTGATAATTTGGAGTGGTCGGCAGATGTAAAAGCCACCTTACAGGCAGCACAGGATTTTGGTGCAGCGGTTGTTGTAGGTGAAAATTGGGTAGAAATTACAGGTACAGGGTTGCCTGCTGCACCCTCTGCCCCCGTAGATTGTGGAGAGAGTGGCAGTACCTTGCGGTTTTTGATTCCCATTTTGGCACAAACAGCAAAGCCTGTCACATTGATTGGACATGGTCGGTTGCCCCAAAGACCACAGCAGGTCTATACAGAGCTGTTTGCAGAGCAAAATCTGACCTTTCGGCAAACAGAGCAAGGGGTGGAACTGTGCGGCCCATTGGCAGGGGGAGAATATACCCTGCGTGGTGATGTAAGCAGCCAGTTTATTTCAGGGCTGTTGTTTGCGCTGCCTTTGGCTGGGCAGGACTCAACCATTCATATTTTGCCGCCCTTTGAAAGCCGCAGCTATGTGGAGCTGACCTTGCAGACCTTAGAGCAGTTTGGTGTAGCTGTCAAGTGGAAAGACCAAAACACCTTGTTTGTTGCAGGCAATCAACAGTACCAGCCCAAAAATGTTTCGGTCGAAGGAGATTGGAGCAATGGAGCATTCCCTGCCGTTTTGGGCGCGTTGACTGGTACAGTACAGTTAAATGGGCTGGATGAAAATACCCGTCAGGGAGATGCCGTAATTTTTGAAATATTAAAACAGTGCGGAACCAACATTTTAACAAATGAACAAAAAAATGTTGAATTTTGTGCCACAACTCGAACAGGTATTCCCATTGATTTGGCAGATTGCCCTGATTTAGGGCCGATTTTGATGGTTTTGGCAATGTTCTGTAAAGGAACAACACGCATTGAACATGCAGGGCGGCTACGAATCAAGGAAAGTGACCGCATTGAAGCAATGGCAGCCGAACTGAAAAAGTTTGGAGCAGAAGTCCGCCAGTTAGATAGTGAAACAGTAGAAATTGATGGCTGTATTCCCTGCCAGCCAACACAGTCCATCAATAGCCACAACGACCATCGTGTAGTAATGGCATGTACAGTGGCAGCTTTGGTAGCAGGGCTGACCATTACCATTCAGGATGCACAGGCAGTGCAAAAAAGCTGGCCGACCTTTTTTGAGGCAATGGAACAGCTTGGAGTTGAGGTGAAATGGCAAGATGACTAAAAAAGTGCTGATTGTGGGGCTGGGGCTGTTGGGTGGCAGCTACGCAATGGGGTTGTCTCAAAAAGGGTGGCAGGTGGATGCCATTGACACAGATAAATACGCCATTGCCTATGCAAAAGAGCGTGGAATCATTCAAAATGGGGCATCGGAACATTTTGAGCATTTGGTGCAGGAGGCAAACCGCATTGTGTTTGCATTGTATCCAACCGCATTTGTGGAGTGGGTGAAACAATATCGCCATTTGTTTCAAAAAGGCTTGATTTTTACCGATGTTTCAGGGGTAAAGTGCAGTATTGTACAGCCTATTCAAGAAATGCTGCCCCCCGAAGTGGAGTTTATTCCTAGTCATCCCATGGCAGGTAGGGAAGTCAGTGGTGTGCAGAATGCAAATACAGAAATGTTTCGCCCTGCAAACTTTATTATCACCCCCACCGAAAAAAATACTGACGCAGGCATTGCATTTGCACAGATGATTGCAGAGGATTTGGGATTTGCACATATTTGTGAGTTAACGGTGCAGGAACATGACAAAATGATTGGATATGTCAGCCAACTGACCCATGCCATTGCAGTGAGTTTGATGTGTGCCAGCGACCGTACCGATTTGGCAGAGTATACAGGGGATTCGTTTCGTGATTTAACCCGCATTGCCCGCATCAATGAAACTATGTGGAGTGAACTGTTTTTAGAAAACAGAGAAATTTTGATACAGGAAATTGATACATTCACCAACACATTAGAAACTTTGAAAGAGCATTTGCAGCAGCAGGACAGCGAAGGTTTGAAAACAATGTTTCGCACCAGCACAGCAAGACGCAGTGCATTTGATAAAAAACGATAAAAAGAATCCCGATTCTTTGGAAAGAGAATCGGGATTCTTTTGCAGTATCAGCATTATACCAAAATATTTTTAATCAAAAGAGAGGTTGTGCCATCTTCGTTTTTGATAAATTCAATGGCAGAAGGGTCTTTGTATACTTCAACAGGAACTTTGACTTCCACGCCGCTGAACGCTTTCAGTTTTTGTTTTTCCATCCGCCGAACAGCAGCAGGTACAATGGCAACAGATTCGGTGGGAGCAAGCTCTTTTTCCTCTAAAATCCGTGTAAATGCCTCTTTTGCGTGAGGAACTTCTCCATACAATGCCTCACAAATTTCCGAAACTGTGGGAATGGGAGCATCTTTTTCCTCACAAAAAGTTTCCAGCAAGGTTGCAGCCACAGAAGGCTCATCCATGCCAAGGCTGCCATAAAATTGCTGGTTTACCTCCACTGCGGCTGACTTTACAACCTCCAGCTTTTCTTTTGGAGAATAGCCACTGATTGCTCTTAAAAGATGACGGCAGAGATAGGACGATTTTTTACCATCAATGTCATATTTTTTCTCGATAACACGGCAAATACTGCCATCTAATGCAGCAAAAAACGCCTCATCTGCTTTGCCCGATGTTCCGGGCAGAGCAGCAGGCTGGCGTACCAAGCGGTTGACAATTCCGCTGGAATGTTCGCTGATATGCAGCCAAGCAGCCTTATAGTTCAGCTTTAATCCCGCAATGCAGGGAACATTGTCGATTTCAGCAAGTACAAACAGTGCATCTGCATTGGGAATTGCAGGCCATTGCTGCATCAGTTCAAACCATTTTTGTGCAATCTGTCGGCTTGCAGAGATAAAATCTTGCTCAGCGGTTTGCAATACCTGCAAAATAGAAGATGTTTCGTCAAAACGACAATCCCGTGCTTCTTCACTGCAAAATGCACGCTGAAGATGTGCCGTAAGATAACGAGCAGATTCTTCGTCTTGCTCCAGCAGCAAATCAGCCAAAATGGGTTGGTCAGAAGTGGTGTCCAACACATGAAGAATGGCAGAATGAATTGTGATTTCCATAATTTTTTCCTCCATATAAATAGGTGCAGCTTGAAATGCTAACCAATAAAACAGTTCAGGTTTGCCTGAAAACTGAAAATAGTCTGTTGTTCAGTGTATCATATTTTACAAAGAATTGCCAACAATGATTATAAGATGCTATACTAAAAGAAAGAAAGGAGTCTGCACAATGCCAAGAACACCAAACCAAAGCGGAAAATTGCTGTATATTTTAAAAATTTTATGGCAGGAAACCGACCCCGAACACAAAATAACCGTTCCCCAATTGATTGAAAAATTGGAACAAAACGGCATCAATGCAGAACGAAAAAGCATTTATGCCCATCTGAAACTATTAGAAGATGAGTTTAATTTTGATATTTTGCAGCCTCAAAAAGACCGCAAAGGCTGTGCATTAGCATCGCGAAACTTTGAACTTCCCGAAGTGAGTATGCTGATGGATATGGTGCAGAGCAGTCGCTTTTTGACCAAAGAAAAGTCAGAACAGCTATTGCAAAAGCTGTCCGCTCAGGTAAGCTGTCACCAAGCGGAACGCATCCGCAGACAGATTTATCGCACAGGTGCATCAGCAAAAGGCGAAAATGAACGCATTTATTATACTCTTGACCAAATCAATGAGGCAATGAACAACAATCATCAGCTTTCGTATCAATATTGGGATTGGAGTTTGACACAGGGTAAACGGGCAAGACATGGCGGAGAACGGTATTCTGTCAGCCCGTGGGCATTGATTTTTCAGGACGAAAATTATTATTTGGTTGCATACGAATCAAAATCTGACCGCATCAAGCATTATCGGGTTGACCGTATTCAGCAGGCATGTGAAGAAATTGATAAGCTGCGTGTGGGAAAAGAAGAATTTCAACAGGCACACCCTGCAACCTATGCAAAGCGAATGTTTGGAATGTATGGTGGACGGGAAGCACGGGTGACACTGCACTGCAAAGCAAATGTGCTCAATGCAGTCAAAGACCGTTTTGGTGGGGAAATTTCGGTTGTGCCTGATTTTTCGCAGGAATTTTTTACAGTACAGGTGCTGGTGTCGGTCAGTCCGCAGTTTTACGCATGGGTGTTTGGGTTTGGGCAAGATATGGAAATTGTACATCCTGTTGAAGTACGCAAAGAATATCAAACCCAATTGGAGCAAACTTTGGGGAAATATTTGAAAAAAGAAATATAATCCAACCAATTCAAGTCAGATTTAAAATTGCTCTTTGGCAATTTGCAGCAATTTTTGCAAATCTTCAAGTGTATCTACATCTTGCAGTTCCCATTGGGAAAGAGCAGAAATAACAGTGATTTTATTGGGGTCTTTGGGCAATGCAGCCGCACCGCCTGATTTTTGAGGCAAAGAGCAAAGAGAGGCAAAAGACAAGGCAGGAAACAGCACAGGGCTTGCAGAAATATTTTTCCAGCCAAGCCGAAAAAAACCGTTTGGATTGTCTTGAAAGCCATTTATCAAAGCAGTGTAGCTTTGCTGACTGCACAAAGGCTGGTCTGCCTGCACTACTAAACAACCATCTAACCCCTTCATTTGCTCAATCCCAAGCCGAAGGGTATCGCTGCGATATGGCATAGAATGGAGAACAACATCAAAGCCACAGCGTTCTGCAATGGAACAGCATACTTTGCTGCGTGTCACAACAACACACTTTTGAAAAAGATGAGTTGGAATGTGGGAAAGGGTGTATTCCAATAAACTGACATCCCCAAACGGAGTAAGCAGTTTGTTGCTGCCAAACCGTTTGCTTTGCCCTGATGCCATTACAAGACATCCCAAAGAAAAATAATTCATATAAACTCCTCAAGTTGTTTAGAGCATATCTGAAAACTAAGAAATTGACGAATTTTTTGCAGAAAATTAGTAACTGAAAGGCAAAAACACAGGAATCCTTGCTGGATTGTGGTATTTTTAATGCAGCAGATACGGCTCGTTGTAGAAAAAAGAAAAATTTTAACTTTTCAAATAGCCTCTAATAGGTGGAATTTTCTGTTTTAAATTGTATCATATCTCAAGAAAAAATAAAAATAGGAGATGCTATACATAGATTGTTCATAGGGATATATTATAATAAAAACAAACAACCTTCGATTGAATGGGAGGAATTATAATGAAATCATTTCAGAAAAGTTTAAACTGGATTTCGATTGGCTATTTGATTGTGGGCATTGCGCTGATTCTTTGGCCAGAGGCACTGCTGCAAACTGCGTGCTATATTATTGGTGCCATTGTGCTGATTGCAGGGCTTTCGTCAATTTTTTCTTATCTGAAAATCAAAGATGAAATGTTCTCTGCACGAGTCACATTGGTGATTGGCATTGTTGTTTCGGGTTTGGGTTTGTTTTTGCTGTTGCAGCCCAAAACAGTGGCAAGCATTTTGCCGGTGATTGTGGGATTGTTTGTGCTGTTTGATGGTATCAGTCGACTGCAAACCGCATGGCATCTGAAACAGGCTGGCTATGAAAAATGGTGGGGAATGGCAATTCCCAGTTTAATTTCAGCAGGGCTGGGTGGATTGATTTTATTCAATCCCTTTGGAACAGCAGCATTGATGGTGCAGATGATTGGTTTGATTTTGACCTTTGAGGGGATTATCAATCTGTCCACAGGACTTTTTGCACGGAATATCTTTAAAAAGATGGAAAATGTAGAGCAGGAAATGGAAGAAGTTTTTGAAGAATTTGTCCCAGACCCGCAGAATACCATTAAAACCAGTCACAAAACCATTGATGCAGATTTTAAAGAACTGTAATGATAAAAAGGGAGCGTATTGCTCTGCATACGCCAGATAAGAAAGTATTTTCCAAAAGAGTAAAAATGGGATGTTTATAAAGGTGATACCGAGAAACGGCAATGCTTTCCCTTTTTGTTTGTATTATGATTCATAACTAACCGAAAAATCAGTGTCTAAAGAAAGAGAAATATGATTAGTGACTTTGTAGGTGCGGCGTTTCCCTAGATTTTGGTAGGGCTATTTCTAGCAGTCAGTTGTTCATTTATGAGTAAAAAGGAAAAATAAATTCCAGTTTATTGGGGAGTTTTATAACCAAAAAGGGAGTGTGTAGAATTTCGATACACTCTGTTTTTGGTTCGGTGTTTTCTAAATTAGTTCCTTATCTGGTGTCATCTGGTGTCAAGATTGCATACAATTCTTTTTTATTTGCAAAATAGAGTATGTTGTAAAAAAACAAGCCCCAGACAGATTGCTCTGTTTGGGGCTTGTGATTGTGCTGTTTTGCAAAAATTATGCTTTGTTTACACTACCAAACAGCTCCATTTTCTCTTTAACAGTTGCCTTGATTGCCTCAAAGCCAGGAGCCAACAGTTTGCGGGGGTCAAAGCCTTTGCCTTGCAAGTCTTTGCCAGCCTCAACATATTCACGGGTAGCAGCAGCAAATGACAATTGACACTCGGTATTAACATTGATTTTGGAAACACCCAAGCTGATTGCTTTTTTAATCATACCAGCAGGGATGCCAGTGCCGCCATGCAGAACCAGAGGAATGTTGTTGGTTGCACCATGAATTTTGTCCAGAGCGTCAAAGTCCAGACCCTTCCAGTTTTCAGGATATTTGCCATGAATGTTGCCAATGCCAGCTGCCAAGAAGTCGATGCCCAAACCGCTGATTTTTGCACACTCAGCAGGGTCAGCAATTTCACCTGCACCAACAACGCCGTCTTCTTCACCGCCGATAGAGCCAACTTCTGCCTCCAAGGAGATGCCCTTGGAATGTGCCAGCTCAACCAACTCGGTGGTTTTTGCTACATTTTCCTCGATAGCATAGTGGCTGCCATCAAACATGATGCTGGAAAAACCAGCCTCGATGCAAGCTTTTGCACCTTCGTAGCTGCCATGATCCAGATGCAAAGCAACAGGAACAGTGATTCCCAAGCTGTCTACCATAGCGTTTACCATAGCAGCAACAGTTTTGAAACCGGTCATGTATTTGCCAGCACCCTCAGAAACACCCAGAATAACAGGGCTGTTCAGTTCTTGAGCAGTCAGCAAAATCGCTTTTGTCCACTCCAAGTTATTGATATTGAATTGACCAACGGCATAATGACCGTCACGAGCTTTTTTCAGCATTTCGGTTGCACTTACCAGCATGATTATCTTACCTCCCGAATTTGGTTGACGAATGAATCGTCATTTTTCTAACATACAGTATACTCTATCTGTGAAATAAAATCAATGCACCAAAAACAATTGTGCCTTTCGTGCAAAAAAATGAGTGATAAATGCAGAAAAGACAAGTTTTATGGTTGTAATTTGTGCCATACCCACCACGAATACACAAAATGAATGAGAGTGGTAGGAATAAGAATTCCTAAAAACATAAAATTTTTATATCCATCAGAAATAAAGAAAGGTATTGCTGCGATC
>JAHHUF010000159.1 GCA_020024115.1 Anaerofilum sp.
GCATTATACAGGCTGCCTGCCATTGCCTCAATTGCAGCACGGGCGCCCAGATAGCTGCCCCCAATGCCGATTACCAACAAAACATCGGTATCTTCCACAATTTTAGCAGCGGCTTTTTTAATCCGTGCAAACTCATCCTTATCATAGTTTACAGGCAAATCTACCCAGCCCAAAAAATCATTTCCGAAACCAGTTCTGTTTTCCAACAGTTCATGTGCAGCTTGCACCTGACTGAAGATTCCTTCAAACTCGCTTTCTTTTATAAAAGGAGCCAGATGTTTGCCACTAAATCTAACACTCATTGTTTATAACCCCCGTTCCTTTTCTTGTGAAAAGGTCGTTTCAAAACCCTGTTTAAAATGGTTTTGTTTATGGTTATAAATATACCGTTTTAGTGACATGATGTCAAGTTTTCCACAAAGATTTTTACAAACGAATCAAACTTTTATATAAAATTTCCAAGCTGTTTTTAAAAGTAATCTCTGGAATGCTACTTTTTACCGTAATCGGCCACTTGCCCAAAACGCCTTCTTCTCCGCTCAAAACAAGATATCCTACTGTTTGCCCCTTTGCCAAAGGAGCTGTCAATTGTTCCGGCAATTCCAATTCCGCTTTCAACCCTTTTGCTCCTCCTTTGGGAACCAATACTCCTTCCCCCTTTGGATATTCCAACACTGCCTGTTTTTCAATGCCTCGTTTTACATCAAGGCTTTGGGGTGCATTTTCAGGTGTCGGACAAGCAGCCATTTCATAGTTTGCAAAGCCATAGTCCAGCAAAGTGGTGGCTGCCTCAAAGCGTTCTGCACCGCTTGCTGCGCCCAACACAACCGCAATGAGTTTCAATCCATTGCGTTCTGCTGATGCTGTAATACAAACCCCCGCTTTGCCTGTTGTACCTGTTTTGAGTCCGGTAATGCCCTCATATCGTTTCAAAAGTTTGTTTGTGTTGACAAGCTGTGTCTCACCATTTCTCAAACTATCTGTCCAAATGGTTGTGTAGTGCATAATATCCGGATGGTTTTGTAGCATAGCACGGCTCATTGTTGCCACATCTCTTGCAGAGGAAAGATGCCCTTCTTCATCCAATCCGCAGGCATTTTTAAAAGTTGTATTGGTCATTCCCAACTCCTGTGCTTTGCGGTTCATCATGTCCGCAAATACAGGTTCGCTGCCCCCCACAAACTCCGCAACCGCAACCGCTGCATCGTTGGCAGATGCCACACAAATGGCTCGTATCATTTCATCAAGCGTGAACTGTTCTCCTGGCTCCAACCAGATTTGACTTCCGCCCATATTATAAGCATGCTGGCTGACCGGCACAGTGTCAGTTAATTTGATTTTTCCTTGTTCCAAGGCTTCAAAGGTCAGCATCAGGGTCATTACTTTTGTAATGCTTGCAATCGGCACTTGCTGGTCGGCATTTTTCTGATACAGCACCTCTCCTGTATCCTGACAAATTAACATTGCCGAACGGCATGGAACATCAAAATCAGGCATCTGAAATCTTCCCACCTGTTCTCCTGCGCAAACAGAAATTGTATTCATAGCTGCCAGCATAACTGCCATAGCCATTGCCAAAATTCGTTTTTTCCACATGGTTTATCCTCCCTCATAATGCCATTTTATAATAATATTTATGCAGTTGGATGTTGTTTCTTGCCTTTTTCAAGTTGTGATTTTATCTTTTTTCCTGTATAATATCATTACAAATAATAAATTGTATCTTTAACTTGAGGTGAAGCAATGAGAGCTGCATTTTATACATTAGGCTGCAAGGTTAACCAAAACGAAACAGGTGCATTGATTCGTTTGTTTGAGCAAAGCGGTTATACGATTGTAAAAAACGACGAAGAAGCTGATGTTTATCTGGTTAATAGCTGTACTGTAACCGCTGGGGGTGACCGCAAAAGCCGCCAATGGCTGCGCCGTGCCAAGCGAGAAAACCCTTCTGCTGTAACCGTTCTGACCGGCTGCTATCCACAGGCATTCCCCGAAGAAGCCGCACAAACCACTGAAGCAGATGTCATCACAGGGTCTGCTGCTCGTTATTCGATTCTGAATTGTATCCAACAGCATTTGAACAGTGGTGAACAAATCGTGGAAATCACACCTCATCAGCGAGGAGAAGCCTTTGAGGAACTGCCCATCGAAAATTTTGAGGGCCACACCCGTGCCTTTATCAAAATTGAAGACGGATGCGACCGCCAATGCGCCTATTGCGTCATTCCCCGTGCCAGAGGACGGGTGCGCAGCCGCAGTGAACAAAGCATTTTGCAGGAAATGCAGACTCTTGCAGATGCAGGCTATGCAGAATGTGTTTTGTCCGGTATCAACCTTTCCAGTTATGGCAAAGATACTGGTGCATCGCTCACCGCTTTGGTGGAAAAGGCCGCACAAATCAAAGGGCTGGAGCGTATTCGTTTGGGAAGTTTGGAGCCTGACTTGATGACCGATGATGACATTCAGCGTCTTTCCAAAATTGACAAATTTTGTCCACAGTTCCATCTTTCTCTGCAAAGTGGCTGTTCTGCCACACTGCGAAGAATGCGCCGCTTGTATAACGCAAAAGAATACGAAACTGTTGTGCAAAAATTGCGTACTGCCTTTGGGGAACGATGCAGTTTCACTACGGATGTAATTGTTGGCTTTGCAGGGGAAACCGAGCAGGAATTTGCAGAAAGCCTTGCATTTGTTGAAAAGATTGGATTTTTAAAAGTTCATGTATTCCCCTATTCTCATCATAGATGGCACCATTGGCCAACTGCATAAG
>JAHHUF010000160.1 GCA_020024115.1 Anaerofilum sp.
CTGGTCTCCCAACCACCATTGGCTCATTACATCTGAAAGCACAAATTGAAGTGTTCCTGCGACTGTTCCCAAAAAAACCCCCAGCAACATTGTAGAACGCAATGCACTGCGGACACATCCTTTTCGATTTTCAGCAAGCTCTGCGGTAACAATCCATGTGGCTGCAACCGAAAGCCCTGCTGTGGATATTGTGATAAACAGTTGATATACCGTAAAAATCAACTGGTACAAGCCCATACCTTCTGCACCAATTTTGCCTGCAATTAGAACACGAAAAATCATTCCGGCTGCACGCAAAATCAGCCCTGCACCTGTCAAAATGGCTGCATTTGCCAGATAACTGCTTTTTTTCACCTGCTGCACCCTCTCTTTTGCCTTGCAAAAAACCTTTTTCTTGCAGGCGATAGCCATATCATTTCCCGCTGTGGGATTGTCTTAAACTATATGCTTCAAAACCAAATGTTATACCTTTGCAAAGAGAGGTTTTCATGGTACAATGTCTCTACAAATCGTCAAAAAGGGCGAATGTTAAATGACAAAGGAGGCTTGTTATGGAACAAATCTACCAAACAGCTTTGAATGTAGTTCGTGAAAAAACAGCATTGGTTCCCGAAATTGGTATTATTTTGGGAAGCGGACTGGGCGGACTGGCTGCCCGTATCGAAAACGCTGTTGTAATTCCTTACAGTGAGATTCCCGGCATGAAGGCAAGCACTGCCCCCGGACATATTGGGCAGTTTGTTATTGGTACAATTGGTGGCAAAACGGTTGTTTGTATGCAGGGCAGACTACATTTTTATGAGGGTCACACCATGCAGGAAATTGCATTTCCTGTGCGTTTGATGAAATTGATGGGTATTCACACTTTGCTTGTCACCAATGCTTGCGGTGCAGTCAACACCGGTTTTTCCATTGGTGATTTAATGCTGATTGAAGACCATATCAACATGATGGGAGCAAACCCTTTAACGGGTTCAAATGCGGCTGACTTCGGCCCTCGTTTTTGCGATATGACCTTTGCATACACCCCTGCTTTGCGTGAATTGGCGTTGTCTGTTGCACAAAAGCAAGGCACAAAATTGCAGCAAGGGGTTTATTTGGGATATATGGGGCCAAATTACGAAACCCCTGCCGAAATCCGTGCTTTTCGCACATTGGGTGCAGATGTAGTGGGGATGAGTACCGTTCCTGAGGTGCTCACTGCCAGCCATTGCGGTTTGAAGGTGCTTGCCATCAGCCTTATCACGAATATGGCAGCCGGTATTCAAAAAGTGAAACTGAGCGAACAAGAGGTCATCGACACCGCAGCATCCCGTGCTAAGGTTTTGCAAACTTTGGTGGAAGGAATTTTGAAGGAAATTTAAAGTACATTTTTTTGTGAATCATACAATTATCTTGCTTTTTCCCTGCCTTTTCAGGCAGGGATTTTGTTTTCGATTGCATAAAAAAATCGAAAGGAGTATAATACCATTGTGACACGAGTTTTCGTGATGACTGTCTGTGCATTGTGGCACAGCAAAAAAGGAGATTAGAAAAATGAGCGAGTGTAATCATAACTGCGAGTCGTGCAGTGCGAACTGCTCGGATCGCAGCAATCCTTCCGACTTTCATGAGCCTGCCCATAAATTGAGCAGTATCAAAAAAGTAATCGGAATTGTAAGTGGTAAGGGTGGTGTCGGCAAAAGCATGACCAGCTCTATGCTGAGTGTTTTGCTGAACCGCCGTGGATATCATACGGCTGTATTGGATGCTGACATTACTGGCCCATCCATTCCAAAATTGTTTGGAATCCATGGTCGTGCTACCGGTGATGAAAACGGCATCTTCCCTGCTTCAACTAAAACCGGCATTGACATTATGAGTGTCAATCTGATGCTGGAAAACGAGGAAGACCCTGTTGTATGGCGTGGTCCTGTCATTGCTGGTGCTGTAAAACAGTTCTGGCAGGAAGTTATTTGGAAAGATGTTGATTTTATGTTTGTGGATATGCCTCCGGGCACCGGTGATGTTCCACTAACTGTATTCCAAACCCTGCCTGTTGATGGTATTGTTGTGGTTGCAAGCCCTCAGGAACTTGTAAGCATGATTGTGGCAAAGGCTGTAAAAATGGCAAACATGATGAATGTTCCCATTTTGGGCATTGTCGAAAATATGAGTTATGTTGCCTGCCCTGATTGCGGAAAGAAAATCAGTGTATTCGGTGACAGCCATGTGGATGAAATTGCTGGCAGATTCGACCTGCCTGTATTGGCAAAAATGCCGATTGACCCCCGTTTGGCTCAAAATGCTGACAGCGGCAATATTGAGGATTTCGAGGGTGATTATCTGGATGGTGCTGCTGATGCAGTGGAAAAACTGCTGAAGTAACAAAACGCTATAAAGCCCCTTGGATATTTGTTGCTAAATATCCAAGGGGCTTTGCTATTCTGCTAAAATCAATAAATGTCTGAACAAAAATTCAGTTTTTATTTGTGATTCAGCATAATATTCTGGTAGATGGTTTCCATCTCTGTTTACTCTTTTATGCTGCTTGGTGCTGGAACAGAGTGTTCTTCCGGCTCTGGCTGGGGAATTGGGTTTCCGTCCTCATCCAGCCCTTTTTGCTGTAAGCGCTTTGTAACCCACTCTTTGGTGAGAGAATAGATGACTGCAAAGGTGGGAACACCCAGCAACATTCCGGTAAACCCAAACAGTCCGCCGCCCACAATGATTGCCACCAAAACCCAAATTGCAGACAAACCTGTGCTATCCCCCAAAATTTTAGGGC
>JAHHUF010000161.1 GCA_020024115.1 Anaerofilum sp.
TTCATTTCTGGCAGCAGTGCATATTCGTTGCATTGCTATTTGGTGTACTGTTTTAACTTAAACTTGTGTAGACATTATTTAAAAGATATGATTGTTTTTGATGATGGTATTCTAAAGGCGGTTATGAAGTTGAGATATGAAAATGATTTTGCTGAAATTTCTGATTTTTATGTAGAACCCTTTTTTTAAGCAGCAAGACATTGGAAAACAGATGGTCAAATATGCTGTGATTGAAGCCAAAGCAAAGCAGATAAAAACAATATATTTGTGGGTGGTAGAAGAAAATCTGCCAGCCAGAAAATTTTATCAAGCAATTGGATTTTATCCCACAGGGCAAACAAATACAATTGGCGGCACAACAAAACAAGAAATGCGATATGAGTTGAATTTATGAGCAATCATTGCAATGTCAGAATGAAATCTTATTCCATTAAAAAGCAGCAGTGAATGAAAGAATCACTGCTGTTTTGGTGTTATAATCAATAAGTTTGTTTTATGGTTCAATTTCAAAAATCCAAGCATTTGGTATGAAATCTTGAATTAGCCCACGATTAAAATTGTACCAGCTTTTGCATTTATCCAAAATGATTGCATCTGAAGTAACAACATATTCTAACGGAAAAAGCTGTGAATCTACCTGAGGATGCAGCTCCACCTCAATTTGAGTGGAATGTTTTTCTGATTGTTCCAAAAGCAGACTTTTGAGCCGCCCAGAATTGGAAACCTGTTTGTCAAGATAAAACAGTGCATGCTCTACTTGCAGCAAATCCAATTGCTGAAACAAAAGTTCAACTGCTTGATGGGTTTTATCAATAATACGATAGGTTCCCCGCAGTCCAGCAAGGTCACGGATGGTGTTATCCATACCTTTTATAAGCAGCGAGCCGGACAAAGCTACCTCCAAAGTGATAATAGTGTTAAACCCATCAAAAGTCAGTGTTTTAGGAGCTTTTTTTAGTTCTTTTTCAGAGCGGTTCTGTATAGAGCTTTCAGGAGAAATAATTCGAGCCAATGCCATTCGCTGCCGTTCACTCAATAGGTAGTGGTTTCCGATAAAAGTAGAGGAAGATTTGACATCATATCCACGGTTTAACAGAAAGTATAACTCTTGTGCTGCGTTTGTCAGTTTTTCAGAAAAATTTAAACCAAATTCAACGGCATCTTTTGGTTCATATCCTCGGTTTACAGTTTCCATTTCTACGACCCTCATACAATAAAGTCTTGATTTTCAGTTTAGCATACAATATCAGTTTTTTCAATAATGTGGGGAGTTGCTTTTAAAATTTCTCGGAAAAAGTAATATTATCAAAATTCAAGTTGTGTTTTGGAATAAATATTATTCTGTTGAAACAGTAAAGAAAGCAGAAGATTGCTGGATAAAAAAGTGAGGATAAAATCATGTGGAAAGAAAGCTATCGTTTGGGTGTGGAAAATATTGACGCCCAACATAAAAAATTGTTTAAAAAGACTGGTGAGCTGGTTCGAGAAATTGAAGGGGAACAACGCCTGGAAATTTATAAAGAGATAATCATATTTTTAGAGAATTATGTAAAACTTCATTTTGAGGATGAGGAAGCATACTTTGAATCTTTGGGATATATCGATGAAGTAGAACACAAAAAGCAACATCGAGATTTCACCCAGCAAGTGCAGAAATATTCAAATGAACTAAAGCAGTCTGATTATGCACCGGATGTGGTGAAAAAAGATGGCAGGTATGCTGAGTGCATGGTTGGTTTATCATGTTGTTAAGGAAGATTTAAAGTATATCGAAAGAATAAAAAAAAACAGTGCCACAGCAATCTTCTTATACAGAATATTTTGCAAACAGCACTATTCAAGTGCTGGAAGCAACGGCAGGATTGGATACTCAAGATGTAGATAAAGTAACAATTCAAGAAGATGTCAACCAAGACGATGTTTTTATTGAAGTTGGTTTGGTGGGAGATTTAAAAGGTTGAGTTGTTTTTGGATTTATCAAAGAATTTTCCAGCAGTTTGGTAGAAACAATGATGTCTTTTGCGCTGGAAGAAATTGATGAATTGGTTTGCTCGGCGTTGGCAGAGGTGTTCAATATTACCAGCGGAAATGGTACAACTGCGATTTCTGAAAAGGCACTGTTTGTGATATTTGTCTACCTAAAATTTTGGAAAAGGGGTTGGATGCCATTCCTGTACAGGAAAAAATCAGAATTGATACAAAAATGGGAAAAATGAGCGTTGCTGTTTATTTGGATTAAATGTTTTAACAGAAAGGAATAATATGAGAGAAATTCAAACTAACCGAAAATATCGGCATTTCAAAGGTAATGATTATCAAGTGCTTCATATTGCAAAACATTCCGAAACACAGGAATTGTATGTGGTATATCAAGCCTTGTATGGTGACTTTGGAGTCTATATTCGTCCTTATGAAATGTTTGCATCAGAAGTTGACCATAATAAATATCCGCAAGTGGTGCAAAAATATCGTTTTGAATTGATAGAAGATTAAGAAAATACATATTTGTTTAAATAGTATTTTGGAAAAGCCGAAGATGATGCAAAAATCACCTTAATAATTAGGGGCTATCTGAAAAGTCGAAATTTTCGTCTTTTTCTACAATACTCAGTATATGTTGCGTTAAAAATACTAGGAATCCAGCAAGGATTCTTATGTTTTTTGTTTTGCATCTACTTGTTTCCTGCGAAAAATTCGTCAATTTCTTAAATAGTGTCTACACAAGTTTAAGTCAAAACAGCACACCAAATAGCAATGCA
>JAHHUF010000162.1 GCA_020024115.1 Anaerofilum sp.
TTAGGGCCAAGAATGTTGCCGTCAAACTGCTGGAGTGCCAACACAAAAATCGCAAAATAGATGGCATCACGAGGGTCAACAATCAGCAAAATCATAACACTTGGCACTGCGCCGATGAACGGCCCAAAGAAAGGAATCACATTGGTAACACCTACAATAATACTGATAAGCAGTGCGTATTCCATGCCAAAAATATTCATGCCAACAAAGCACAGAATTCCAATAATCACACTGTCAATAATTTTTCCGCCCACAAAGCCAGAAAAAATCTCATTTGCATGGCGGCTCACACGCAGCATTTCATCCGCCCGTGGTTTAGGCAAAATCGCATAAATCAAGCGTTTCAACTGCGAAATCAAAGAGTGTTTGCTGCCCAACATATAGATAGAGGCAATCAATGCAGTCAAAGTGGTTATCAAACCGCTTCCCAGTGCAACACCAAAGTTCAGCACTTGGGGCAATGCAGTTGTCAGCATAGACATAGCATTGCTAATCAAGCCTTTGTAAGACAAAAATAAAGGTTCTAACTCTGCTTGTTCAATGCCAAATTTGTCTTTCATCCATAGCATCAAATCGTTAAGATTTTTCAGATACAGTTCTGTATTATTAACCAAATCAACAACACTCTGTATCACCTGCGGAACAACTGCCCCCAATAAAATTCCCAAACACGCCAACGCAATAACATACACTGTCAAAATCGAAAGCCCGCGTTTTGCACGAAATTTTGCAAAAACTTTTTCTTCCATATAGTGTACAGGAATATTGAGAAGATATGCCACTGCAAAACCAATAATAAAGGGACGAAGAATTTTGCTGAGTCCGTTTAGATGATAAAAAATTGCAGTGAAGTTTGACCAAAACAAATAGAATGTAATTCCTGCAAAAACTACAAATAAATTTGAGAGTGTATGGCTGTTTACCAACCACCGAAACCGTTTTTTCATCCTTTTTTCCTTTCCCTGATAAAAACCATAAAATTTCAACTTTATTTTCAGATGCTTTGTGGTTAATTATATCATATTTTTTAAATTTAAAAAGTATCTTGTCGAATTTTGCAAACGCTTATTTTGCTTTTGCTGCTTGTTTTACAATTTGATTGGTATAGACTGCCATGCCTGCAAGCAAAATGCCCTGTGTGACCGATGCAAAAACCGCTTGTATCAAGTCAGAATGATTGTTGTCCAAAGTTGCTGCCAAAAATACAGCAGAAAGCAAAATCCCAGCCAACCCCAGATAGAGCGGAATGTTGCAGTCATCTATTTTTTTGCTGGATTTCAAAAACATTCCAATCAAATAAAGCACTGGCACCAGAATCAAAAGTTCCGGTTTGATATAATGCATCCATTCTTCCGGCATTATTTTTCCCCTCCTTTTGCACAGTATATGCCTGCACAGAGATTCACAGCACCTTTCTAACATAAAAACACCCTTCTTGAACCATTGGATTCAAAAAGGGCAGTTTTTATGTTGCTTGATACACCATTATATGCTCGCCATATTCGTCCAATTCTCCGTTTTTGTGATAGCCCAATTCGGTATACAGGCTTTCTGCAACTTCGTTGCCTTCCACTACGCTGAGATAAATTTCATTCACCTGATATTCCTTCAACATCTTTTGGGTTAGTTGCTGTACTGCCGCTTTGCCATATCCTTTGTGCTGCTCTTGCTCACAAATCAAAAAACGGTCAAGCCACACTCTGCCTTGTGGGGGATACTCTTTAAAATATCCATACATGGCAAACCCCACCAAAGTTCCCTGTGCAAAAATTCCCACAGGTCGCCAATCTGCACGGGCTTGGGCTTCTTTTAGGCATTGTGCCACACTTTCCACATATCCCTCCTGCCCTTTTGCTCCGTGCAGTGATAATACTTGTTCTTTTATGGATTCATCTACTGGTATAAATTCAAGTTTCATGGATTTTTTCCTCCAAAATTCGGTCTTTGTTCCATTGTTTCCGAAAATACTGTTTTCGGTATTGGTTGGGTGTGCAGCCCATCTCCCGTTTAAATATTTGGATAAAATAGCTCTGTGTGCCAAAACCCACACAATTGCAAATCTCTGCACCTGACATCTTTGAACAGCTCAGCAGCACACAGGCTTCATCTATGCGCTCTTTGCGAATAAAAGTTCCGATTGTGCTGCCTGTTTCTTTTCAAACGTGGTACAAAGATACTGTGGTGTAACCCTGCAATGATTCGCAACGCTGTCCAATGTGATTGGACAATGCAGATGCTTCAAAAGATAGTCCATTGCTTTGCTTACCTGCTTGGAATACACTTTCCCATAGCTGCGTTTTTGGGATACTTTGCGTGCAAAATCCCATGTCATTGTTTGTCTGAGAGATTCTATTTCGTCGGTATCCTGCAAGGTGTCCGCCTGCTGAATATACAACTCCTTCAAGGTATACGCTGTTTCCAAATCCAAACCACCTTCCACTGCAAACCGTGTTACCAATGTTGCAGTGGTGATAAATTCATAGACTTTTTGACACAATGGATGCAAGGACATTGTCCCGATTCGGTTTTCTTCATCTTTATATTGTTCTGGCTGTTCCAATGCTTTGTAGTTTCCTCTGCGGACACACTCCAAAACAATCAATTCCTTTTCATAGGAGGAGTGGCTGCGTTCTTCTTGTTCTCTTTGGCGAATAAATTCTTTTTTTAGCTTTCTCTCCACCCTTTCTGCCAATTCGCACCGATTTTGATTCAAGATTCCAACCCCTTCCATCTATTTGTATGATTTTTATTG
>JAHHUF010000163.1 GCA_020024115.1 Anaerofilum sp.
ATCTAAAATAGATGTTGAAAAAGCAATGCTTAGAACTGTATTGTGTCCGGCTAAAAACGTCCAAAGGATGCGCAGCCACAGAATGAAATTCTGTGTTCAAAGGGGTTTTGGAGGCTGCCCTCAACAAGCATTTTGCCTGTGTGTATTAACACGGGTATTGCTGCAAACAACTTTGAAGTTGAATGAACCCAAAATAGAAAGTATAATCAAGAATATATCTATCTTTGAGGAGGTGATTCTGTGCTAAAAATTGCAATTTGTGATGATGGGAAAATTTTTTGCGACCTTTTACAGGAGAAGGTCATAAACGCATTGGATGATATGAACGAAACATTTACCTTACACACATACACCAATACAGATGATTTGCGTAGATCAGAAAATCCGTTTGATGTGATTTTTTTAGATATTAAAATGCCTACCCAAAATGGATTGGAATTTGCACAGGAACTGCGGCTACAAGGAAATAATTGCTCGATTATATTTATCTCATCTTTTCCAGAGTATGTTTTTGATGTATTCCGTCTTGAGGCGGAGGACTTTTTATGCAAACCAATCGATGAGATAAAACTTCATTCTGTATTACTGCGCATAATACAAAAAAAGAGAGCCGAGGATAAGAACTGCTTATTTATTCAAACAAATCAGTGGTGCAAATCAATTAAACTTCAATCGATTTTTTACTGTGAGGTAATCAATCGCATCATATACATACATACCGCACATGAAGTGATCAATTACTATGGAAAAATCGAAGATCTGGGAAATCAGCTTGATTCTCGGTTTTACCGATGCCACAGAAGCTATTTTGTAAATCTGGACTTTGTCATGAGCTACTCAAACGGTGAGATTGTATTAGAAAATTCAGAACATATCCCTGTTTCTCGTTTAAGACAAAAGGAATTTATGGGATATATGCTTCAATATATGAAAAGGAGAAACCGAAAATAATGTATGCTTTTTTATGCGGCTTGGGTGGAAATGCGGTGCGTTTTTTTATTTTGCTTTATTTTTCCTCCCGACTTAGTTATAAAACTTTCAATTTAAGTTTTGCATTTATGTGGGTATTACCATGGGTTGTTCTAAATGAAATATTACCATCACAACTTTTGGTCTTTCTTATTGGTTTCCTATTTTTGTCCCTTTATGGAATTTTCAACTCGAAAATCATTTGGAAACACACTATCTTGATTTCTGTATTGCTCTTGTCTATAGTCTTTTGGTCAAACGGAGTAGCAGGAACGATTGGTTATTGGTTTGCAAAAGAGATTGCTTCAAAATATATTTTGATTTTGCAATTTCTTGATTTAGGTATGGTAATTTTCTCTTGTGGGTTGCTTTATCTTTCTTTGTTGGGCATTTCCAAATTGTTCCGTCCAAATTTACAGTATCTATATCATCAGATATTGCTCATTGTAACTTGCCCCTTTTTGTTTATTCTTTTATCCGAACAGGTCATTACCAATGTTATTTATGGTGACTCAATCATCTGGTCACCTACTGGTGGTTTAATTTATCCACAAATTCAAACAGCGCCCATTCTGATTTTACAGATTTTAGCTGGAATGACATTCCTTTCGATTCTTCTTCTCTTCCGTCGATTGGAAAGAACGATTTCTATTGAAGAAGAAAATAAACTCTTGGTGCATCAGTTAGTGGAACAAGCTGGATATGTGCGAGAGATACAGAACCATGAACGGCAACTTTGCTCCTTACAACATGATATTAAAAATCATTTTTTACTGCTGCAAGAACTATTAAGTCAACAGAAGGTCGAAGAAGCCACCAGATATTTAGCGGATTTAGAGAAATCATCTCATAAGATTGATTATCCTGTACGAACAGGAAACGCCACGGTAGATGTGCTTCTAAAAAGCAAACTCTCTATGGTAGCTCAGAAAGATGTTGAAATTCAGTGTGACTTAAAAACACCAGCTGTTTCTACTATTACAGATATTGAATGGTGTATCATTTTTGGAAACGCAGTTGATAATGCCAGTCAAGCGGTAGAAGCCATTCCTGAAGATGAGAGGTATCTTCGTATCAATGGAACACAAAAAGGAAACTTCCTGTACCTTCGTATAGAGAACTCCTGCTTGAGATCTTTGTCATCTATTATTGAAGGTGTCGGTCTGTCTAACCTTCGTACAGTTGTCAAAAATCATTCAGGAACACTTGATATTGAAATAGGTGGAGGCAAATTTTCTTTGGATATTTTACTGCTCATTTCGCAACAATAAAAAGACATCTCATGTCAAACCTCTTGTTTTATATGATGTTGCAAGTATACTAAAAACAGGAGGTGGTATCAATGAGCATTTCAGGGATCAATGCAAACCAAAATGTTGGGAACTGGAAGCCAAATCCGCAATCAAAAAATACAGATATGAAAATTCAAGCACTTGAGCGTGATCTCCAGAAACTGAATACTGAAAAACAAAAGGCTGTACAGCGAAAAGATCAGGAACAGGCTAAAAAGATAGAAAAGCGTATTCAGGAAATTGAAAAACAGATACGAGAGCTTCAAAGAAAGAAAGCGGATAATGCAGATTCACTGTCGGCCAATGAACAAACCAAAGAGAAAGAAAAAATACCTTCCTCTGATGGAATGTACATTGATGAACTGGTATGATAGTTTGAAAAATACCATTAAGAGCAAACCGTCACACCAAGTTTGAGCTTTTATAATAAAACCACTTGCGTTACCGTCAAACCTAGATGCGTAAA
>JAHHUF010000164.1 GCA_020024115.1 Anaerofilum sp.
TTGCTGTTCGTTGCTCATAGGATCACCTCTTTCTGTCCTGATGTTCCTATTATACCACATTACTCGTGTATACACTATTTAAAAGAAAAACCGTTTTTTCATCTTTTTCAGTCGCAAAAAACATTGTTAAAATATATCATACTTTATATTGAAACATTTCTGTATCATCTCAATAAAAATTGTCAGCATTATTGTATGAATAAACATAAAAGGATGAAGATATATGTATCATATTGGCATTGATTTGGGTGGAACCAACATTGCAGTTGGTATTCTTGACCAAAACAAAAAAATAATTCATTCTGCTTCTGTTCCCACAAATCTTCCTAAGCCGCTGGAGCAACTTGCAAAAAATATTGCCGATTTTGTCCATAAAGTTCTTTGTAACTGTGATATTTCTGTTGGCAATGTGGATGCAGCAGGAATCGGGATTCCTGGCACAATCAACCCGAACAATGGGGTAGTAGAATATGCCAACAACCTCAATTTTGTGCAAGTTCCTTTTACTTCTATACTGCAAAAACACTTCGATTTTCCACTTTCCGCCTGCAATGATGCAAAGGCGGCTGCAGGGGGAGAATATGTTGCAGGTGCTGGACAAGGTGCATCCTCTATGGTGATGATAACATTGGGAACAGGCATTGGTGGGGCTGTGATTCTCAACGGAACTTTACTTGATGGCTTTAACTATGCTGCCGGAGAATTTGGACACATGGTAATTGAATACAATGGCAAAGCCTGCAACTGTGGAAGAAAAGGATGCTTTGAACTGTATGCCTCTGCCACTGTCTTAATTGAACAAGCCAAAAACCGGTTAAAACAAAACTCTCAGTCTGCAATGTATCAATTCTGTTCCAGAAATTTGAACGCTGTTACAGGAAAGAGTATTTTTGATGCTGTACAGGCAAATGATACGCTGGCAATTTCGGTGCTGCAAGAATTTATTCACTATCTGGCAGAAGGAACCGCAAATATCATCAACTTATTCCAGCCGGAAGTTGTCTGCATTGGTGGTGGTCTAAGCGGTGCCAGAGACGCTTTGATAATTCCCTTAAAAACAGCGGTTGCACCATTGGTTTATTCCAAAAAACGCAAAAATCATAGCTGCTCAACTGGGCAACAATGCAGGTATTATTGGTGCTTTTGCTCGTTTCTTTTATGCCTTTTGTACAATATCGCCAATTATAAAAAAGTTTTTTTGAAGTTTGAGGGGTAATGTGAAATAAAAATTATTCCGTTTGTGCAATTTATACAAGGACAAACCGCTTATCATTGGCATTGATTTCTTTAAAATAAAATTTTCAAAATTTTTTGTAGGATTTGTACAAACTTCACTTTATTTTTCTAAAGCAATTTCTTGTATTATCTCATCCAGTTCTTTGCTGTCTTTTAAAAAATTGTATTTTTGGTCATTACAGACAGCTTGAATGACTGCTTTCTGTATTGTTGTTCCAAATTGTTCATCAATTTCCTTTGCTTGAATATGCAGATACAAGGGTGATTTTTGAATCTCCCATTTTTTTGTGAGGGATTTCAGGATTGGCAGCAAAATTTTCAAGCACTTGACAGGTTTTTTGCAATTTGAATACAACTGAAAATGTGCTACATAGGAATGATATTCCCACAAATCAAACAGCTTTGCTCCATTTTTTGAAACATTTGCAATATATTCTGCATCTTCCATTCTGTTTTCTTTGATAGCAATTTCCATCAGTGTCATCAAAATACAGTGAACTTCATTGGTTGCTGACAGCAGTTTTTCTTCCTCTTTTTTTGCGGCTGCTTTCAATCGTCCACGAGCAATCATCAAATTGACTTCTATCTGTTTTGTATCAACAAAGCTTTTTGATGGCAGCAATTTCAGCAATTCTTCCGCTTTATCATATTCTTTTCGCTGCATAAATTTTCCAATTAAAATAGATTGTGCCTGATTGCGAATTTCGTCATTTTGGCTGCAAACTGCACGCTGATAAAGCTGCTCAATTGCCTGCTGAAATTCTTCTTTTTTCTCTTTTGCATCCTTGGCAAACATCAGCCCTCCCTCCAAAGACACTACTGTATTCAGCAAAATCAGGTCACAAGAGGGGTATTCTTTTATCTTTTCCATTGCAGCATCATAAGCGGTCTGAAAGCCTTTTTTCTGGATGGTTTCCGCAAGTTCATTCAAAAACAAAGCCACTTCTTGTTTGGTTAAATCCTCTTTAAAAGAAAGCAATGTATTCAAATCGGTTCCCAGCAATCTTGCCAATGCCGGAAGCAATGTAATATCTGGATAAGAAATTCCTTTTTCCCATTTATTTACCGCCGGTGGTGACACCCAACCTTTCTGCAATTTGTTCTTGTGTTAGATTATTTTCAAGACGACGCTGTTTGATAATTTCATTTATCTTCATTTCAGTTTCTCCCTTGAATATCCGCAAAATTTCTTGTACTTATAGTATAACAGCCCTATTTTAGCCCTTCAATTGAACCTTAATTAACTTTTTGTTTAAAAAATTAACCACTTGGAAAGAAAAACACAGAACAGAAAATATCTGCTCTGTGTTTTCTTTTAGCTAGGGCGTTTCTGAAAAGTAAAAAGTGACGAATGGTGCCGAATGTGGTAAAATA
>JAHHUF010000165.1 GCA_020024115.1 Anaerofilum sp.
TCAGAAGATAGTGTTTATTGCAGAAAAAGACGAAAATTTTGACTTTTCAGATAACCCGTAACATTCAACAAGAAAGGTTTACTGTTGGGAATTGGTGCAGCAGACTCTTTTTTGTTAAAAAAATTTACAGATAGTTCATTGAAAATAAATAGTATGGGAGTATTATGAAAATCAAAGAAATACAATATTTGTATGATAGGAGGATATTTTATGAAAAAACTTGCAGTATTTCTACTTACAACTCTGTTGCTCTTTAATGTTTTGACTGCATGCAGCAAAGACAAACCACAAGGTTCAGCAGATGGCACAACTTATACAGGTGTGCTGGAAGAAAAGAAAGATTTTATGGTTATCATTGCTTCAGAAGATGGAAAAAACTCTTATATCTTTAATTTGGATAAAACTACTTGTGATGCAAATGTAGGAGATAAAGTAACTGTCACCTATACCGGGGATTTGGATGATATAGACAGTTCACTGGTGGCAACCAAGATAGAAAAAAGTGGCTGATTTACTCTTGAATAAAGTGTCAATACAAACAAAATTGCCCTATTGTCAGACAATAGGGCTTTATTTTTTGCGATAAAAGATTAAATTTTAATGTCCATCCATTTTCCGCTGCGGAATCTAAGAAAGTTGAGCAGCAGGCGGAGAAATTGGTCAATCAGCAGTCCAACCCATGCACCCCACAAACCGGTGTTAATGACATAGATAAATATCCAGCCCAATGTAGGACGAATGATGGCAACACTGATTAAAGAAACCATAGCAACATATTTGGTATCACCAGAACCACGCAGACAACCTGAGAAGATAACCTGAGCAATTTGCAAAAATACAATCACCGAAACCATATTCATAATAAAATTACCATAGGTAAGGATTTCGGCTTCTTGTGAAAACAACCCAAAAATCTGTTTTCCCCAGATAAAATAGACAATTGCAACCAAACAGGAACAGAAGACACCCAATCGCTGATAGATGCCGCCATAAATTTTGGCAAGGTCAGGACGCTTTGCACCCAGACTTTGCCCAACAAGAGCCACCGCAGCCACCGAAAGCCCATCACCACAGGCAAAACTGATGGTGATGATATTCATTCCGATTTGATGGGCTGCCAGTGCGTTTGTGCCCAAATGAGCAACCAAAATCGTATACATCAAAAATCCAAACCGCAAAAACACCTGCTCTGCCAAAGAAGAAGAACCAATATTGATAATGGATGCAAGCGTTTGTTTGTCAAAGTGGAAATAGCTTTTGTCTAAGGTTAAATAGAGATAATTTCCCGAATGTAGCACGGTGCTGAGGCTCATACAAAGCCCAACGGCAGTTCCGCATACGGTTGCAATCGCAGCACCATAAATACCCAATGCAGGAAAGCCGAATTTTCCGTTAATTAAAATGTAGTTCAAGCAAACATTGACCAAGTTGGAAACAATATTTGTTTTCATTGCGATTTTGGTGTTTCCGATTCCTCGCTGGGCAGCACAAAGCACCATATTCAAGGCAGTAAAGCAGAGTCCGCCCATAATAATGCGAAAATAGCCAACAGCAGCAGCGTGTGTGTCAGCTTGACTGCCAACCATGTGAATGATGGGGTCAGCAAAGATTTGAATCAACACAGTAATTATCACAATCAATAGGATGGTAATTAAAACTGCCTGCATTAAAATACGGTTGGCACCCTCACGGTCGTTTTCTCCTTTTCGTCGTGCAACCAAAGCACTGACAGCAACATTTAACGACATAAATACCGCAAGAGCAATGAATTTTGGTTGATTGGTCAAACCGATTGCGGCAATGGCATACGCACCCAGACTGGAAACCATAATGGTATCTACCATGCCTACCAATGCAACCAAAAAGGACTCAACGGTACTTGGCCATGCAACTGCAAATGCTTTTTTAAGCAGGTCTGAACCGTCTGGAATTTCCCCTTGTGCAGGGTGCTTGCCCAGTATTTGCTTTGGTGAAAACAGTAAGTCGGAAACGGACATCAATCACTCGCCCCCTTAACAAACCGAGAAAGAGTCCCATAATGTCAAAGCAGACAACAGTTGTGCTGTTTCTTCCAAACCAATTTTATCACTGTCAGAGAATCGGTTTTTAATGGGGCTGTCAATATCCAATACACCCACAATTTGGTTGTTGTGAATTAAGGGAATTACAATTTCGCTTTCGCTTGCACCATCACAAGCAATATGCCCCTCAAATAAATGTACATCAGGCACAACTAATGTGTTTCGTGTTTGTGCAGCTGTTCCACAAACACCTTTTCCAAAAGGGATTTGGGTACAAGCAGGGTTTCCTCCGAATGGCCCCAGCAATAAATTGCTGCCTTTTGCAAGATAGAATCCTGCCCAGTTGATGTTAGGTAGAGCGTGATAAAGCAACGCTGCTGCGTTGGATAAAGCGGAAATGAGAGAAGGACAATCTTCGGTTAATGCTGCCATTTGTTGGTTGATATTCTTATAGAATGTATCCATATAAATCCTCCATACAATAAAATAAGAGGGAAATTCCCTCAAAAACTACTTTTATTTTACTCTTTTTGTCAAACGGTGTAAAGAGAAAACGAAAAACAAAGGCAATAC
>JAHHUF010000166.1 GCA_020024115.1 Anaerofilum sp.
GTCCACGCTTGCCTTCGTGGGGGACATGGAAAAGATTTTTAAGTTTCGGCCATGCGTTTTCCTGATAGCTTGCCCAACGAATCACATTTGCCTGTTCAGCATCTTCGCTGATTTTCGGTTGATATACTTTGCTCATTCAAATCCTCCACACATTGCTTTTGCAAAAAATTGCTGCAAAAATGTATGCTCAATCTTTTTGGCTAGATTTTTTAAGCGGGTCATACTTTTATCTTCCATAACCCAGTTGTTTTGAGGGAGTAATACAATTCCACCACCCACAAAAGTCCATATACAGCAGGGGATTTCCTCTTGCTTTTTCTGCTGCTCCATAGACAGCTGCCCTTTTACTTGTCCAAATTCTCCGCTTTGGTATACAGTTACGCATATAGGATAATGCTCTGTATCAAGATACCATCCCAGTTTTCGTTCTTCGCAGTAGCTTTCAAATGCTCTGACTGCCGCTTCATAGTTTTCGATTTCATTTTCCATTGTTTCTTTCCTTTCTTTTTGCGAAATTTCTTTTAGTGATAAATTGCAAATCGTATTACAACTGCAGAAATGCCCTTAAAATCAATTTTTACTTGCAAACATAACAGAAATACTGAAGCTATTAAAAAAATACTGTACACGCTAAAAATAGCCTGTTTCTGCGTAATCTGTTTGTTGTTCGCTTTTGTATCAACCGCTATTCTGTTTTCTCTATGTACACCTTATGTCTGCTGAATAAACACAAGCGGACGGTTTCTTTTGGCCATGTGGTCAAGTTTTCCTGCATGCAGTGGCTCGCTCTCCCCTAAACGCTCTCCCCATGTTTTGGGGTGCAGGGAATGGGTTTGAGGTATGGGGAAAAAACCTGCCCATCCACGCATAATGATTTGGTCAAGGTAATTATTCACAGACAATCCACTTTGTTTGGCTGTGCGTTCTAACTGCTCTAGATTCTTCTGGATTGATGTAGCAGTGGCTGGCACTTTCTTTTCTTCACGGACTTTAAGCCATTCATTTAGCTTGTCCAGCGTTTGTGCATCTTGGGCATACGCTTGTAGCAACTCTTGGACATGACTATCCTGTCTGTCTCGCTTTTGTGGGCATCTTTGATTAGGGCTGGTTAGCTTAGATTTATTTTCTCGCTTTTTGCTCTCACCAACATCCCCTTTTAGGGGATTATAGGGGTTATATTTATTTTGTTTATTTTTATTTTGTTTATTTTTATTTAATTGTGGTTGATTTGCCACACTTGGATTTTCAAAGAGTGGTAAATCGTCGCATGGTTCTTTGAATTCCGGACTATCAGCAATTAACCATTCTACTCCAACAATCTTTCCTTTTTCCCGAATTCTAGTTCTTTTCAAGAAGCCTTTTTCTTCAAGTTCTTTCAACCCACTTCGGATAGAGGTTTGTCCATCTTTTTGAAATATGGATATCAGTCCAACTTCTGAGAACTTCCAATCATCAGGCAAAGAAAACATAGTGCATAAAATACCAATTGCTTTTGCAGAAAGTCCTGCTTTAAACACATCGTTCCCAACAGTCGTAAATCCGTTTTTGAACTTCTTTTTAAAAATGTCCACACCCAGCACCTCTTCTTCTATATTTTGATATGTCAAAAAGCGGGTGAAGTTTTTTCGCTTTCGCCCGCAAAATTTTCAATTTTAAGTTTTTAATTACTCTTCCCACCAGAATGGTGACACATATCCCCATTGGAATCCAACAGACTCATGTACTGACTCAATATCGATGTTTTGAACAGAATACCGTTGCTTAATTTTTTCTACTGCTTGTTTTGGGGTTTCAGCAAAAACAGTATCCTGTTCGGCAAAATGGTTGCCATTCATCAAATAAGTAAATTTAATCAAATACTGTCTCATCTTCAAAAAACTCCTCCCATTCCTGTGGTGGAATCTGCAAAATCTTTGCTACATCAACCGCCTCAGACCATCGCCAGGGTGTAATGCCATTGAGCCGCCTTGAAAGGGCAAATATAGAAAGCCCCAGCTTGTTTGCAAGTTCTGAGCAACTGATATTTTCTTTTTGCATTTCAGATTTTATCCTACTTGAAAGCATATTTTCCTCATGTATTTATGAAAGTAAAATTTTTAGTGTTTTAATTTTAAGGTTTTTGGTACTAAAACACTAAGATTCTAAGATACTAAAAATTCAAGATTGCTTTAATTCCTTTTGGATGGCTGTGGAAATCACAGCCAAATCGATGGTTCAGTCTGGTCTTTTAAATTTTCAATCTGATGAACAACCTTTTCAGCTAAGGCTTTATCGGTTAATTCTATAAGTTCACCAATCAGCTGCCTTTTTACTGCTACTAAAAGGGCAATTATTTCTTTTTGTTTGCCTTCGATAATTAACTTCATTGTTATTGCTCCTTCTTTTCAAATTTAGGCAGGCTGCTTTAGCCTGCCAGTTTTGGATTTTCAGCTCGCATACTGGACAGTAATGCAAGAGCCTTACTTGCAATAAGCAATTCATACTGTTCTTCAT
>JAHHUF010000167.1 GCA_020024115.1 Anaerofilum sp.
GCTTACATAAGCTGGCTTTTGTAAAAATGACCGATACGGCATTCTGTTCGTATCGGTCATTTATACATCGGCAGGTTTAGACATTTTTTTACAAGGAGTGACTTTTTTATGGGTTTGGTACCTTATGTTGTAGAACAAACTGCTCGAGGTGAGCGTTCGTATGATATTTTCTCTCGTTTGCTCAACGACCGCATTATTATGCTTTCGGATGAGGTAAACGATGCAACCGCAAGTTTGGTTGTTGCACAGCTTTTGTATTTGGAAGGGCAAGACCCTGAAAAGGACATCAGCTTGTATATCAACAGCCCCGGTGGTTCTATCAGTGCAGGTTTGGCAATCCATGATACTATGAAGTATATCAAATGCGATGTTTCAACCATCTGCATGGGTATGGCTGCATCTATGGGTGCATTTTTGCTGGCAAGCGGCACAAAGGGCAAGCGTATGGCTCTGCCAAACAGCGAAATTATGATTCATCAGCCTTTGATGGGTGGATTGAAAGGACAGGCAACTGATATTAAAATTCATGCTGACCATATTGTCCGCACAAAAGAGCGTTTGAACAGAATGCTGTCTGATTATACCGGACAGACCATTGAGCAGATTGCTTTGGATACTGAGCGTGATAATTTCCTGACTGCACAGCAGGCTATGGAATATGGTTTGATTGATACAGTAATTGAAAAACGATAAGGATGGAAGCCAATGGCAAACACAACACAGAATGGCGGTAAAGATAAACCTTTGGTTTGCAGTTTCTGCGGCAAAAGCCAAGATGATGTGGAACGCATGATTATTGGCCCTGGTGTTAACATTTGCAATGAATGTATTGAGCTGTGCTCCTCGTTGCTGGATGAAGAAGCTCCTCCAGCACAGCGTCAGCGCCGTCAAAAACCAGCGGAACAGTCTAATGAAACCATCAATATTCTTACCCCAAAAGAAATTAAAGACGGACTTGACCAGTATGTAATTGGACAAGATGATGCAAAAACTGTTTTGGCAGTTTCGGTATATAACCACTATAAGCGTATTTTGAATGGACAAGATAACGGCGTAGATTTGCAAAAAAGCAATGTACTTTTGCTGGGGCCCTCAGGTGTTGGTAAAACTCTGTTGGCACAAACATTGGCAAAAATGCTGAATGTTCCTTTTGCAATTGCAGACGCAACCACCTTGACCGAGGCAGGCTATGTGGGCGAAGATGTTGAAAACATTTTGCTAAAATTGATTCAGGCAGCGGATTTTGATATTGCTCGTGCTGAAACAGGCATTATTTATGTGGATGAGATTGATAAAATCACCCGCAAAAGCGAAAATCCCTCCATCACTCGTGATGTAGGTGGTGAAGGTGTGCAGCAAGCATTGCTGAAAATTATTGAAGGCACTGTGAGCAATGTTCCCCCACAGGGCGGAAGAAAACACCCACAGCAAGAGTTTATCCAGATTAACACAAAGAATATTCTGTTTATCTGCGGTGGTGCATTTGATGGGTTGGAAAAGCACATTCAACGCCGTACCGATACTTCTTCGTTGGGATTTGGAAGCAAGTTGAAAGAAGACCACGAAAAGGCTCGTCAGGATTTGCTGCGTAAGGTTGAACCTGACGATTTGGTGAAATTTGGTTTGATTCCGGAACTAATTGGACGCTTGCCTGTTGTAACTGTTTTGAATCAGTTGGACGAAGCATCCTTGATTCGTGTTCTAAAAGAGCCAAAAAATAGCTTGCTGCGTCAGTACGAAGCATTGTTTAAGATGGACAATGTAGAAATTGAGTTTACTGATGAAGCATTGCACGAAATTGCATCAAAGGCACTTCAACAAAAGAGTGGAGCCCGTGGATTGCGCAGAATCATGGAAAATGTCCTGATTCCTATTATGTATGAAATTCCAAGCGATACAACCATTGTTAAGGTAACCATTGATAAGGATACCGTAGAGGGTGGAAAGCCAACTTTGGAATATGGTGCAAACCGTCAGCGCTATCATGGAGAAACTTTTCCCATTGGATAATTGATAAAAACGATGTCAACTTTTGAATAAGGGGGCATCGTTTTTTGTTGTCAATAAGCTATTTGTATGCTATATTAAAAACAGGTTGGACAATCAAGGAGAATTTTGCCTATGATAGAAGTGAGTTTTTACAATCAAGTTGATGATGAAAAACTGAAATTTGCTGTAATTATTGCGAGAACCAACCGAAAATGGGTCTTTTGCAAACACAAAGATAGCGACACCTACGAAATTCCCGGTGGACATCGAGAAGATGGGGAAACTATTTTGCAAGCAGCCAAAAGAGAACTGAAAGAAGAAACAGGGGCAATTGAGTTTGAAATCAAACAAATGTGTGTGTATTCTGTAAAAGAAAAATCAGAGGCTGGCATGGGGCAGAATCGTGAGAGTTTTGGAATATATATATTGCAGATATAAAATCTTTCGAAAATGAACTGCATAGCGAAATAGAAAAAGTATTGATT
>JAHHUF010000168.1 GCA_020024115.1 Anaerofilum sp.
TTTCTGTCCTGATGTTCCTATTATATCACATTACTCGTGTATACACTATTTAGTAAAAGATGGTTAAAGACAGTTGAAATGTATGGAATATGGTATAGTCCGTTTGGGTTACACCGTATTCCTTTTTATTATAGGTGCATCTAAAAATTAAAAAATTAGTAAATACAATCCCCCAAATGCAGAAATTTGAACATTTTAACATAGCAAATATTATTTGTTGAAAAAAGAAGAAAATTTTGGATTTTCAGATACAACCTTAGTATCCTGTTCTTGTCATTGCAACGGTATAAGGATAACAGACATCGTAAAAGCCACCTTTCCCGATGTGAAAAGTAGTTTTTTCCTCTTAACAGGCTTATACTCTTGTTTCTGTTTATCAAGTTCTTTCAAAAAGGCATCTGTTCGTTTTGCATATTCCTCTGCATAGGTGAGTGTTGCTAAATGTCCGCCATCTATCCATTCTACTTTTGCCCCTTGCATTGTTTGCATTAAATCCTGCTGCATTTCAGTAGTAAAGGCTTTGTCATGATGGGGCAGAATCAATAGGGTACGGCTTTATCAATAAAAATTTCAAAAGCCCATAGGGGAGATGGTACAGTGCCCATAAAACGAGTTTCATCCCTTTGTATTGTTTTTTCAGACTTTCAATTCCTTCTTTTGTTAAACAACTGGTTGCATATAATACCTGTGCATCTGTTTTTTCAGGGTAAAATTTTGTTAGCAACTGGGCTGCATATCCTCCCCTAAAGGCATCAATCCAGACTGCCTTTTCAATCTGCAAAGCGGTCACCAGCTTGGCAATCAAATGCACCATAGATTCCATTTTATCCACACCCAAAAGGTAGTCGCACAGCAAAGTACGATAATCTTTCTCCATAGCTAATACATGGCGAAACCAGCCAGAGGGATTTCCTGAACCACCCGCCAAATACATCAGCGTGTGAGGGCTGTTTTTGCCCCCTCAGAGAATCTTCAAAATGAGCTGCGTACCATTGCAGGCATCTATATCCGAAACTGTTCGGAACTGAAACCGTTTCGTCCCGAACCGTTGTGTTAAAAGCCAAAAAACGACAGATGGGGGATGCTTCCATTTCAATTGCGCCTTTTTGTCAGACAGAATAAGGGGCTGTAAAAAGTACACATCACAATGCAGTCTTTTTCAAAGATATTTCTTTTGGTTTTGTTAAGCTGCTGTGTCGCATTACTTCTGACAATGTATGCTGATGGGGACAGTCTGTTGCATTTGTTCTTATGAAAGAAATTTCTAAAGTTCAAATTTTGTATATTGCTTTAAAAATAAAAGATATGAAAACAATTGATAGACAAATATTGAAATTCGTTCAAAATAAAAGAAAATCAATTGAGTGCAAATAGAACTGTGCCATCACCCTTTCTTTCTATCAAAACATATAGTGATAGAAAAAAGGGGTGATAAAATGAAACGAAAATTTCTTTTGTCAGGTCTGTTTGGTCTAGTTTGGCTTATGGTATCTACATTTTTTGCGGTTTTTTGGGCATACGCTATCCCGGATAGTGTGTCTAATATTTATGTTTGGTGGTTGATTATTGGTATTGCATTGCTGCCAGGATTTTTAATGAGTATGATGTTTTTTTCAAATATACTGCATTGGAAATTAAAACACTACCCAAACACAAATCAAAATGCCACAATTATTATGTGTGCACACAATGAAGAATGTACCATTGCAAAAGCAATCAAAGCGATTTGCAACCAAAAATATTTGGGGCATATTCGATTGATTGTTGTGGATAACGCCTCAAAAGATGGCACAAAAGAAGTGGTGCAGCAATTGCAAAAGCAATGTTCTGGCTGTTCGGTTGAATACACATATTGTGATAAGGTGGGCAAAGCAAATGCCTTAAATCATGGATTGTCTATGGTTTGCACTCCGTATTTTATCACAGTAGATGCTGACACTTATTTGGAAGAAGATGCAGTTCAGAAAATTATGAACCATATCGTTTGCAGAAAAAGTGCTTGTGTTGCAGCAAACTTGTTTGTGAAAAATACAAATCAATCTTTTGTAACAAAAATTCAGAACTATGATTATTTTCTCAGCATTGCGGCAGTAAAGCGTTTCCAAGGAGCCTATAACAGCACATTGGTTGCACAAGGGGCTTTTAGTGCATACAAAACAAAAGAAATCCGTGATATTGGTGGCTGGAAAAATGTAATGGGGGAAGATATTGTTTTGACCTATGAACTACTGGAAAAAGGCAAAACATCAACCTATGAACCAGCAGCAGTAGGGTATACAACAGTTCCCACAACTTTAAATGGATTATACAACCAACGAAAACGGTGGGCAATTGGTATGATTGAGGGGCTTTGTGCAGTGCCTCCATGGAAACAAGGTGGTTTTTATTCTAAATTTTTTACATATATCAATCTTTCAGTGATTTATCTCGATTTAGCATTTTTATTTGGGT
>JAHHUF010000017.1 GCA_020024115.1 Anaerofilum sp.
GTTGCATTGCTATTTGGTGTGCTGTTTTGGCTTGAACTTGTGTAGACACTATTTAACAAATTGTTTCTCAATGCTTAATAATACCCTTGTCGTTCATTTCAAACTTTTTCATCATTTAACATGAGTAATTAGTGTATTGTACTACAAGCTGGCTGTTTGTCGCAGTCTTATTTATGTTTTTAAAAAACAAATAGGAAAATACCACAGAATCATGGACAAAAAGTTGACAAAATAATAAAAAATCTATATACTTGTTATGTGTCTTGACATATAACAAGTTAGAGGGAGTTTTTATATGCGTCAGAATGATCGTATCTTTAAAATGGTAACATCTGCAATGCTGTGTGCTTTGGGAATCATCATTCCAATGGTTAGCCCCAAGATTACCATTGAGCCCGCCAGCTTTACATTAGCAAGCCATGTAGCTTTGTTTTTAGCAATGTTTATTTCTCCTAAAATTTCGGTGGTTGTGTGGTTTGGTACAACATTAGGGTTCCAATTGACAGGAATGCCGCCTGTTGTGGTGATGCGTGCCGCTAGTCAGATTGTATTTGTTTTGGCAGGTGCATTGTGGCTTCAAAAAAATCCAGACCTGTTAAAAAGCAAAAAAGGCAAGCGGATGTTTGGATTGGCAACAGGTGTGTTGCACGGAGCAATGGAAGTTCTTGCAGTTATCCCGTTTTATATTTCCAATTCTTTGCCAGCAGCAAACTATCAAAAAGGATTTTTAATCAGTGTTTTTGTGTTGGTAGGACTGGGAACTTTGGTTCATAATCTGGTAGATTTCACCATTGCACAAGTTGTATATAAGCCGGTTTGTAAAATGGGCCATATTAGGCAAATTGCAACTGTAACAGAATAAAACCAATAGACACTTCTTTGTTTTTGTGTAGAAGTGTCTATTATTTTTTATATTTTATAATTTTTAAAGAAAAAGGTCTTTCCTTTTTGATTGAATAATGATAAGATATAGAAAATGATACATTTTATCAAAAAGGAGAGTTTCGGTGAATCAAGAGCAAGAACTGTTAGAAATTTTAACCTATTATTCACAAAAACCAAATCCCTCACAACAAGATAACATCGTTGCAATGCTGCGTGAAATTCAAGACCGTTTAGGTTGTGTGCCCAAAGGGGTGCAGGAGCAAGCAGCAAAAGCAGTTGGAACAAAGCCGGCGGTTATTGGTTTGCTGGTGCAGCGGTTTCCCAGCTTGCAAAGTGCAGCGTATGAACATCGCCTCATTGTCTGCACAGGGCAAAGATGCAGCATGCAAAATTCACATGAGGTGATTTCTACATTACAGAAAGAATTGGCAGTAGACAAGGAAGGCTTTTCACAAGATAGAACTGTTTTATTCTGTACACAAAATTGTTTAAAACAATGCGGAAAAGGTCCAAACCTGTTGTTGGATGGTGTACTATATTCTGGAATGAATGTACAAAAAGCGAAAGAGTTGGTGAAAAACATCAAAACAATGTCGCTTGAAAAATAAAATTAAATTTAGGAGGAAAAACAATGGATTCAAGAGCGTTTCAAAAATTGACTTGTGGGCTGTATATTATCAGTACCGTTCACGAAGAAGAAAAAGCTGGCTGCGTGGTCAACACGGTAACACAGGTAACTAATAGCCCATGTCAGGTGATGGTAGCAATCAACAAGCAGAATGTGACTGCGCAGGTTTTGCAAAAATCAGGAGTATTTCATGCTGTGGCTTTGACAGAAGAAGCTCCCATGACCTTGATTGCACAGTTTGGCTATCGCAGCAGCAACGAATTGAATAAGTTTGAAGACTTTGATGAAAAAACAGACAGCAATGGCTGCCCGTATGTTTCTGAAGGTGCTGCAGCAGGGTTTACTTGCAAGGTAGTGCAGCAGGTGGATGTAGGAACCCACATTTTGTTTATTGGCGAAGTACAAGATGCAGAAGTGTTCAGCGAAGATAACCCCATGAGTTATAGCTATTATCACACTGTCAAAAAAGGTATCACCCCACCCAAAGCATCCAGCTATCAACCAGGACAATCCAACTAAAACAAAAAGTACCAATGCAGTTTAAAACTGTATTGGTACTTTTTCTTAGCCATTAGTTTGTTTTTTAAGCAATCCCATTGCAATTTGTTCTGATGTAATGGGCAGAGAACGGAAATTCAATCCAGTTGCATTATAAATTGCATTGGTAATGGCAGGAGCAGGGGTATTGATGACCAATTCACCAATACTCTTTGCCCCAAATGGCCCAGTTGGTTCATAGCTACTTTCAAACTCTACCTGAATTCTGCCAACATCCAAACGGGTTGGAATTTTGTATTGCATAAAGGAATGATTTATCAAATTTCCTTTTTTGGTGTATTGAATATTTTCAGTCAAAGTCATTCCAATTGCCTGCACCAAACCGCCTTCGGTTTGTACCCGTGCCAGATTTGTGTTGATGACAGTTCCACAGTCCACCGCAGCCGCATAGTCCACCAGTTCAACCTTACCGGTTTCGGGGTCTAAATCAATTTCGGCAATTCCCACCATAAAGGGAGGAGGAGAAACTGGGCTTGTATGGCTGACACAGGCTTGAACAACAGGATATTTTCCACTCAGGGAAACATATCCGATTTCGGACAGAGCGACACTTGTGCCATCCTTTAGGTTGCGGACAACAGCACCATCAAATTCAGCATTTTCTTGTTCACAGTTCAGCATTGCAGCACCTTGAGACAAAATTTTTGCTCGAATTTCCTCACAAGTCTTAATAACAGCCATACCTGTCAGATAGGTGGTACTTGATGCGTAAGAGCCACAATCATAGGGAGACACATCTGTATCTACTCCCTGTACAGTAATATGCTCTAAATCGCAATCGAGGCAGTCTGCTGCGATTTGTGCCAGAATGGTATCACATCCAGTGCCCATATCGGTAGCACCAATCAGCAAAATATAAAATCCTTCGTCAGTCAAACGGATTTCAGCACTGCCAATGTCCACATTGGCAATTGCAGAGCCTTGCATCGCCATCGCAACCCCAACACTGCGAATGTGTCCGTTGTCCAATTGCTGTGCAGGATATTTTTTGTCCCACTCAATCATGGCTTTTGCTTTTTCCATACATTTGTCCAAAGTGCAGCTATTCAGCATTTCGCCATAATAAGCAGGCATTACCTTGCCTTGCTTTACCATATTTTTACTGCGCAGAACAGTGGGGTCAATGTTCAGCTTGGCTGCCAACTCATTCACCGCAGATTCCAATGCAAAAATACCCTGTGTTGCACCATAGCCACGGTATGCACCGCCACTCATGGTGTTGGTGTAGACAACATCCCATTGAAAACGATATGACTGTACGCTGCCATACAGGGGAATGGACTTGTGTCCAGAAAGTCCTACAGTGGTGGGGCCATGTTCACCATAGGCACCGGCATTGGAAAGGGTGTGGAGGTCAATGGCACGGATGGTGCCGTCTTTGTCCGCACCCAGACGAATGTGAATCTGCATTTCGTGGCGAGGGCTGCCGTTGGTCATACTTTCGGTGCGGGTATACTCAATGACAGCAGGGCGACCTGTTTTCAGGGTGACAATTGCAGGGAATACTTCACTAACAGCACTTTGTTTTGCGCCAAAACCGCCGCCAATACGGGGTTTGATGACCCGGATTCGGTTTTTGGGGATTTGCAAAGCGTTGGAAAGAATACGGCGAACATGGAAGGGGACTTGGGTGGAACTGGTTACTTGCAATCGACCAAAAGCATCCAGTTGTGTAAAGGTGCGGAATGTTTCCATCATAGCTTGGCTGTTGGAAAGAGTATGATATGTTTGGTCAATAACAATATCACAGTCTGCAAGTTCTGCTTCAATATCACCATCCTGATTGATTCCACAGGAACAAAGGTTGCGTTTGTTGTCTGCCCCAACATCACACAATGCTTTAAAATCATCTTCGGGATGTACCAAAATAGGGTTATCCAATGCTTTGGTAAAGTCCAGCAAAGGCTCCAACACCTCATATTCAACCTTAATCAGCCGCAAAGCGGTATCAACTGCCTGTTGTGTTTCGCCTGCTACAATGGCAATAGGGTCGCCCTCACAGCGAATACGGCGGTCAAGAATCAGGCGGTCATAGGGACTGGGTTCAGGATAGGTTTGCCCTGCTTGGGTAAAGCGTACATTGGGAACATCCTCCCATGTCAAAATACAAGCAATGCCCGGCACTTTTTTTGCGGTTTCTGTGCGGATATTTTTGATGACTGCGCTGGCATGAGGGCTGCGAAGCAGCTTGACAGTCAAACAATGGGCAGGCAAAAGGTCAGAGGTGTAGACAGGCTGCCCGGTCACCAAAGACATTGCATCCCGTTTGCGGACAGGGGTAGAAACATATTTATTCATGGCTTGCCTCCTGTTTGGTTTGCAGATAGCGGTGAATGGCACGCAGTTGCCCTTGATAGCCGCTGCATCGGCATAAATTGCCTGCAAGATAGGTTTGAATTTCTTGTTCAGTAGGGTCTTTCAACTCACGCACCATTGCCAAAACATTCATAATAAACCCTGGACTGCAATAGCCGCATTGTTCAGCCCCTTCATCTGCCAAAAAAGCACCAAATTCGGCTGCTTCTGCCTGCAAGCCTTCCAAAGTGGTGACTTCTTTTCCGTTTGCACGCACTGCCAAAACAGAGCAGGAAAGCACAGGAGTGCCATCCAGCCAAACGGTACACAAACCACAGTTGCTAGTTTCACAGCCGCATTTTACACTGGCACAGCCCTGCTGACGCACAAAATCGAATAAACGCATATCAGGCGAAATATCTGCTTTACAGCTACGACCATTCAATTTAAGCTCAATTTGCATGATTTTCACCCTCCTTTAATTGTGTGATTGCACGATTTAACAGTACATTTGCCAAATGGCGGCGATAATCCGCACCCGCACGCATATTGCTGGCAAATGAAATTTGTTCAATTGTTTGTGCAAGCTGTGTTTTTACTTCTTCTGCACTGCTGTTCAATTTTAAGTTTTGTTCCACCAAAACTGCTTTTTGTGGTCTTGCACCTACCACCAAGCGCAGACTGCCATTCGGCAATGCAGCAGCAACCGTTACCACAACAGGAAAATCGGTAGCAGAGTTGCGATGGCTTTGCACAGCGACCGATTGAATCTGATTTTTTAGCAAAATTCGCACTAAAATTTGATTATCATAGGGCATTTTCAAAAATTCTTGCAGAGAAATAACCCCAGAAGGATATAACTCTACCTGAGCATCCAAAGCCAGCAGAATCGCAATCACATCCGAAAATCCAAACCGTCCCCAAACACTGCCTCCAATTGTGGCACAATTACGGAACTGCACCCCAACAATGGGAGAAAGCCCTTGCTTGAAAACATTATCAAAAGCCTGATTTAAAAGAGTGTTTGTTTCTAATTCATGCAAAGAAACCATTGCACCAATGGAAAAGCCATCCTCTGTCTGAGTGATTTTGTCCAATTCCAAGCCGGAAAGGTCAATGAGTGTTTGGATTTGTCGGTTGCCCATTTTCAGCCAGCACATACCACCCACAATAGTGGCAGTGCGCTTTTGGTTCGCAGTATAGGCTTCTTCCAGACTTTGTGCCAAAAGATATTGTTTTGCAGAAAACAAAAGAATGCCTCCTTTTTCTAGTATATGAAATAAAAATTGCATAAAAAAGGGAGCTTCCGATTGAAAGCCCCCTGCTTGATATAACATTGATTAGTCTTTATCTTGGGGAAGAACCAAGTTTGCAACTGTGGCAATGACAAAAGTCATAATAATGCCGTTTTGTGCAAAAATTTGGCTGACCCATTCAGGGCATTGCTCCAAAGCCGCAGGAACCATGCCCAAACCAACACCAAGACCCAAAGCAAGGGCAATAATTATACCATTACGGCCATCAATTCGTTCACGCTGCAAGCTCTGCATACCGCTTACTAAAATCATAGCAAACATGATAACAGCCGCACCGCCCAATACAGATTGGGGCATAACCGAGAAAATTGCAGACAATTTGGGGCAGAACCCACACAAAATCAGGAATACAGCACCAGTCATGATGCAAAAACGGTTCACCACTTTTGTGGTGGCAACCAAGCCAACATTTTGGCTGAAAGAAGTGTTGGGCAAAACGCCAAACAAAGCAGCAACAAAACTGCCAACACCATCCGCCAAAACACCACCGGTTAACTCATCATTGGTAGGCTCACGGTCAAGACCGCCGTTTGCAACACCGGAAATGTCGCCGATTGTTTCAACAGTGGTTGCAATGGACATAATGCCCATTGCGATGATAGCGTTGAGGTTGAAACTGGGAGCAACCGGCATAAATACAGGCAAGCTGAACCATGCAGCTTGAGAAACTTGTGTGAAATCGACCATCCCCAGAAAAATTGCTGTAATATATCCAACTGCAATTCCCAAAAGAACTGATGCAACGCTCAAAAATCCTTTTCCGAACTGTTTAAAAAGAACAATGGTCAAAACGACAATGCTGCCAACCAAAAGGTGATACCATGCGCCGAAATCCGCAGCACCTACACCACCGGCAAAGTAATTGATGCCAACAGGCAACAGAGAAAGACCGATTGACATAATAACAAGGCTGGTAACCACAGGAGGAAACAGCTTTTTTAAGGGTTTGATAAAAAAGCCCAAAATAATTTCCACAATTGCACCCAAAAAGGATGCACCAATAATTGCACCATAGCCATAACTTGCGCCTACAGCTTTTGCAGTTCCCAAAAAGCCGGAACTGGTTCCCATAACAACCGGCAAACCACTGCCGAATTTCCAGACAGGATACAACTGGATTAAAGTGACAAGACCTGCAATGAACATTGCATTTTGAATAAGGATTGATTTTAAACCTGCATCTATTTGCAGCAACCCACAAAGGATAATCAGTGGGGATACATTGCCTAAAAACATTGCTAAAACATGCTGAATGCCCAAAGGAATGGCTTTGTGCAATGGGGCTTTGCCATCCAATTGATAGATGATGTCTTGATTCATAAATTGATTCCGTTCCTCGTTTGATAAAATTCCAAAAAGCCGCTGAAACAAAACAGTAAAAGCACAACAATAAATCAAAACACAAAACAATCCAAGCTGATTGAACGAACAATCAATCGGCATAGACAAATTTGATTCCGATGCGTAGTCACCCAAAAGCAGCAAACAAATCGCAATGGTTGGATGGTAGAAACTTTTGACCCGTTCTGTCAAAAATATACGCCTGTTTGGTGCTTTTATGATACCATAAAAGTTGCGTGAAATTCCAGCAAATTTCATCAAAATTTTTGATAATGCAATAATTCCAGAAAGTCATACAAAAAAACAGGAAATTTGTTTCAAAAAAGCAGCAATTCCTCTTTAACACAACACAAAGCAGGGTTGTATTTGATGAGAAAGCATGATACAATAGCTGAATACCGTTAAGTGTTTGAAAGCCTTGGAAAGGAAGCATAAAAGATGGAATTGCTCAAGCAGCGGATTTTGAAAGATGGAAACCTAAAAGAAGGAAATATTTTGAAGGTGGACAGTTTTTTGAATCACCAGATGGATATTGAATTGATACAAGAAATCGGAAAAGAGTTTCGGCGACTGTTTCCGAACAAAAGAATCAATAAAATTTTGACCATTGAAGCGAGCGGTATTGGAATTGCAGCCATTACAGCACAATATTTTGACAATGCAAAAGTTGTTTTTGCTAAAAAAACACAATCTAAAAATCTGGATGGGGAACTCTACACTGCACCAGTGGTTTCTTTTACAAGAGGAACACATTTTGATGTACAGGTATCCACAAAATTTTTAACAAAAGATGACTGTGTACTGGTGGTGGATGATTTTCTGGCACGGGGACAGGCGCTCAAAGGGCTGATGAAAATTGTGGAGCAGTCAGGTGCAGAACTGGCAGGCTGTGGAATTGTCATTGAAAAGGGTTTCCAAGAAGGCGGACAGGAACTGCGTCAAGCAGGGGTGAATCTACATTCTTTGGCGATTATTGATTCGATTGATGGTGGAAAAATCATCTTTCGTGATGAAGAATAATAAATGGATTAGCACACTGCATCTGGTCGGTGTGCTTTTTTTATCAAAGGAGAAAGAAATATGGAACTTTGGGATTTGTATGACAACAACCGCACCCCATTGGGCAAAACTATCCGTCGGGGCGAGCCTTTGCCAGAAGGGTGCTATTCAGTGGCGGTATCTGTTTGGGCAGTGAACACAAAAGGGCAGATTCTTTTAACATTGCGTGCCCCCGAAAAGGAAAGCTGGGCGAATTATTGGGAAAATACAGGTGGAGCTGTGCGTTCAGGAGAAAGCTCCCAGCAGGCAATCCTTCGGGAACTGCAAGAGGAAACAGGCATCACCTTGCAGCCAAACCAAGTGCAGTTTTTGCAGACAGACCGCTGGCAGAATGGATTTATGGATGTGTATGCCTGCTGCTGTGATATTTCCGTTGATAAAATTGTGCTTCAGCCAGGCGAAACCGCAGACGCAAAATAGGTCACATGGGAGGAACTTGAGCAGATGTGTGATGATAAAGAACTTGCACAGCCCATCATCAACCGATTCCGCAATGTCAAGGACAGCCTGCAAAAATTTATTGCACAACATAAAGCACAATAAAGCATTTTGTACGCTGTTTTGTGACAAAACATTTCCCAATCTTTCAAAATATGCTATACTAAAGCAGTATAAAGCCAGTTGAAAAAGGGGGAATCTATAACATGAAATTCCGAAAAAAGATGAGCCGTGCTATCAGCAGATTCTTTTTATGGCTTTTTATGGTTGTTTTGGCAACTGTCGTGCTGGTTGGTGGTGTTACCCTGTTTTTTTATCAAAAAGCAGGAGTGCAAACTTTACCTTCCGCACAGGCATTTCTCAATGATGTTGAATTGCAGGTCAATGGTTATCAATGGACTGTGCCGATTTTAGGTGGGGTAACACAAAAAAACCTTACCCAAACAGAAGATTTGACAATGCAGGATTTGGGAACCTTTGATAAACAGCCAGTGCTTGCACTGCCGCAAACAATGCGAAAAGATTGCACTACAAAAATGACAGTCACAAATGAAACAGGGGAAACAGTATTCGCTGGTTCGGCAGAAGAATTTGAATCTTTTTCCTTTGTTCAAAACGGGCAGTATGAAACAAAACTGCGGATTTATTGGCCGCCTTTTAACGGAAAGCCCACAGGAGGATACTTTTATCAATTTCGGTTTCGTCTTGATTTAAAGAGTGAAATTGCAATCAGTGCCACCAGTGTATATCAAGGGGATGTCATTGCAGTATCGGTCACAGGTTTGCCGCAAGGGGCAGAAATGCAGGTGGAAACCGAGTTGGGGGCAGTGCATCCGGTGGCACGATTTGACAAAATGATGGCATACATTCCAGTGGCATACAATCGTGCAGATAAAAAATACCCCATCAAGGTGACAGCAGGAGGATACACACAAGAATTTGAAGTTGAAGTGCTGTATAATCCGTTTAAAAAGATAAATTTGCCAACAGATACTCTTTCGGGCAGCGATGCAGCAGTGCAGCAGTATCAGCAAATTGTGCGCCCATTGTATGAAACATGGTCAGACCAAGTAATGTGGAGCGCAGTGTTTCAAAGCCCTGTTGAACAGCCAAACGATGGTGTAGTGCTGAGCGACTATGGAAATTTTGAGTATATCGGTGACCGCACCAAGCCTGCACGGAATATTGGCATTACATTCAAATGTCACTCAGACAAACCGGTCATCGCCCCAGCAGGCGGAACAGTTGCATTTGCAGGAAATCTGGAACTGACAAGAGGATTGGTTATTATTGAACATGGTGCAGGAGTCAAAAGCTATTTGTACCATATAGGTACAGTGGATGTAAAAACAGGGGATACTGTACAGGCAGGAGATATTGTGGGGAAAACAACGGAACTTTTGCAGTTTGATATGCGAATCGGCAATCAAACAATCAATCCCAACCTTGCAATGAATGGCAAAAACGGACTGTTTTGGCGATAAAAAATCACCCTTTGAGAAATTTTCTCAAAGGGTGATTTTGTTTTATAAAGAATTAAAAATACAAATCTTTGCTGGGGTATTCCGGGTCGCAGGTCAAACGCAAACCCAATTTTCGTAAGGTACCTTCATCGCCGTTGTGCAGCATTTGGCTGGAGTGCATATCCAAATCACGCAGATTGCAAAGCTGTGCCATTGCAAGGGCTGCGGTAGGGTTGGATGCTGCGGTGATGGACAGTGCAGCCAGAACATCGTCCACTTTCAGCACCGAAGAACGGCTGCCCAGAATGTTGATTTTCAGATTGAGAATCGGCTCCAAAACCTCTGGGCGAATCAACAGCATATCGTGGTCAATATTTGCAAGTGTTTTGATAGCATTTAGAACAACAGCACTGGATGCACTCATTAAATTGCTTGCACGGCCTGTCACAATGGTTCCATCACTTAGCTGAATGGCAGCAGCGGCAGCTCCGCTTCGTTCACGGCGCTGGCGTGCAGGCAGCACACAAGCACGGTCTTCGGGATGCAGATTCAATTGCTGAAGAATCATTTCAATTTTGTGTTGTGCTGCTTTGCTGCCTTTGCCCTGCTTGTAATCACAGGCAGCTTTATAATAGCGGCGGATAATCTCCTGCGAGGCAGCTTCTCGAACAGCCTCATCGTCAAAAATCGCATATCCTGCCATATTTACGCCCATATCAGTGGGGCTGCGGTAGAAATTCTCATCCCCTGTAATTTTGGTGAGAATATTTTTAACAATGGGGAATGCCTCAATGTCACGGTTGTAATTGATGGTGGTCTCCCCGTATGCTTCCAGATGGAAAGGGTCAATCATATTCACATCGTCCAAATCGGCAGTTGCAGCTTCGTATGCCAAGTTGACAGGATGTTTCAACGGAATATTCCAGATAGGGAATGTTTCAAACTTTGCATATCCTGCTATCACACCACGGCTATGCTCATGATATACCTGAGAAAGACAGGTTGCCAGCTTTCCGCTGCCGGGGCCGGGAGCAGTCACAACAACCAAAGGCTTTGTGGTTTCGATGTAAGGGTTTGCACCATAGCCGTTCTCACTGCAAATATAGTCAATATCAGCAGGATAGCCAGCGATGGGGCGGTGAATATAATTTTTGACACCACGGGTGGTCAGCTTGCGTGCAAAAGCATCAGCAGCAGGTTGCCCTGTGTAGCGGGTGATTACAACGCTATTGACGGGAATTTCCATACCGGTAATATCGTCAATCAAACGCAAAACTTCCATGTCGTAGCTGATGCCAAGGTCGGCACGCACTTTTGTTTTTTCAATATCATCTGCTGAAACACAAAAAATAATTTCGGCATCTTGACGCATCTCATACAAAAGTCCGATTTTGCCATTGACATCAAATCCAGGCAAAACACGAGCAGCATGGTAATCGTCAAACAGTTTTCCGCCAAATTCCAGATATAGCTTTCCTTGGAACTTGGAAATACGCTCCTGAATGTGTTCTTTTTGGCGACGAATATATTCGTTGTTGTCAAAACCGATTTTCAAGCAAAAACCCCCTTATCATGGTGAACGCCGGCGTGGAAATGCCCAAGCCGGCGTAAACTATGTGTTTATATTTTTAATTTAACAAGTTGCATAAGACTACAACTGACTTTTAACAGATATAAGGGTATCATATTTTGGCTACCCTTTGCAAGGCTTTTTTGTTATTTTAGCGTTGCTTTTCAAATAGTTTTGGTTCAGATGCCTCACCGAAAACCAAATATCCGTCAAAACCTTGTTCTTCCAGACGGTTTAGGAATTTGCCCATTTTTTTAGGACGGGTATACAGCCCAATCCCATCGCCGTTTTGACGCAAAGTCTCTGCCAATTCCATAGCCCCAACTGCCTCATCTTCGTTGCACAGCACAGCAATGCGGCGCTGGCGGGAAGGAATTGCATAGCCTTGTTCCTGCAAAATAGCAAAAATGCGCTCAAAGCCAATGGAAAAACCAACCGCAGGAATGTTTTCTCCGGTAAATTTTCCAATCAAGCCATCATAGCGTCCGCCGCCGCCAATGCTTCCGCGGAATTGGTTGCTTTGAATCTCAAAAACAGTGCCGGTATAATAGCCTTGTCCACGCACCAGCAACAGGTCAAATTCTGCCCCGTAGGTGCCTTTTGCCAAATGACGAACATTTTCAATTAGCTGGCGAATGTTGGTCAACTCTTGACTTTCGCCACAAAAGGATGCCACACTTTCCAAACTGCGCTCACCATTCAAAAGTGTCAGCAGTTTCTCAATCACATCAGCAGCAATTTCTTTGCCTTCCAGTTCTGCCTTCACTCCATCTGCACCAATCTTGTCCCATTTGTCCAAACTAATGCAGACAGTGTCCATCTGATTGTCCTGAACACCACAGGCAGCCAAGCAGCTTTTCAGCAGACGGCGGTCATTGATTTTGATGGTAAAGCTGCCAATCTCCAATTTGTTGAGAGCGGTTGCAGTGGTGTGAATCAGTTCCAATTCACACAAAGGGGAATCACTGCCCAAAATATCAATATCACATTGAATAAATTCACGCATACGGCCTTTTTGCGGACGCTCTGCACGGTAGGATTTGTCAATTTGAATACATTTAAAAGGATTGTTCAGCTTTGCACGGTTGGCAGCATAAAAGCGGCTTAAAGGCAAAGTCAGGTCATAACGCAGCCCCAAATCTGCCAAAGAGTTTTCGTTTCCACCGGCAGCAATTGCTTCGGTCAGCTTTTCGCCACGCTTCATGATTTTAAACATCAAATTGAGGTTGTCACCGCCATCGCTTTTTTCCAAATTTTCCAAATGTTCAATGGTGGGGGTCAAAATGCGTTCAAAGCCTGCGGAGCGATAGGTTTCCAAAATAACATTTTGCATATAATCCCGCAGCAAGGTTTGGCTGGGCAAATAGTCGGCTGTGCCTTTGACAGGGGTTGCTTTCATAGTTTTAATTCCTCTCTTTATGTATTAGCGTTCAGACCCGATAAAGAACAGTGCAACAGTTCCGGGGCCGGAATGTGAGCCGATAACAGGCCCAATAAAGTTTATGACAATGTCTTTGATTCCAAATTTTTTTCGCACCTGTTCTGCAACATACTCTGCATCCTTCAGGCAATCACCGTGACTGATGAAAACGGTTTGAGATGTAGGGTCAATGGCTGTTTTTTCCATTTGTTCCACCAAGGCATCAAGGCTGGCTTTTCTGCCACGCACCTTTTGTCTGGGAATTAGATGTCCCTCGTTGTCCACATGAAGAACAGGCTTAATGCCCAGCATTGTACCCACAACCGCAGCCGCAGTGCTGACACGCCCGCCACGCTTCAAGAAAATTAAATCATCAACAGTGAACCAGTGGCATAGGTTCAGCTTATTGGCTTCGACCCAGTCAGCGACTTCGTCCAGAGATTTTCCATCCAGTTTCATTTTTGCGGCAAGATATACCAAAAGTCCTTCGCCCAAGCTGGCACACAAGGTGTCAATTGTGCGAATGTTGGCATCGGGGTATTTTTCTTGCAGTTCCTCAATGGCAAGTCGGCTGGATTGATAAGTACCGGAAAGACCAGAGGAAAAACAAAGATATAAAATGTCCTTGCCTTGCTCCAAAAAACCAGAAAAAACCTCTTGAAAGGTGGAGGAGTTAATCTGGCTGGTAATGCTGTTTTTACCTTCCCGCAGATAATTATAAAAATTCTCAGGAGAAAGTTCATGGTTGTCAGGATAATTATGATAGCTTTTGCCATCCAATTCAAACAGCAAAGGAAAAACAGAAATATTTAGCTCATCCACCAAATGTTGAGGCAAATCAGCAGTGGAATCGGTCAAAAGAATATAATCACGCATCAATAATACTCCTTATGGTTATTCCGAAATCATAAAGACAACATCGCACAATTTGCACAAAATATTCAAACAGGGTTGTTCACCAAAAATTCTGTCATATTCCCCAAAATGCTTGTCAAACCAATAAGGATTGTCTGCGTTTTTTGGTTTATCTGCCAAAAAATTTTTTGGTGCAATTCACCATCTGAAAGTGTGCGGTATTGCCTAAAAAATAACTTTTGTAAAAGTATATCATATTTTTCTCAAAAATTCCATGAAAACAAAAGAAACTTCCAACAAAACAGAATTTTGCTGGAAGTTTCAAAACCGTATTAAGAAAAAACAAACACAAAACAGATTATGCAGCAGGTTCTTCGTTTAAAATCTGCATAAATTCTTCGCCGGTAATGGTTTCACGCTCCAGCAAAAAGGCTGCCAGACGATGCAGTTTGTCTTGGTTTTCGGTTAAGATGCCGAGGGCTTTTTTGTGGGCAGTTTTGATGATGGACAGCACTTCGGCATCAATGTGTGCAGCGGTTTCTGTGCTGCAAGTCAAAGAGGCATCTCCGCCCAGATATTGATTGGAAACCGTTTCCAACGCCATCATATCAAATTCGCTGCTCATGCCCAAACGGGTCACCATACTGCGTGCCAGTCGGGTTGCTTGTTCAATGTCATTGGATGCACCGGAAGTAAAGCTGCCAAACACCAACTCCTCAGCAGCACGCCCAGCGGTGTAGGTGGCAATTTTGTTCAGTGCTTCCTCTTTGCTCAAAAGGTTGGTGTCCTCCTCCGGAACTTGCATGGTGTAGCCCAAAGCACCCGAAGTACGGGGAACGATGGTGATTTTGGTTACAGGGGCAGATTCTGTCTGTTTGGCAGCAACCAAAGCGTGACCGATTTCGTGATATGCTACAATGCGCTTTTCTTTGGGGCTGATGACCTTTCCTTTGCGTTGATAACCCGCAATAATCACTTCCACAGCCTCTTGCAGGTCGGTCTGATTTACAATGCGTCGATTGCATTTGACAGCACGCAAAGCCGCCTCGTTGATAATGTTGGCAAGCTCTGCACCGGATGTACCACTGGTGGCACGGGCAATGGCAGTGAGGTCAACATTTTCGTCCAGCATGATTTTCTTGGCATGTACTTTCAAAATTGCTTCACGACCTGCAAGGTCGGGCAATTCAACCGGAATCCGACGGTCAAATCTGCCGGGGCGCAGCAATGCTTTATCCAAAGTATCAGGGCGGTTGGTAGCAGCCAGAATGATAACCCCTTTGCTGCCATCAAAGCCATCCATTTCGGTCAGCAGTTGGTTCAGAGTTTGCTCGCGTTCATCATTGCCACCCATAGAGCCTGCTCTATCACGGCTTTTGCCAATGGTATCAATTTCATCAATAAATACAATACAGGGGGCTTTTTCGCTTGCCTGTTTGAACAGGTCACGAACACGAGCAGCACCCATGCCCACAAACATTTCAACAAATTCAGAGCCGGCAATGGAGAAGAACGGCACACCGGCTTCGCCGGCAACTGCTTTTGCCAGCAAAGTTTTACCGGTGCCCGGAGGGCCAACCAACAAAGCACCTTTTGGCATTACAGCACCCACACTGCGATATTTGTCAGGGCTGTGCAAAAAGTCAACAATTTCGGTAAGGGCTTCTTTTGCTTCGTCTTGCCCTGCCACATCAGCAAAGGTTTTTCCTGTTTGTGCCTGCACATAAATTTTGGCATTGGATTTGCCGAAACTCATTGCGTTTCCGCCCATTTTCTTTTGCATCATCCGCATAAGCAGAATTCCCAGCCCCAGCAGCAAAAGCAAAGGCAGCATCCAGCTAATGACAAACATCATCAAAGAACGGTTTTTCGAGGGAAGCTCACGTCCAAAAACGATGGGTTTATCTTCAGCGGTTTTGTGTTGTTGCAATACCGCTGCAAGGTCGGTTTCGGTCATCGCAGCGGTCAGGTAATAGCTGGTTTTTCCGTTTTGGTCTTTGGTCAAAAAGGCGATTTCCGTTCCGTCTGCACTTTGCTGCACTTCGGTCACTTGCCCGGATTCTACCATTTGCAGAAACTCGCTGTATGGAACTTTTTGTGTACGGGAAAGACTGGGCAAAAGGGCGTTAAGCATGATGAGAAAAAACAACCCTAAAGCAATAAAGATGACAAACGATTTTTGAGGACCTTTTGTTTGCTGCATAACGCATATAGCTCCTTATCAATGAATTTGAAATAATATATCTATTATAGCATTGAGCTATGAAGAAAGGCAGAGACAAAAATGAATAAATTGTAAAAATATAAAAAGCGGAACCAGCATCATTGCTGATTCCGCCAAATGTCAGACCGCAGGCTCTTTAATATTTTTTACGCTCAAAGATTTGCGGGCAGACTCGTCCAAGTTGGTTCTCAATTCCTCGCCTTTTTTTACCAAACGCTGATTCAATTCGTCTTTTTTCATAGAAGCCAGTGCAGAGGAAGAAACAAGCTCTTTGTCTTTCAACTCTTTCCGTTGGAAGACAATCACACCCAATCCGCTGGAGTCCATTGCAGTGCCAAAAGCATCTTTTTTGGTGTCAAATACAGCTTTCAGCAACTCCGATTCAGTGTTGTTTACCAAAGAAACGGTAGTGTTTTCAACCAAAGAAGATTCTGAAGTGGGCATGGACGCACCCAGAATTTCATACGCCTTTTTCACAGAGTCTTGTGCAACGGTTTCCATGCTTTCGCCCTTTTCCAAACGGGCTTTTGCATTGTCTGCCTCTTTTTTTAGTTCTTCTTTTTGCGATTCATCTGCAAATTTGTAGTCCGGAGTCATTGCAGGCAGCGAAAAGAAAGAAATATCAGCATAATTCTTCTCTATATAAGCAGTCAGTTCACTTTCGCTCACTGCCTCGGTTCCACCTTTGCCATAGATTACACTCAGCAACAAAGTAGCCTTTTGCTCGGATTCCAGAGCTTTTTTCAAGGTTTCTTTGCCAATCCCGTTTTGGGTGTAGTATGGTTCGTACAAATCCCACTCACGCTCCAAAGTGGTGTCAATGGTTTCGTTCTGTTCTTCGGTCAAGGCGATGTTGTGCTCCTCACTCAATGCTAAAATGCCGGCATACCGCTGTACATTTTCAACGGTTTTTTTGTTAATCCATTCTTCGGCAGGGGTTTCATCCACCGTTTGTTTTAAAACAGGTTTTGAAGAATCCTCCACCTTGCTTGCGGCGTCTTGATAAGCATTTAACTGCATCAATAGATACAAACCGGAAGAAATGTCGGTTTCCCCCACTTTGCCTGCATTGGCAGGGGTTGAACATCCGACAAAAGAAAACATCATCATTGCAGCACAGCCCAGTGCTGCCAAAGCTTTTAATTTCACAAAAAAATCTCCTCTCAAATCCTTTGAATCAGAGTATCAAAGAAAACTGCTTTTTTGAATTATACCGCTGAACAGATAAAAAAACAAGAAAATCTAAAACAATTTCAGATTTATTCCCCAGACGGTTCGCTGAGAGTTTCCAAAGCAAAAATCAAGATATCAAGGGGTTTTTGCCCTTGTTTTACCGTGATGGAAAGATATGGCTTTGAGCCGGCAGAATAAAGCACAGTATTGCCTGTTTGCTTAATCAAACCCGAAACCGCTTTTGGAGAAAGGCTGTCGGAATAGAGGTACATGGTGTCCCGCTGCTGCTTGATTTCATAAATACCCAGTTTGGAAGCAATGACACGCGCCAGAGAAATGTTGACAAGGCTTTCCACCGTTTTTGGAGGCTCGCCATAGCGGTCAATCAGTTCGTCCAAAACATCGCTGGCATCCTCTTTGCTGCCAATGGCGGCAATGCGTTTGTATGCCTCAATTCTGCCGGAGGAGTCAGGGATGTAGCGTTCGGGAATATACGCATCAACGGTGATGTCTAGCAGACAATCGCTTTTATCATGAGCAGGGGCTTCGCCTTTTGCCTCTGCAATGGCTTGATTGAGCAGTTTGATATACAGGTCATATCCCACTGCCTCCATGTGTCCATGTTGGCTTTTGCCCAAAAGGCTGCCTGCCCCACGAATCTGCAAATCACGCATTGCAATGCGGAATCCGGAACCAAAGCTGGTAAATTCATGCAATGCAGCCAAACGCTTGGATGCAATATCGGTGAGAACCTTGTCACGCTGAAAGGTGAAATAGGCGTATGCTTTTCTTCCGCTGCGTCCAACACGCCCTCGGATTTGATATAGCTGTGCCAATCCCATGTGGTCAGAATCCTCAATCACCAGCGTGTTGCAGTTGCGCACATCCACCCCTGTTTCAATCAAGGTTGTGCAAACCAAAACATCAATTTCGTGGTTGAGCAACTGTTCCCACACCTCGCCCAGTTGTTCCTGTGTCATTCTACCATGTGCAATGCCAACCCGAACTCCATCTACCATTGTCCGAATTTTTGCGGCGGTGAGTTCCAAAGTATCAATGCGATTGTGAATATAGTACACCTGTCCCCCACGAGCAAGTTCTTTTTTGATGGCATCTGCAATGATGACGCCATCATATTCCAGCACATAGGTTTCAATAGGTTGACGCTCGATGGGTGGTTCTTCAATGACGCTCATGTCACGGATTCCACTCATTGCCATATTTAAGGTGCGGGGAATGGGTGTTGCCGAAAGGGTGAGCATATCCACACCCAGAAAGTTTTCTTTCAGTTGCTCCTTGTGTTTGACACCAAACCGCTGTTCCTCATCAATGATAACCAGCCCCAAATCATGGAAATGCACATCTTTTTGTAGCAGGCGGTGGGTTCCAATTACAATATCTACTGTTCCAGCACGCAGCCCTTTCAAGGTCTCTTTTTGCTGCTTGGGGGTGCGGAAACGGGAGAGAAGCTCCACTTTTAAAGGGAAAGTCTCCATGCGTGATAAAATGGTGTTGTAGTGCTGCCATGCCAGCAGAGTTGTGGGGGCAAGAATGGCACATTGTTTCCCGCCCATCACACATTTGAAAGCGGCACGCAATGCCACTTCGGTTTTGCCAACGCCTACATCACCGCAGAGCAACCTGTCCATCGGGTGCGGCTGCTCCATATCGTGTTTGATTTCAGCAGCAGTCGAGAGTTGGTCAGGGGTTTCGTCATATTCAAAGCGGCTTTCAAAATCCCGCTGCCATTCGCTGTCAGAGGGAAATGCAAAGCCAGGGGACTGCATTCGTTTTGCATACAATGCAATCAGTTCTTTTGCCATTTCCTGCGTTGCCTGTTTGACACGACTTTTGGTTTTTTTCCATTCCCCACCGCCCAGCTTGGAGAGTTTCACCTTTTCGCCATCACCGGGGGCAGTGTACCGAGAAAGCAAGTCCAACTGTGTGACAGGGATATAAAGAGTGTCTCCCTTTTGGTAATTGATTTGCAGGTAGTCTTTTATAACACCCTGCAAACTGATTTGTTTGATTCCGACATAAATGCCAATGCCATGATTTTGATGAACTACATAGTCACCAGATTTGATTTCAGAAAGAGAGGAAAGCCCTTTGCTTTTCTTTTTGGCAGGTTTTTTGCCGGTAAAAGCGGCAGCACGGCGGCTGGTGATTAACGCAAATCTTGCAAAAGGCAGGTCAGCACCTGCGGACAACATTCCCGAAACCACCTGCACCACTCCGGCGGCAGGGGTGGCAGTGGGAGAAGTTGTGGCAGAAAAGCCGTTTTTCTGCAAATCGTGGCAGATGGCTTCGGCTGCACGAGGAGTGCCGGCAAGAATCGTAACAGCATAACCATTGTGGGTCAACGGCTGCAAATCTTCCACCAGAGAAGAAAGCTCGCCAGTCCATGCAGGCAGAGGGTGGGCAGCAGCGTTAATCATATCTTTTAAAAAGATGTTGGGCAGGCTGCGGGCAAAGTTTTCGCTGATAATGCTGGAACGCTGTGCAATCTGCATACTCAGCCAAACTTCGTCTAAATAATACCCCTCCATTCCGGCACAAATAACCCCTTCTTGCAAAAGGGTTTTTGTTTCTTCCTCACGGCGGAATGCAGCCGCATGAGCAGCCTCTCGAATGCTGCTCATTTCCTCGAGAATTAGCAGACAATCAGGAAGATAATCCAGAATAGATGCCTGTTTTCGGTACCGCAGAGCCATGTATTTGTCCATCGAAACAGGAATTGCACCCCCATCCAGCAAAGCAAGGTCGTGTTCCATTGTTTGCTCCATGCGGTGAGCAGCCTGCCCCTTTTGGTGGGACAGTGCATCCCGTAAAAGGGCGGCTGCAGCGGCAGGGTTGCCAAACAGCACCTCTCGTGCGGGGGAAAGGTAGATTTTGTCCAGTGGGTCTTCGCGTCGCTGGCTGATAAGGTCAAAGGTGTGAATACTGTCAATTTCATCACCCCAAAACTCGATACGGGCAGGTAAATTCATATCAGGGGCATACAAATCCAAAATTCCACCCCGTACGCTGAATTGACCTGGGCCGTCTACTTGTGGACGGCGTTGGTATCCTGCCTGAAACAATGCTTCCAACAAATTTTGTTGGGAGATTTCCATTCCCGATTTCAGGGTTAGGGTGCTTTTTTCAAATTCTTCTTTGGGTGTTGTACACAGCAAAAGGCTTTCCACCGAAAGACACACTGCCTTTAATCTTCCGCCCATCAGGTCACCCAAGACTTTTAAGCGACGATATTCAATTTCACGGCTTGCCCCTTCCACAGGACGCAAAACCAAATCACGACCAGGAAAAACAGCAGAGTCCACCCCCAAGGCGGTCAAATCCTGCGCCATGCGGGTTGCCTCTGCCTCCTCCGAACAAACCAGCACAAAAGGGCGGTTTTCTTGTATACATAAAGACGCATACATCATTGCGCGTGCAGCAGAAGGCAATCCAAACAAAGCGACTGCTCCTTTGGTGGTAGTTGCTGCCTGCAAACGGCTGTATTCATTTGTTTTTGCAATCAGTTGCTGAAACATACAAAATTCCCCCTTTCGATTGCTTACAGTCAGCCATTGAAGCGACTCATTGCTTTGTCTGATTGATTGTCCATTATCATGCAGGCGGCTTCGGCAATGTCTTTGTGTCTTGCTTCAATTGCCTTTTTTTCGTCAGGTGTAAAATGCCCCAGAACCCAGTTGGCAAGGTCGGCATCAGGGCTGGGTTTTTCGCCAATGCCAATGCGGATGCGTGGAAATTCTTGGCTGGAAAGCTGTGCAATGATGCTTTTCAGTCCATTATGCCCCCCGGCAGAGCCTTGTTTGCGGATGCGCAGTTTTCCGGGGGCTTGGGTGATGTCATCACATAAAACAATCACCCGTTCGGGAGGGATTTTATAAAAATCGCAGGCAGCACGCACCGCCTCTCCGGATAAATTCATATATGTTATTGGCTTGAGCAAAATTACTTTGTGATTTCCAGCAGTTCCGGTTCCATACAATCCCTTGAATTTGGATTTTATAATCCGGATTCCCCATTGCTCTGCCATTGCATCAATGGCAGCAAAGCCGGCATTGTGGCGGGTTCCGTCATAGCGTGGTTCGGGGTTTCCCAATCCACAGATAAGCCATTCTGATGCACCTTGATTGCGGGAAAATAGTGCCATTTTGGTACTCCTTTAAAAATAAAAGTTAACATTCTGCCATAAAAAGGGCAGAAAAAGGTGTGCCTATCCCCAAAATAAAGATAGACAACACAAATCTACTATATAGTATATAGTTTACCGCAACTTTTCTGCTTTTCAAGGGGAAAACCAGTGAATTTGCAGTGCTTGGCAAAAAATATAAAACAAAATTATGGTTCTTGTTCCACCAATACCTGAATTTGAGTCAAAAATTCATCTTCCTGCATGGTGTCACGGTTGTCGATTTCGTAAATTTCAAAGGGAGTTCCGCAAATTTTCAGATGGTTTTTTTCGGCATATTGTAAAAGAGTTTGCACCTGTTTGGCGTTTTGTGAATAACTTCCTTTATAGAAACTGCACAAATACAGCCCTTCGGGAAGGTCCAGATTATAGTCATCAAAGGTATCATTCACAATAAAAAACACAGAGTCAAACACATTGGAAACTCCTAATTCAATTTCTTTCATGGAAAAAAATGCACCAAACTCCTGATTGTGATTGCCAAAATCGGGGATTTTCTGCTCATGCTTTTTGTGAATTTTTTTCATGATAAAGTCCATTTCTTCATCACGGGTGATGTGTGCATTTACCTGATAGCAATGCCTTACACTAATTTGCCTTAATGTGATTTCCCCTGTTTTCACTTTTTGCGCTTGAGTGAGTGTGGCAATCCGCTGCTGAATCCGCCGCTGGTTTTCTTGCAGCTTTTGCAGTTGATGTTGAATCAATTGTTGCTCACGCTGCAACAAAGACAATGTATTTTCCAAATTTTGTTCATCTAAATATTCCTTGATTTGCTGCATGGAAAAATTTAATCCCCGCAAATCACGAATCATATTCAGTTTGTAAATATCTTTCAGGCTGTACATACGATAGCCGTTGTCAGCTCGTTGTGGGTTCAAAATTCCTAAATTTTCATAATAACGCAAAGAATCCACACCAATACCATACATTTTTGAAATTTCGCTGATTTTATAGAAGTCTTTCATCTGAATTTCCCCACAAAATGATTTTTTTGAACACAACTCTTGACTCTAGTATTATATCATACTTTATGATAAAAGAAGAAAAAGGGATGTGAGAAGACAATTATGAACAAAAACAAACAAATACAGACGATAAAGTGGTTGGCAGAAGGGTTTACTTTTTCAAGAGTGCTGACAATTTTTCTAGGCACAGCGATTTTGTCCTTTGGAATTTACAATATCCACCAGCAAACCAGCATTACAGAAGGTGGCATTTTGGGCATGATTGTTTTGCTGAACCATTGGTTTGGTTTGCCATCATCCATCGTTTCCCCTGTTTTGGATTTGACCTGCTATGCTTTGGCATTCAAATATTTGGGAAAAGATTTTATTAAATTTTCTGTTTTTTCCACATTGAGTTTGGCGAGCTTTTTCAAACTGTGGGAAAGTTTTCCGCCAATGCTGCCGAATTTTTCAGACAGCCCATTCATTGCTGCAATTCTGGGCGGAATTTTTGTGGGAGTTGGTGTTGGCTTGATTGTTCGACAGGGCGGTTCCAGTGGGGGAGATGATGCGCTGGCATTGAGCATTTCAAAGCTGCTGGGCTGGAGAATTTCCAGAGCGTATTTGATTACAGATTTGACAGTTTTGGTATTGTCATTGAGTTATATCAGTGTTCAAAGAATTATTTTTTCTTTGATTACAGTTACTCTGTCCTCTTGGATTATTGAACGGATACAGGAATTTGATATTTCAAAAATAAAAAACAGACAAAAAGCATTCTAAAATCAAGGAATAAAAAAGAGTTGTTTTTGATAACAACTCTTTTTTGTGTGATTCCACGAGACAATCGTCATTTATATCAAAAAAAATTAAAAAAATAATAAAAAACTGTTCAAAAAAGATGGAATCTTTCGCTGCTGTTTGCTATAATATAGATTACAGAAACAAACCGACAGCAAAATGCTTATACAATACTGACGGCTTGCGGATAAGTTGATTTTTAGGGAGGTAGATGTTTTATGGAAAAGAAGAAGTATCTTTATCTGTTTAGTGAAGGCAACCGAGATATGCGAAATATTCTCGGCGGAAAAGGTGCAAATCTTGCGGAAATGACAAACATCGGTATGCCGGTGCCACAGGGCTTTACGGTATCCACTGAAGCCTGCACCCAGTATTATCATGATGGCCGTAAAATTAACGATGAGATTTTGTCGGATATTTATGAATATATGGGAAAAATGGAAGAAATTACAGGCAAACAGTTCGGCAACCCACAAAATCCATTGCTGGTTTCAGTTCGCTCTGGTGCAAGAGCATCCATGCCGGGCATGATGGATACAATTTTGAATCTTGGCTTGAATGATGAGGTTGTACAAGGATTTGCAAAACGCACCAATAACGAACGATTTGCCTATGATTCCTACCGCCGCTTTGTTCAAATGTTCAGCGATGTTGTAATGGAGATGAACAAAGAGGATTTTGAACGAATCATCGACCAAAAGAAAGAACAAAAAGGTGTCAAACTGGATACAGAGCTGGACGCACAGGACATGAAAGACCTTGTCAAACAGTTTAAGGGCTTGTATCTGGAAAAAATGGGGAAAGAATTTCCATCCAACCCCAAAGAGCAGCTGATTGAGGCAATCAAAGCCGTTTTCCGCAGTTGGGATAACCCCAGAGCCAATGTATATCGCCGCATGAACGAAATCCCATACGACTGGGGAACTGCTGTGAATGTGCAGGCAATGGTATTTGGCAATGGCGGAGAAAATTCCGGCACAGGTGTTGCTTTTACCCGCAACCCTGCAACAGGCGAAAAGGCATTGTTTGGTGAATATCTCATCAATGCACAGGGTGAAGATGTTGTGGCAGGCATCCGCACACCATCTCCCATCAGCCACCTAAAAGACCAGATGCCGAAAGTATATGAGCAGTTTTCAGAAATTGCAGAACGGCTGGAACAGCACTATCAGGATATGCAGGATATGGAATTCACCATTGAAGATGGCAAACTCTATATGCTCCAAACCCGAAACGGAAAACGCACTGCCGCCGCTGCCCTCAAAATTGCAGTAGACTTGGTAGATGAAGGTATGATTGATGAAAAAGAGGCAGTGTTGCGTGTTGACCCCAAACAACTGGATAGCTTGCTGCACCCACAATTTGATGCGCAGGCACTAAAGGCTGCAGTTCCTATCGGAAAAGGCTTGGCAGCTTCTCCGGGTGCTGCCTGTGGTCAGGTGGTCTTTAATGCGAAAGATGCACAAACCGCAGTAAAAAGCGGAAGAATGAAACAAGTGATTTTGGTGCGTTTGGAAACCAGCCCGGAGGATATTGAAGGAATGCAGGTGGCGCAAGGTGTGCTGACCGTCCGCGGAGGAATGACCAGCCATGCAGCGGTTGTGGCACGTGGTATGGGCACTTGCTGTGTATCCGGCTGTGGTGAAATTGTGGTAGATTACACACATCGCTGCTTTACATTGGGTGGAAATTGTTATCATCAAGGAGATTGGATTTCCATTGATGGTTCCACAGGCAAAATCTATGGAGAAGCTATTCCTACTGTAAAAGCTACCATTTCGGGCTATTTTGAGCGGTTTATGAAATGGGCAGATGAAACCAGGGAAATGCTGGTGTTTGCAAATGCAGATAACCCAGCCGACGCACAGCAGGCATTGGATTTTGGAGCACAGGGCATTGGATTGTGCCGTACAGAACATATGTTCTTTGATTCTGCCCGTATCCGTGCCGTTCGCGAAATGATTGTTGCACGGGATAAAGAGGGCAGAGAAAAAGCCCTTGCAAAACTGCTGCCCTATCAGCAAAGTGACTTTGAGGCGATGTATAAGGTGATGGGTGAGCGTCCAATGACCATTCGTTACCTTGACCCACCTTTGCATGAGTTCTTACCCACTAAAGATGAAGAAATTGCAGATTTGGCAAATGAACTGGGTGTATTATCCACTGATTTGAAAAATGTGATTCGCAGCTTGAAAGAAATTAACCCCATGATGGGGCATCGTGGTTGCCGTTTGGCAGTGTCTTACCCCGAAATTGCAGAAATGCAGACAACAGCGGTTATCAATGCTGCATTGAATGTTTCCAAAGAAATTGGAATTTCCATCGAGCCACATATCATGATTCCATTGATTGGCGATGTCCATGAATTGAAATTTGTCAAAGATATTGTTGTCAAAACAGCAGATAAACTCATCAAAAAGGCAGGCTCTGATATGAAATATCAGGTAGGCACTATGATTGAGATTCCCCGTGCAGCTTTGACCGCCGACGAAATTGCAGCCGAAGCAGATTTCTTCAGCTTTGGCACCAATGACCTCACCCAGCTTACTTTTGGATTCAGCCGAGATGATGCAGGCAAGTTCTTGGGTTATTATTATGATAACAAGATATATGAAAATGACCCATTTGCACATCTGGACAGAACCGGTGTTGGCAAACTGGTGCAAATGACAGCAACTCTAGGCAGACAGACAAAACCAAACATTGGCTTGGGTGTTTGTGGTGAGCATGGCGGCGACCCCACAAGCATTGAGTTTTTACAAAAAATGGGCTTGGATTATGTGTCCTGCTCGCCATTCCGTGTTCCAATCGCACGGCTGGCAGCGGCACAGGCAGCCATCAAAAATGGCAGGAACTAAAATATCAGCGCTTCATCACAAGATTCACTTTGACCATTGAGGATGCACAGAAGTATTTGTATTCGTTCTCAACGAGAAAAAGAGTGCTTGGTTGGAAAGATATTGAAGTAAACCTTTATATCTAAACAGAAACTCCCCGACTGTCTTTTGACAGCCGGGGAGTTTTGGTATTGGAGCCAACCCAGTATAATAAAACCCCCGATTCAGCGGGTGGTTTTTATTGAAAAACTACTTAAATAGTGTATACACGAGTAATATGATATAATAGGAACATCAGGACAGAAAGA
>JAHHUF010000169.1 GCA_020024115.1 Anaerofilum sp.
TTTATCAGAAGGTTTATAGGGCAGCCCTTCTTTCCAACCTGCAAGAATTACATTATCATTTTCCAGATAGTTTATCAATTCTGCTTTGAAGTTTTCTGCAATCACATCAGCAATTTCATTAGAATTTGTAAATTTGAAATATAGAGCCAACTCTGGATGTGCTTTTAGTTCTTCTATCCAAAACGAAATCATTTCCGGCTCATCAAATTCACTTAAAACTTTATACACTGCCTCTTTCGCTTTGCCCTTTTCTTTTTTGAGCATTTCCATCAAACAAGGAACATTTTCTTTTGAATAACCCAAAGCCAAAATTGCTTGGTTTCGGATGTCTTTATTTGCATTTTCCAGCAAGTAAAAATACCACTCATTTTCTCTTTCTTTTGCAATATTTGCAACCAACGAAACGCGCTTTACCATTGCTTGTTTGCCTTGCAAGTCAAACCCTTGCTTTAATTGTGCAATGAGTTGTTCGGGATTTATTTGTGGAAGATAATATTGTTTCGATATATAATAATCGTTTGGGTCATGTATGGATATTATTTCTCCTGTTCCCAATGCCTTCAATAACTTATATACTAATTTTGCCATTTCGGTATAAGAATCAGTCAAATCGTTGATGAGTGCATGAAGAACCCGGTAATCTTGCAAATAATATGGGTAATTGACAATGGTATCACACAAAACTTCCATCCGTCCTGAACCAGTTGTAGAAAGTGCTTGTAGCAGAGGGCTAATTTGACTGTATCGAATTTGGATTGGCTTGCCTAAATTGTGTGTTTCTGATAATTCTTCTAGACTACCTTCTATACCAGATGATGCTTGTGTATATAAAACTGCATCAATTAGCCCAAGCAAATTCAATAACAAAAACCCTTGCTGTTCTTTTTCAGCACTAAGTAATTTTTGTAAATCAGCATAAATCTTTTTAAAAACCAGATTTTTTTCGGCAAGCGGTGCAAAGGTTTCTGCCACTTTTTTCAAGCGAAAATCTTCTGACAAGAGCTGTGTTCCTGCCACAGAAATATATACCAACCGTTCTTTTAATTCTGCCAATGGATTCATCTTTTCTTCCCCCCTTTTAATACTGCAAACGAACAATTTCACCTTTGGTAATTAAACTATATGGCTGCATACAAATGGTTGAGTCTGAAAAATCATAGAACATCAAGCCAAACAATACCTGCTGTTTTCTCCATTCTGAATTTGGAAGCCATTCCAGTTTAGAAACCGAGTTATGGTCTGCTCCGTCTTCAGTGTAATCTCTCAGCACAATACGCTGACCACTCATATCCTGCAAAACAATTTCATCGTTCATTTTACCAATGGAATCGAAAGCTATTGCCACAGCAATATATTTTTCTGATAAAGTATTTTTAATTTCGTTTTTCACCTGTTTAATTGTTTGAGTCAAATCAGTTTGTGCATGTTGAATGAGTTTTTCCAATATTGCTTTATCAATGGATTCCATAGAATACACATCCCAACGAATGCGTTGATTTCCTGTTCCCGGATAATAAAACAGCTTTGGTGTAACTACCATTTCAAAACAGCTATCTTCTGCTTTTACATATTTTAATGCTTTTATAGGTCGATAGTTTAATGTTTGGTGAATTTCTCCACTATCCACTTCCATCCAATACCCTCTATCAATATACTCTTTCTTGGCTTCATCAAACCGAACATCAAAGGAAAGTTGCACCAATTGAACATTTTCTTTCATTAAATCAATTTTTTCCAATTCTTCTAATTTCCAAATACCGCCCAAAGCCTCATATAATAGATTGTCTTCTACATCATAGTTTTTTGTGTCCAGTTTTTCTTGCAGGAAAACACGAGATTTTTGCAGCAAAGCATTCAAATGAATCAAAATTCGGATTGCTTGGTTGTAGTCTGCCTTTTCAGGATTTTTTTGAATCTTTTCAATTTCCTTTGCCAAACGAGAAAAGGCAGTTTGTGCACCTGTTAAATAATAACTGCCCAAATCTTTTGCCAATTTTTCATAACTTTTTACAGATGTGCCGGTTAGTGTCCCCAAACCATGCAAAAGCAAATCAGAAATCATCTGTTCTGCTTTTTCTAGGCCTTCTAATTGTTTTTTTATTTTCTTTGCTTTTGCAGCATTGTTTGTCTTTTTGGGTTTATCAGATTGTGGTTCTTTTGCTGCTTGTTCTTTTTTAGCCACTTTTGCCGCTTGTTTTGCTCGTTTTTCAGATAAATCCTGTGGAACTTCAGTAACAGAAAAGGTTTTTCCTGCTAAAATTTCAAACATTAAACCAACAGCATGTTTGCAGGGAAACTGTCTGCTGGGACAGGAACACCGACAGGTTGGTGTGGTTTCGTTTGTAAAATCAATAGAAGTATGATAAGGAT
>JAHHUF010000170.1 GCA_020024115.1 Anaerofilum sp.
CTGCCATCAATTCTACAATCAATTCAAGGGCACAAACTGCAATACCTGCTACTTTTACCTCTTCACATGGTCTAAGACACCAATAAGCAAAATCCCCAACTGCACAGTAAAAGCTTTTTGCCTCATAGTTGAGATCAACTTCAGCTGACAGCTCTTCGATTTGATCAAATAGTTCGCAGTATTCTCTCCAGTCGCTTTCCTGCACAAAGCCACGTTGTATCTTTGTCCAAATTATATCCAGGCATTTTTCCTCAAGCTGTACCACAGCTTCTCGTTCCTGCTCAAAATATGGGCACTTTGAGATGCCAATCAGGAATGGCTGCCACAGCCTCTCTACAGCGAACGCCCCAACCACTAACGCCGGATCGTTGGGTATTTGGGCTAACGTCTTTTTCATTTCTTTATATTTCACATCAACAATCGTTCTATCCACAATCATACTCCTATCTATTTTTGGACTTGTCCCTCATCATCAACGCTATGGGTGGTCGACCTTAGCTCATTGACGGTAATGCGCACCAAACAAATGACAGGGGGGCTATCGCTCATCTTCAAGATCATCAATTTTGAATTTGCTCCCATTCCTTGCTCCAAACAGGAACAATTTTGTCATCATCGATAATGCGAAATCGAGGATCATTTGAATTAAGAACCATATTCTGTCGGTTGCTGTATATGGATGGACTTAAATAAAACGGACCATAGTGTTTTTCATCCAATGTGTAAAAATTTTGTTTTATTGCTGATTCAAAGTCAAAGTAAAGTTCATCTCCAAAAGGATTACCTGCTCCAATCGCACTGCTTATATTGATTATTTTTTTCTTGCTGTTGTAGAAGTCATCTATGGACAGGCAGACAAACATACGGCTGACTTCATCGTATACCCAAATTTGACGGACACCCACAGACCTCCCATCCGTATTTTCAAGTGCTTTTGCCGAATAAAATACATTCAGAGTATGAGTCGTTCTTCCTTGATGAATCGTTTCCACATACTTGATTTTATACTTTAGTTCTAATTCGGAGAGGATTCGTACTAAATCGGATACAGAGGTGAAAAATTCAATTTTCGGCTTTGGGGATCGGTAAGATTCCTGATTCTTCCCTTGCTGTAAATACCAAGTGTCAATATCTATAGGAATGTGCTTATTCGAGTCGTCAAAGCACCATGCAGGAGCCAGAAAGCCATAATCACGCTGAATGAAAAGGTATTCATGCCGATTCGAATATACATCCGGATCAATATAGCAATAACCGGATTTCACAAAGTGCTGTACAAAGAAACGCTTTATATTTTTGTAAAGTGTTCGTGATAAAACAGTCTTATTTTCTGTCGATAAAAATAATGTTCCTTCACAAAGGACATGGTCATCTTTTAAATCTACGGGAGGACCGCTGAACCTCAGAGATATCGGAGAATCGGTTTCAATGGAAGTGTCATCCGGTGTATAGATCCAGAAACATTGCGTCCCGGAATATGCTTTCCCAAAATCGTGAAACTCTCGACAAGAATTGAATGGTTTTTGAAGCGGAATATCAATTTCCGCTATTCCTGGGACCCTTCCAAAGAATGGCTCATAGATAAGAGAATATCTTTGTTCTATTTCAGAAAACAATTCTTTCAGCTTTTGCGGTGTACAGTAAAAGAAAATCTCCATGTAATATCACCTCTGTTCATCCTGGGCAGCTATCCCGGAACGTTGCTTAGCTGCAGCATAATCGGAGATTTGCTGCATAGCGTCTTTCCCCGCCTTTTTCTTTGCTGCCATTTTTTCAATCCGTTTAAAACATTCATTTTGCGCTCATCAATTTTATCGCTTCCCCACAAAAAGGAAACCTGGGATGGAATATACACAGTCACAGGCTGTTTTCTTGTAGGATCAGCATATTTTTCCACTCATTGAATTTGCACCGGTGACTGCATTCGCTTGGTTTTTTAGCATCTGTGCTTTACTTAGGTATGCAGATATCTTTAGTTGGAATAGCAAAATTATATCATAAATCGGAATTTTTTTATATTGTTTTGTGAAAAGTAATGATTGCATTTTTATTGGCAGCCGAAAACGCGAGTCTTGTAGACAATGAGAACACCGATATCATGCTTGTCTGCAAATGCCTTCTGTTTATTCTCAAAATAAGATTTTGTGTTTCAATCATCAGTTTATCCATGGTGTACCTCCTTTGTACACCATCATTTTAGTTCGCCATCC
>JAHHUF010000171.1 GCA_020024115.1 Anaerofilum sp.
AATTTTAACTGTTAATAATAATAAAAGTAAGTGTCAAAAATTCACTCCGGATAATTTAGTTGAACAAATGCTAGATTTAGCAGGCTATAAAACCGGATTAACTGGAAAAACTATTTTAGAAAATTCGTTCGGCACAGGTAATATTTTAAAATGCATTGTTAAGCGATATATAAATAGCGCTCTGGAAGATGGCTACTCCCCTCAAGATATATCTATAGGCCTCGGTCGAGATATTTGTGGAATTGAGCTGGACCCTGAGCTCTATGAAAACTGTATACATGAACTTAATATTATTGTTAAGAAGCACTCTCTTCCTGCAGTTAAATGGAATTTATTTAACCAAAACGCATTGACTTTGAACCTTAATTATAGTTTTGACTATATTATTGGGAATCCTCCATATATCTCTTATCGTGATATTGATTCAGAGAGCCGGGCTATATTGAGAGAACAATTCATTTCTTGTAATGTAGGTAAATTTGATTATTGCTATGCATTCATAGAAATGGCTATTAATCTTCTCAGCACAACTGGAAAACTCGTTCAGCTAATTCCTAATAATATTTATAAAAATGTTTTTGGTAAAAAACTTCGGGATTTATTAGTTGATCATATCACTTGTATTTACGATTTTCCCAACCAAAAAATCTTCGACAAAACATTGACTTCAGTAAGCATTTTCCTCTATGACAAAACTGTGGATTCAAACGATATAGTATATGTAAACGAAACCCAGCGCTTACGCAAAATTTTGGATAGAAGGCAATTAGGAGATAAGTGGCTTTTTGAAAATGCACCTTTGGTTCAGGAAAAAAAGATTCGATTTGGTGATGTTTTTAACGCCTCAATTTCAATTGCAACTTTACTAAATGCTGCTTTTTTAGTTGATCAAGAAGCTATCCATAATGAAAATATTGAACCGGCAGTTTTAAGACCTGCAGCAAGTCCAAGAATCTTACACTATAAAAAAGAAAAATCCATCATTTTCCCATACAGCTATAATAAAGATGGATTGGTCAGGTACACAGAAAATGAATTTATTGCTCGTTTTCCCAATGCAGCTATGCATCTGGAACAATATCGTGAACAACTGAATTTGCGAAATAGTGACGCAAATGCTTTATGGTTTGAATATGGCCGCTCTCAAGCATTGTCCCACCTCAACACGGAAAAACTGCTTCTGTCAACAGTCATAACCAATCAAGTGGAACTATATAAAATTGATGCCGAAACTGTTCCATATTCAGGAATATATATTACCCAAAAGGGCAACACATACAGTTTGGATGATGCGATTTTGATACTGAGAAATCCTAGTTTTATGGCCTACGCTCGTAATATAGGAATTAGTGTAAATGGAAAATCTATTCGCATAACATGCAAAGACATAAATAATTATGAGTTTTTAGGGAGGGAATAAAATGGAACGCTTGCAATATATCATCGAAGATCAGACTATTGCTGAATTACTGGGTGTTCAAAACTTCTCTACAGATGAATCTGCAATTCTTGAACTTGTAAAAAACGCATATGACGCAAGTGCCGAATCGGTTTTATTGTGCTTTGACAAAGACACCCTTACCATTGAGGATAATGGTATTGGTATGAATATAGACGATATAAGGCAGAAATGGATGCATGTTGGAAAAAGCACAAAGGAATATAGGACAGTACTCCAAAACAATGAGGTGCGAGTCTTGGCCGGCTCCAAAGGGATAGGACGTTTTGCATTAGCGAGACTTGGTGAATCTGCAACAATGTATTCGAAAAGGAAGGATTATTCAGGAGTCATTTGGAACACCGACTGGAATTCTTCTACAGTATCTAGTGACGACAGTATCACTTTTACCGGTACTAAGATTGTCATTAGTCGCCTTCGTTCTAAATGGAACAGATCGAGAGTAAAAAATCTTATCCTATTCCTTTCAAAAACTTATAATGATGATGTGATGAAAATTAAAATCACGCACCCTGATGTCTCCGAATATGTCGAGCCATATTTTTCAGAATTAAAGCCCGGCATTAACTGCTGGTCAAATATCAAAATCAATTATGACAGTTTGTCTCATTGCATAAAAACGGAAGTAATATCCGATGAGTTTCTGGACTCTGCATCACATTACTGTGGAAGCATAAATCTTAAATATTATTGTCAATCGCTCGATGTGTTTG
>JAHHUF010000172.1 GCA_020024115.1 Anaerofilum sp.
CCATTGCCACCAAACGGTTTGCATTGACCATATTTCCAAAGCCGATATTGATTAGTTTCATTCCAATCAAAACTCCTTTTGCTGTTTGCAATTATTCAATGTTTTGAATTTGTTCCCGAATTTTCTCAATTTCTGCTTTTATCTGCACAACCTTGCGAGTGATTTCCAAATCTTGTGCCTTGGAACCGATTGTGTTTGTTTCACGATTTAATTCTTGTGTGAGAAAATCCAACTTTCTGCCCACTGGTTCTGAAAGTTCCAAAATCTCTCGATACTGTTCAATATGACTTTTTAGCCGAACAGTTTCTTCGTCTACTGCAGTTTTGTCTGCAAAAATAGCTGCCTCTGTCAACAGACGGCTTTCATCAATGTTGCAATCATTCAGCAATTCCTGCAAACGCTGATGCAATTTTGCAGTGTATGCCTTGACTCTGTCCTCATTTTTCAGTTCAATTTCTGCAACAATTTGTTCAATACCATTCAACCGAGAAAGAATGTCATCTTTTAGGCGCTGTCCTTCTGCTTTTCGCATATTACAAAATTGCTCTAATGCAGCTTTGCAGACAGTTGAAATATCTTCCCACAACTCATCTTCGTTTAAGGGTGCCCTTTTTGTGCAAAGAACATCTGGGAAATGTGCAATCTCTTGTAATTTAATGGTTGATGGCATCTGCAAAACTTTGGATAGTTCCTGCATTGCATTATAGTATTGTTTTGCAAGCACTGTATTTACTTCAACAACAGTATCCGATGCTTCTAATGCCTGTATTGTCAATCCAAGCTCTACTTTTCCACGAGAAATTGAACCGTTGAGCAATCGTTTCAGTTTATCATCCATAAAGGCACAACTGCGTGGCATTTTCGAGGTGTATTCAAAATAGCGGGAATTTACACTACGGATTTCCACAGCAATGTTTCTTCCATGCAATATACAATCCGACCTACCATATCCCGTCATACTTGAAATCATTGTTTTCACCCTTTCATGTTTCCGATTCCACAATAGATATACGAATTACATTTTACACTTTTTCCTGTTTTTTTTCAAGTAAAGATATAAAATTGATGCTATCGAAAGGAAGATATTCGATTTTACACAAGAAAGGATTTAACTTTAGATTGAAATATATGCAACTCATTTATAAAACAAAAAAGCAGCAACAACAATTGTTATTGCCGCTTTTCCAATCCTAATTCACCAAAAACAGTTACATTTCACTGAGCAAACTATAAAACTTATTCAATTCGATTGGTTTGTGATAGTAATATCCTTGAATCATATCACAACCGGTTTCTTTGATGATATTGTTTTCTTCTTCTGTTTCTACACCTTCTATACAAACCTGTTTGCCAAATTGATGACAGGCATATACAATACTGCGAATAAAATATTGCTTTTGGCCTGAATCTGTTATCTCATGCAGCAAAGAACGATCCAACTTAATAATATTAGATGGGTATTGCAAAAGCATTCGCAGGGAAGAATATCCGCTGCCAAAATCATCCAATGCTATTCGGATTCCCATTTTGCTACATTCCTGCACAAAATGTGTCAGCTTTTCCGGCTGTTCATCAAAAAAACTCTCTGTCATTTCTGCAACCAAATGCGACCCTTCAACATGATACTTATCCATAATTTCTTGCATATATTGACTGAACCCGGTGTCGGTTAGCTGGCGCAGGCTGACATTAAAGCTGACATAAAAATCCGGAATATATGACACAATACGAATGGAACTGCGTACCGTTTGTTCAAACACCCACCTGCCAACGATATGTATCATATCTCCTTTTTCCAAAATTGGAACAAATATTGCCGGAGAAATATCTTTGCCCTGAAATTTCCAACGCAGCAGCACTTCTCCTCCTTTAATTTTCCCATCCTCAGCAGATACAACTGGCTGAATTACAACATGGAAATTTTCCATCTTGTTCAGTACATTTTCATTGAGTGTCAATGCCATGTTAGACATTTCTTTTATTTGCTCCAAACTGGCAGAAGAATAATGGAGATAGTTTTGGGTTGGCTGATGCTTTGCAAGCCGAATCAAAGACACCATATTTTCCATAAACTCCTCTGGAGTGAGTGGAGGATACGGATATTCCATCACCACAAAAGAGCAAGTGTGATGAATGGAAATATTCATTGCAT
>JAHHUF010000173.1 GCA_020024115.1 Anaerofilum sp.
TATTGCTACCACTAGAACCTGAATCTAGCGCGTCTGCCAATTCCGCCACATCCGCGTATGGTCGGGGCGACAGGACTTGAACCTGCGGCATCATGGTCCCAAACCATGCACTCTACCAAACTGAGCTACGCCCCGCTATTTGACTTCCGTCATTGATAATGCTTATTTATTATATATCATCTTTTGGGAATAGTCAAGCATATTTTTGAAAAAAATTTGTCAAATTATAAAAAATGCAAACTGACTGAAAGTTTGCAACAATTTTTGTGTGTTATTGGTGCAAAAAACGCAATATGACTGGATTTTTGTTGTTAAAATAAAAAATCACTTGCAGTAAAATTGACAGAGTGATACAATAGGCAAGTAAAGTGCACGATTGAACAAATTATACAAATAATTTTGCAAAGTAAGGAGAGTATAATTTATGGCAAATATTTGGCATGACATCAACCCGACACGAATCAACCCGGATGATTTTATTGCAGTAATCGAAATTGAAAAGGGTTCAAAAAATAAATATGAACTGGATAAAGAAACAGGACATATCATTTTAGACCGCATTTTGCACACATCCACACACTACCCTGCAAACTATGGTCTGATTCCTCGCACCTTGGCAGATGATGGCGACCCATTGGATGTTTTGGTTTTGTGCAGTGAGGTAATTCACCCCCTTAGCTTGGTTCGCTGTTATCCAATTGGTGTAATCAAAATGATGGATGGCGGAAAACTGGACGAAAAAATTATTGCAATTCCTTTTGAAGACCCCACCTATTGTCATTATAAAAGTATTGATGAATTGCCAAGTCATATTTTTACTGAAATGCGTCATTTCTTTACTGTATATAAAAATCTGGAAAATAAAGAAACGGTCGTAAATGAAGAAGAAGGTCCAGAGGAGGCACGCAAAATTATTGAAAGCTGCCGCGAGAACTATGTAAATAAATTCTGTAAATAAATAAAAAGTCGCTTGCAGAAATTGTCTGTAAGCGACTTTTTGTTATCCATTTGTTAATGGTTCAATACCGGAGAATATGCACAAAACTTTGCTGTTTGGTTTTTCTTTTAATATATGACAGGCAGCTTCCACCACTGCGCCACCACTGCGGCATACAGGAATCCCTTCGGTTAAAAGAATCTGCTGAGCAGCATAGGCAGCATCTTTGCCCGAAACAGATATAATCCGATTGACTACATAAGGATTATAGTTATGGGGGATAAAGCCCATTCCGATTCCTGCAATGGAATGACTGCCAGCAAAGCCACCGTTTAATACCTGACTTTCGTATGGTTCCACTGCAATCATACTAATATTTGACCATGCTTTTGCGTATTCTCCAACCCCTGTGATGGTTCCGCCTGTTCCAACCCCGGCTATAATGAAATCTAAATCAGAATCTGTTGCTCGCAAAATAGCTGGGCCAGTAACACGACGATGAAATTCAGGGTTAATATCATTTGAAAAACAATCCATAAAATAGCCGTTTTTTTGTGCTGCGACCTTTGCAGCATGGGAAGACAGCTCCAATTGAGATTGTACCGGGGGACAAACTATCACTTCAGCCCCCAAACTTTTCAAAAAATTAATCCGTTCACGGGGAGTGTTAGCTGATACGCACAAAATCACATGATGCCCCATTTGATGCCCGGCAATGGAAAGTGCAGCACCAAATGCCCCAGAGCTTGCCTCCACAATGGTCTGATTATTCAAAAGCAGTTTGCGCTCTTTTGCAATGGAAATCATACCATAAGCAAGAGGTGTTTTGATGGTGCCGGTTGAGCCACTGTATGCAAGACAAGCAAGTAAACTGCCTTGCAAATTGTTTTGAGCAGCAAAACGAGAAAGTGAAACCACTGGAAACTGGTTGAGTGTTTGATGATAGTTGAAAATATTGAGCATTACAGTTTCCTCTTTTATCTAACATTTTGTTTTATGGTAGAGCAATCAAAAATAAAAGTCAAGCAAAAAGCTGGAAAATTTTTTGAAAAAAGTTGTAAAAACCTATTGACTTTTGTCGGCTTGTTTTGTATAATAAATAGCGTCGCAGAAAGCGGCGAGCATTTGGCCTGGTAGTTCAGTTGGTTAGAACGCTAGCCTGTCACGCTAGAGGTC
>JAHHUF010000174.1 GCA_020024115.1 Anaerofilum sp.
GGAATATCCGCAGAAAGCCTGCTGGCTGACCGGGGATATGACACCAATCAGATTCTTGCCTATGCCACTGGTGCAGGAATCAAGGTTGTCATTCCCGCCAAGCGAAATCGTAAAGAACAGCTGGATTCTGAAGCGTTGGCGAGGAATTGCCACACGTTATGCCAAACATACAGCTTCCTTTCTGGCAGTAGTACATATTCGTTGCATTGCTATTTGGTGTGCTGTTTTGGCTTCAACTTGTGTAGACACTATTTAACATACTGTTTTAAAAAGTACAATTGACAAAAACATTATATTTTTTATTGACTTTATTACTGTAAAGTGATAACATAATAAATCAAAAAGGGCAGAAATTGATAAAGGAGATAGAATTATGAAAAAGTTATTTGTTTTGGTGTTGAGTTTATGGATTGTTTCGCTGTTTGCAGCTTGTGGCAAACAAAGTTCGTTTGAAAATGATATGGAATATGTAAAAAATAAAGGAAAATTAGTCGTTGGTATTACGAATTTTGAACCAATGGATTATAAAAACGATGCAGGGCAATGGGTTGGCTTTGATGCAGATATGGCGAAAGGCTTTGGAGAAAAGCTGGGGGTTGAGATTGAATTTGTAGAAATTGGTTGGGATTCAAAACTGATGGAATTGGAAGGCAAAACAATTGATTGTGTGTGGAATGGGATGACACTTAATGATGAAACAAAAAAGGGAATGGAATGTTCAAAGCCTTATTGTAATAATGCACAGGTTGTCATTGTTCCAATGGAAAAAGCAGACCAATATCAAACAGTGGAAAGCCTTTCAGGTTTGACCTTTGCAGTTGAATCCGGAAGTGCTGGTGAAAAACAATTGCAAAGCTTAAATTTGAATTTTATTTCTGTCAAAGACCAATCAGACGCATTGATGGAAGTAACCTCCAGAACTGCAGATGCAGCAGTGATTGATTCTTTGATGGCTGGTGCGATGGTGGGGGAAAAAACAGCATACAGCAATTTGACCTATACAGTTAGTTTGAACAGTGAACAATATGCAGTGGGGCTCCGCAAAGGGTCTGACCTTGCAAAAGAACTAAATGATTTTTTGGATGCAAGCTATACAGATGGAACAACTATGAAAATTGCAGAGCAATATGGTGTACAGGCAGCCGTCATTGAACAATAATTTAAACCAGAAAGCAGGACATATCACATGGAACAAATCATAGAACAATTTCCGATTGTTATAAAAGCATTGAATGTTGGATTTCTGCAAACAATAAAATTATTTCTTGTCACCTTAATCGGAGCATTTCCACTGGGACTTTTGATTGCTTTTGGTTCCATGTCACAATGCAAAATATTTGGTGGATTTATAAAAATAATTGTTTGGATTGTCAGAGGAACGCCCCTGATGATTCAGTTGCTCATTATCTACTATTTTCCTGGGCTTGTATTCCATAGTCCGATCTGGGGCAGTGGAGAATCGGGACGGTTTTGGGCAGCAGCCATTGCATTTATTTTTAATTATGCCTGCTATTTTTCGGAAATTTATCGCGGTGGAATTCAAAGTATTCCTGCAGGACAGATTGAAGCAGGGCTTGTGCTGGGTATGACCAAAAAACAGATTTTTTTCCATGTCACACTTCTGCAAATGGTTAAACGGATTATTCCCCCAATGTCCAATGAGATTATCACTTTGGTAAAAGATACTTCCCTTGCCCGTATCATTGCCTTGCAGGAAATTATTTGGGCTGGACAGGCATTCATGAAAGGTTCTTATGGAATTTCAGGTGCGATTTGGCCGCTGTTTTTCACAGGAATTTATTATCTTGCTTTCAACGGAATCATTTCCTATCTTCTTGGCAGGTTAGAGCAAAAACTGGATTATTTCAGATAAAGAACGGAGAACAGCTATGGCAATTTTAGAGGTGAAAAATCTTTATAAATCCTTTAGAGCAGTTGAAGTCTTAAAAAATGTTAAATAGTGTATACACGAGTAATGTGATATAATAGGAACATCAGGACAGAAAG
>JAHHUF010000175.1 GCA_020024115.1 Anaerofilum sp.
GCCCGCTTTGCATAGGCAGCAAGCCCTTTCGGCTGCTTAAACAATTTTTATTTCACAATATTGTCTAACTTTTTCGGGTCACTTCATTCACCAATAACTTTTTTCTTAATTATCCTTTCCATTGGTGCAGCCATGTTCCATCCCAGCTTAAAATTCCGCAAACATTTTCTTTTTTCGCTGACACGCCCTGTGAAGTAATTTCGTACACTTCATCCAAATTGTCCAAAAGCTGCTCTCCCTCTGCTGAAAAAACATCGGTTTGCTCTGTATGTTCTTGCATTGCACACAGAACAGTTTTTTCCTTTGTGTTGACAATTGACACATTTTTATAGCCCTTTTTTGCCCAAATTGTTTTGCCCGTTTCATCAAAAATTTTCAATGTGTGGTCTGTCAATGTGGCAATTCGGTTTTGCTGCACAACTTCCAACCACTGAGCAGCAGAGCAAGCAAACAATTCCGTTCCAAAGGCATCCCACACAACCTTCATTTCTTTTCCTGTTCCAATATAATAAAGCAGCTGATTTTGGTTTGTCCAACTCTTTACAAAATCCATGTCATACAGCCTTTGAGCAACTTGAACCTGTATTCCATTTTCCAACTGTTCCAGCTTCAAATTATCCAAATAAAGCCGCCAATTTTTATCACCTTTATACAATTCTTTTCCTGTTTCTGCTTGAATGACACAATATCCTCGCTCATCTTTTACCAAAACTCTGCCTTGCCCCACTATTCGCTGCACATTTTTATAAACAATTTCACCCTTGTCATTCAGCAAACAGGTACTATCCCCATTCGGGGTTTCATACCACCCTTGCAGCTCATTGGATGCCCATAATATTTCCTGAGAAAATGCACAAATTTCTTCTCCTTTTGGATTCAATAGCACACTGCCACCGCTTTGCAGCCCACAAAGGAGAATCTCTCCATTTTGCTGAATATCAGCACGATTAAAAAAATATTCTTTTCCACTGGGTGTACAAACCTGCCATTGCTGCCCACTGTGCTGCACTGCAATCAAATTTTCGCTAAGCTGCATAAGCTGTTCATCTTCTTTGCATTGCAGCAGCACATTGCCTTCATTTGAAATCAACATCTGTTTTGGAGTTTCATTCTGCCAATCTGTAACCACAAAATTGTCCCACTGGTTGCGCACCACTTCTCCTGTTCCCTGCCAAATAATTTTTCCGCTGTCTGTTGCCAACAAATTTTTCTGGTCAATCACTATATTCCAAACTTGCTTGGATGTATCTGCACAGCCGCAAAACAAAACCAGTAGCATCAACACAAGCAAAACTTTACTTTTCCACATATACAGCCTTCTTTTCTGTCCTTCAAAGGGGTTTGATTCTACAACGATTAGTGTAACTGAATTTTTTCATTTTTTCAACTATCAACCAAATTTTATCTTTAAAGCTGCACAAAAAAACAGAAACAGCATTGTGAACAAATACTGTTTCTGTTTGCATTTCAAAATTATTCTGCAATTGTAATGCTCTTGATTACAACGGGAGTTTTGGGCTTATCGTTCATGTCAGTAGCAACATTTGCAATTTCGTCCACAACCTCAATGCCGGATACAACCTTACCAAATGCTGCATACTGCCCGTCCAGATGCGGTGCATCCTCATGCATAATGAAGAACTGGCTGCCTGCGGAATCAGGGTTCATGCTGCGTGCCATACTGATGACGCCACGCTTATGCAAAATAGGGTTTTTCCAGCCATTGCGTGCAAATTCGCCCTTAATGCTCCAGCCCGGGCCACCCATGCCAGTACCTTCGGGACAACCGCCCTGAATCATAAAGCCAGGGATGACACGATGGAAGGTCAAACCATCATAAAAGCCATCTTTTACCAACTTCAAAAAATTTTCTACGGTAATGGGAGCTGCTTTTTCATCCAGCTCTAACTCGATTTTTTTGCCATTGTCCATTTCAATTATAATCATTGTGCATTGCTCCGTTAAGTGCAAACGCACAAAAATCTATCTTAAAT
>JAHHUF010000176.1 GCA_020024115.1 Anaerofilum sp.
GTGTGCTATATGCGAAACAAATACGCTAGAGCTGGAACAGGAAAAATTTAAAGCAATAGCAAATACAGTAAACGCAGAAAAAAGTGAGCCATCACAGTCTCTTGAAACAACAGGATCTAAAGATAAAGTAACTATACTTCCTCAATATGCAGGATTGGCTCAGCAAAATCCAGATCTGTATGGATGGATAAAGATTGATGATACCCCTTTGGATCATCCTGTTATGCACACACCAAACGACCCTGAAAAATATTTGAGGCTTAATTTCGACAATGAATATAGTTTGGCAGGCTCTATTTTTATGGACTTTCGCTGCTCTAGCGACAGTGACAATATAATTTTATATGGTCATAATATGGAAAACGGTACAATGTTTGGCTCAATTTTAAATTATCAAAATAAAGAATTTTGGAATGAACACAAGATGATTCACTTTGATACATTGTATGAACAACAAGACTACGAGGTAGTGGCAGCTTTTTTTGACTATGTGCATAGCTCTGATGACACCAGTTTTAAAGATTATAATTTCATTGATGCCAAAGACAAACAGGAATATGATAATGCCATCAAATTCTTTGAAGAAAAAGCTCTTTATGATACTGGTGTATCGCTTCAATACGGCGACCGACTCCTTACTCTTTCAACCTGCTCCTATCATGTTAAAAACGGGCGCTTTGTTGTTTTGGCGAGAAAAATATAAATTTGTTTACATAACAAAAAATGTGGGTATCAAGATTTAATTTCTTTGACACCCACATTTTTATTTAAACTTTTGATTCTTTAGTTAAACTGCCACGGCTGGAGATAACCCGAAGAGCTTGTAGAATAACCATTTTTATATTTTATTGTCATATACAATTCCTCTTCTCCGTTTTCAAGCTTTAAATAGCATACTCCATCTTCAAATTTATCTGTGATCTCCACCTTATTATCAAACCAGTAAACCCAAACAGAACCATCTTCATTATATTCTACCTCAGGAGAATTAAGCATTTCTATAAGTTCTTCCTCTGTTACAGGTATTTCAGTGCCATCATCTCCAATGGCTACTCCCCCGCCACTTTGTTTTTTAGGATTTCCATTGTCATCAATATAGTCCATATCATAATGCCCATCGCCGCTGAACTGAATAGTTGCTTCTGTTTGATCTCCATGTATCCAAAGCTGTATAGTTCTTTTTATTCCTCCTATGTCCTTGGCATAAGCAATAGATGCACTGCTTATCACTAAAATGCAGGCGGCGGCTGCTGTGATCATAAGCTTATAATTACGGCGTTTTTTCATGTTTTCCATTTTTTCTACCTCCAAATTTAAACTTGGGGAGGTATAAATTGCATCAAAGGCCTGTTTATATTTCTCCTTATTAGTCATCATTCCATACCTCCTTGAGTGTATTGCGAAGAATCATTCTTCCTCGTGATAATCTAACTTTTACATTTGATTGTGTAACTTTTAAAATGTCTGCAATTTCATTTACAGAATAACCCTCATAATAAAACAAATGTATAACAATACGATATTTTTCCGGAAGCTTCATCACTTCTTCAAATATTTCCTGAGATTCTTTGGACTCAAATGTCAGTGTTTCTATGTAATCTTCCAGCAATACTGTATTTCGTCTAAAGAAAACATTGTTTTTATTTTTTGCCTTATTGATGGCTACTCGCAAAAGCCAGGCACGTATGTGTTCCTCTGATTCAAAATCTTTCTTCTGCGTAAAATATTGAATAAAAGTCTCCTGCACAACATCCTCCGAATCCTGCTGACTTTTACATATATTAAATGCCACAGCATAAAGATTTTTTTGATATTTTTCGATTAGAACTTCTACCGGCAGTTTCATACATTTACTCCTTCTTTGCTTAAAAGGTCCTTTCACTAATAATACAATCAGAACATAGAAAAGGTTACAATAAAATAAAGGATACATAAAAATTATACCTCATTTTATAGAAAAAAGACGCATTGTAAATGCG
>JAHHUF010000177.1 GCA_020024115.1 Anaerofilum sp.
CTGCCGCCCGCTTTGCATAGGCAGCAAGCCCTTTCGGCTGCTTAAACAATTTTTTTCAAAATATTGTCTAACTTTTTGGGGTCACTTCATTTCACTGTGCTGGGGATGTTTTTTTGCGGTTAAAAAGTTCGTAGCCATTCAGCTTTTTTGTAATAAAATAAAAAGGCAAGGGAACTCAATGACCAAGTGAGGGGATAGACCCAATATACCATTTGGATGCTATGTGTCAGAGGAATTGTAATTGTCAAAAAAGTGACTCGAACAACACACCAGAATATCATCATAACCATCATGGGAATCATGGTCTTTCCTGCTCCACGCAAAACAGCAGATATAGAATGAGAAAAAGCCAGCAGAAAATAGAATAGTGCAGCAGTGCGGGACTTTTCGATTCCAAACTGAATTACTTCTTTGGTAGAATCAAAGGCGGCAATCATTTGCGGGGCAAATAGGAATACCACCACGCCAATAAGTTCAGCTAAAATAACAGTAATCAAAATTCCGAAGCGAGCACCTTTTTTGGTTCGTTCATATTGTGCCGCACCAATATTTTGGCTGACAAAGGTTGCAATTGCCATTGTGAAACTGGTGATGGGCAAAAATGCAAAGCCTTCGATTTTAGTATATGCACCATAACCAGCCATAGCCATTTCACCAAATGAGTTGATGTTGGATTGTACAATGACATTTGCAAATGCAATAATAGAGTTTTGAATTCCGGCAGGAAGCCCTATTTTAATGATTTGCTCAAGAATTTTTTTGTCAAACTTAATTTCTTTTAAAGTAAGGCGATAGGTTTCTTTGGTTCGTAGCAGTTGAATCATACATAACAAAGCACTGGCAAATTGAGAAATTACAGTAGCAAAAGCAGCCCCACCCACACCAGTATGCAAAATGCCAATAAAGACAATGTCCAAAATAAGATTGATGACCGAAGAAATAACCAAATAATATAAAGGATGTTTGCTGTCACCCACTGCCTGCAAAATACCGACAAAAATGTTGTACATAATAAAGCCAAGTGAACCCGAAAAATAAATCTGTAAATAGGATACAGATTCAGCCATTACGCTGGTAGGAGTATCCATCCAAATTAGAATTTGCGGTGAAAGCAGTATCCCAGCCAAAGTCATAAAAACACCCGCCACCAAACCAAAGGCGACCATTGTGTGAACTGAAAGGTGCAGATTTTCTTTGTCTTCTGCACCAAAAAACCGCGCCACAATAACACCTGCACCAGCCGAAATACCTCCAATAAAACCAATCAGCATAAAAATTAAGCTGCCAGAGGAGCTGACGGCTGCCAACGCACTGCTTCCAAGATAGTTGCCTACAATCAGTGAATCAACTGTATTATAGAGCTGTTGAAATAGGTTTCCAATCAAGAGAGGAAGTGCAAAGTAGGTCATCTTTTTCCAAATTGAACCGCTGGTCATAGGTTCAACTGTTTTCACCATAGATACACCTTCTTACTTTCATTTTTAGACAAAATATGACTCAAATACACTTATTATATTGAAGGTTTATAAAAAAGGCAATTCCAATAAAAATTTTTTCAAAAATTGACAAAATCAAAAAATTATCAATCTTGAATTTTAGCAAAAAATAAATCAATATAAAATTATACAAACAATTTATGTCAAATAGTTCACTAAATAGTGTATACACGAGTAATGTGATATAATAGGAACATCCGGACAGAAAGAGGTGATCCTATGAGCAATGAACAGCAACGGCATGATATAAGTGATAAGGTATGGAATCTGCTGGAGGCGCATCTATCGGGACAACGAGGTCAGTGAGGAGGAATCGCACAGGATAACCGGCGGTTTATCAATAGCGTGTTTTGGATTTTGC
>JAHHUF010000178.1 GCA_020024115.1 Anaerofilum sp.
AAACTACGCTCGGAGGATTTGAGCATCGCACCTGTGCCACAAGAAAATTGTAGCACAACAAAACCGAACAAAACGAACAACTTTTCATTTACCTATTGACAAAAAGCGATTATGTATCATACGAACACTATCTGCTGTATTCCCACCACCAATATACATTGCCACTTGTGTCCAGTTCAATCCATTCACATATCGCAGGCTGATGATTTGTCTTATGAGGCTGTCATCTATGCTTGCAATATACCTCATTAAGCGATTGTATTCCGCAACAGCTGCACGCTGTTTTGCATCAATAATTGTTTTGCAGTCTTCGATTTGAGCAGCGATAGATGTATCCATAATAGTGTGTATGTATGGCAATCCGGAAATATTTGTGTGTGCTGTTTTTTCAAATTCTTTTAACCGCTTTGTTTCTAATGCTATTTCTTTGTTTAAATTGTAAAGCTGGGAAAGTTCTTTTTTGGTCACGGCTGCTCCTTTCTTTTGGTTTTATTTTAAGATTGCAAAAAGCTTTTGGTAGAACACAACTTTTTTCTTTTCTCCAGCAACACTGCTTGCACTTTTCATGTTGTCGTATTTCCATTTCTTTCACAGCTCTAATAATGACAGTTTGTGGTTTATCAAGATGGATTGCAATTGAGCGAAAAGACCAATGCTGCTTCCAAAGTTCAAAGGCTCTTTCCATATCCTGAAAGGTGATTTTATTGAATATTGATTCCATTATATTTTAGGCACCTTCTTTTTTAAGATAGTCAATTGCATTTTGGTGGATTTTCTCCAGCTTGGATGATATCGTCAATCAAAATAGAGTCTCCACAGTTTATTTCATAAAAATAACCACTTGTAACTGTAGCTACACAAAATGAATCATTTTGAAAATGTACTCCGTTCAAACCTTTTGTAACTGTTGTTACTCCTAATGCTTTCAACGCTTTCGCTAAGGCAATCTCTTCATCACTGAAATAGCAACAAACATTCCAATTTTTTGGCTTATCAAGATTTTGAAGTCTGCAAGTTCCTATGCCATTATAGAAGTCGCATCTTCTTCCATTTTTATCTGTGCAAATTGATTTTTCGTTCAAATTACATTTTTCGCAATTCGTTTTGAGCAGCTCTGCTGCCTGAATTAATTCTTCGTTATACATGGTTATTCCTCACTTTCTCTATTTAATCTGCGTTTCAAACGCTTTGTTTTAGCTTCCAAAAACTCACTTGCATCCTCATAGCAATCAAAAATGATAAGCAGCTGGTTAAGCATAATTGTCACATCTGCAATTTCTTCTGCAATTTCCTGTTTATTATCTTTTCCACGAAGATTCTTGCAAAGTTCTTTCTGTAACTCTGACATTTCTTCAAATACCATCATAATCTGAGATTCTTTGCCATAGGTTTCAATCGCTTGCTTGTAAATTTTGTCAAATTCAGTTAGTGGCATAATTAATCCTCCTTGCATACGATACTTTTCTAATTGATGGTGCAACACTCTATTTATTTCAGCCATCTCACCAAGCATTTTCCATCTTTGCACTGATATTTCTTCTGATTTATTTAACCTTTCTCTCAACTCTTTAACAATTGACAAGGCTTCAAGGTCAATGGTGGATGTATTTTCAAGTAAATGCACCACTCCATTCCAACCACAAGCATATCTCCTTAAACCCTTGTGTTTTGATTCCATCCTTTCAATTTTAAGTACATCCAAATCAATCAATCTCATTTATGTTGTCCTCCAGGTATACCACAAACTACTTCAACTAGGGTAATAAAATCCAAGAATAAGCAATCCAAACACACAAACAGTAAGCAACAGTAAAGCAAAACAAACAATTCCC
>JAHHUF010000018.1 GCA_020024115.1 Anaerofilum sp.
AGATGCAAGAAATTCCGCATGGACTTATGCCCACGAGTTTGGAAGGAATCAACTGGAAGCGACTTTTCCAAGCCGTGTCACAACTGTTTGCTATGACAATGTTCATGCAGGAATTGATGATGAGCAAACCATTCAAAAAGCCATTGAAGATGGCTGCAATGTGATTTTTACAACCACACCAAAATTGATGGCTTCCAGCTTGAAAATGGCAGTGAGTCACCCTGAAGTGAAAATCTTAAATTGCTCTTTGAATATGCCACATCCTTATATTCGCACCTATTATGGAAGAATCCATGAAGCAAAATTTTTGGTGGGTGCTATCGCAGGTGCAATGGCAGACGACAATAAAATTGGTTATGTTGCCACTTATCCGACCTTTGGCATGACTGCCGGTATCAATGCCTTTGCATTGGGGGCAAAGATGGTTAACCCTCGTGCAAAAATTTATTTGGAATGGACAGCTGTAAAAGGCATTGATGTGGATGAGGAATTCCGTCGTTTGGGTGTCAAGCTGATTTCCAGTCAAGATATGCGGATTCCCAGCAGTTCTTCTAAAAAATATGGATTGTATCATATTTTGGACAATGGAGAATATCAGGATATTGCAATGCCTTTCTGGCATTGGGGCGAATTTTATGTCAAAATTGTAAAATCAATTTTGGATGGAAACTGGGAAAGTGAAGAAATTACCAGCGATGTTCGTGCATTGAACTATTGGTGGGGGCTTTCTTCCGGAACGGTAGATGTGCTGTATTCCCGTAGTTTGGCAAATGAAACAAGACGCTTGGTGGAATTGCTGAGACAAAGTATTTGCAACAATAGTTTTGCAGTATTTTCAGGAAAATTGACTGCACAAGATGGCAGAGTGATTCAAGAAACAGGAACATTGACCGCTGAACAAATCATTCATATGGATTGGCTTGCTGAAAATGTTGTGGGTGAAATTCCACGACTCGACCAATTGATTGAGCAGGCGAAACCTTTGGTTCAAATTCAAGGAGTCAACAAGCAGGATACTGCTGCGAGAATTTTATAAAATTGAGAGGAATATCCCCCAAGAAACGCTAATCTTGGGGGAAATAGTACAAATATGAAAATCTTAGCCATTTCAGACGAAGAATCTAAATATTTGTGGGACCACTTTGAACCTGAAAAATTAAAAGATGTTGATTTAATTTTATCTTGTGGAGATTTAGACCCACGCTATTTAAGTTTTTTGGCAACCTTTAGCCATGCAACGGTATTATATGTCCATGGAAATCATGATGATAACTACAAAGATCATCCACCAGAAGGATGCACTTGTATTGAAAACGATGTTTATTGCTACAAAGGGATACGGATTTTAGGGCTTGGCGGCTCTATGCGATATAATCCAAAAGGAAAAAATCAATATACAGATAAACAAATGAAAAATCGCATACGCAAATTGTGGTGGAAATTGCATCGAACAAAAGGGTTTGATATTTTGTTGACTCATGCTCCTGCAAGTGGAATCAATGATGGAGAGGACAGAGCACACTGGGGATTTCAGACCTTTAACGATTTGCTTGACCGTTACAGCCCCAAATATTTTGTTCATGGACATATTCATTTGAATTACGGACATAAAATTCCACGCATTAGCGATTATAATGATACTAAAATAATCAATGCCTTTGAACGGTTTGAGTTTGAATATTGATGTATCAGCAAAAAAGCCTTTGATGAAATTTTTCATCAAAGGCTTTTTTATATAGAAAATGGATTGTTGCTGTTTAGAAAGGAAGAAGCACCGGTGAGGATAAAACGATTCACAATTTGTGCAACTTGGACAGGGGATTCCTGCAAACCGTTTTTAATCCAGTTTTCAATTACACCCAGACACCCTGATAATACAAAGGATAGAAAATAATCTGCAAGATAATTCGGTTGGTTTTCCAGAATTTTTGTCCATAGCCCAAGACAGCGATTGCGCACAACATCAATCACTTGACGAATAAAATGAGAATCCCCACTGTTAATCAAAATAATACTGCAAAAATCACGATGTTCCGAAAGAAATTGAAATGCTTGAACCATTGCGCCTTCGCTTAATTCAAAATTGGTAACAAGAGAAATGTTTTCTTGTTCAAAGCGGTCAAGCACTTGGTGCAAGCCTTGCAAAACCTCTTGCTCCATTTCTTCTAAAAGCTGAAAAATACTGGAATAATGCAGATAAAAAGTGCTGCGGTTTAGGTCGCAAAGTTGTGTCAATTCCTGCACACTAATTTGTTGGATGGGCTTTTGCTGCATTAGTTTTAACAAGCCTTGATATAAAGTCTGTTTGGTGCGTCGAATTCGCCGGTCGTTGGAAGAAGTAAGAGCCATTTTGTCACATCCTTTTAAAATTTTCACACTCTTTTTTATTTTAATCATCAAACTTGAAAAAAATGTTGTTTTTTAGACATTGTGTCTTAGATTGTTTGTTGCATACAATATGTAGTTTGATTATAATATAATTAACAGAAATAATCAACACTATGTTTATTAAACATCGCTTTGTTGAGAAAGGAAGATAGCTTTGAATAATAAACTTCATTTTGTGGATTTTATGGATGTGTGCAAATATTATCACGCAGGAGAAACAACCATTAAAGCCGCAGACCATATGAGTTTTTATATTGAAAAAGGTGAATTTTGCGTTATTGTTGGACCTTCCGGTGCAGGGAAAAGTACACTTTTGAATATGTTGGGAGGGATGGACCCTTGCGATGAAGGCGAAATTTGGTTGGACGGAAATCAAATCAGCAAGTGCAATACAAAAGAGCTGACATCATACAGAAGATATGATGTAGGCTTTGTGTTCCAGTTCTATAATTTGGTGCAAAATTTGACTGCTTTGGAAAATGTGGAACTTGCCATCGAAATTTGCAAAGACCCTTTGGATGCAAAAACCGTTTTAGAAGAAGTAGGGTTGGGGCATCGCTTGGATAACTTCCCTGCACAACTGTCCGGCGGGGAACAGCAGCGTGTGTCGATTGCCCGTGCTTTGGCAAAAAATCCGAAAATTTTGCTGTGCGATGAGCCAACAGGTGCATTGGACTATAAAACAGGCAAAGCCGTTTTGAAATTGTTGCAGGACACTTGCAAAAACACAGGGCGCACTGTAATTGTCATCACTCACAATCTTGCTATCACACCAATGGCAGACCGCATTATTCGTGTAAACAGTGGAAAGATTTTATCAAATGAAGTCAATCCACACCCAACACCCGTTGAGCAAATTGAGTGGTAGGTGAGGACACAATGAAAAAAACCTATTGGAAAAATATTTTTCGAGAAATTGGTGCAACAAAAAACCGCTTTTTTGCTATTATGATTATCGTTGCTTTGGGCGTTTGTATGTTTACAGGGCTTATGGTAACATCCCCTAATATGATGCTGAGTGTAGATAAATATTTTGACCAAAGCAATTTGATGGATGTGCGTGTTATTTCCACACTGGGACTGACAAAAAATGATTTGCAGAAAATTTCTGAAATCGAAAGTGTCGATGGGGTAATGGGTGCCAAAAGTGCAGATGCTTTGTTTGAAGACACTGACCACAACATTTTGGCAGGGCGTATTCAATCCATTCCCCAAAATATTGATAATAACAACTATATCAATCGATTGACTTTGATTGAAGGAAAAATGCCCAGCAATCCACAAGAATGTGTTTTGGTGAATACCGGGCGAGATTCCAGCGTTACAGTTGGTCAAACCTTAAAACTTGCACAAGATAATAAGGATTTAAGCGAAACTTTGTCAAAAACAGAGTGGGAAATTGTCGGAATTGTGGAGGTTCCCACCAATTTTTCCATCAATGCTGAAACCGTAACGGTGGGGGATGGGCAGGCAGATATTTTGTTGTTTGCACCAATGGAAACCTTTGAAGGGGAAATTTACACTACAATTTATCTCACTGTAAAAGATGCAAAAAAACTTCAAACTTATAGTGAACAATACCATGATTTAATTGGAACTGTTACAGAGCAGTTAGAACAACTGGGAATTGCTCAAAGTGAAATCCGAAAAAAAGAAGTGATTGAACAGGCACAGCAACAATTAAATGAGGCAAAAGCTGAATATGAAACAAAAAAACAGGAAGTTAAAGCCCAGTTGGATTTGGCGAAATCGGAGCTGCAAGAAGCAGAAGTTTTAATCAAAGAAAATGAAGCAAAACTCAAAAGTGGGCAAACAGAATGGAACAATGGAGTGGCAATGCTTTCTCAGAAAAAGACAGAACTTGCCCAAACACTCAGCCAAAAACAACAGGAAATTACCCAAGCGCGTCAGCAGCTTTTGCAGGGCAAAGAACAGCTTGAACTGGCAAAACGACAGCTTGAAACCTATAAAATGCAATACGAGCAGGCGCTTTCCGCCAAGCAGCAGGTAGAAAGCGGAAAACAGCAGTTGGAACAAGCAAAACAGCAAATGCAGATGATGCAGCAAGCTGTTGATACTGCTGAAACAATGCTACCTAACATGAAACAAGCTGCAACTGTGGCAAAACAGGCAGCAGAGCAAGCCCAGCAGCAAGCCCAACAGATGCAGAGTGAAAAAGATGCTTTGCTTGCAAAAGAGGAGATTCAGCAAGGGCTTGCCCTGAAAACAGAACTGGATGGTGTTTTGGCACAATATCCGCAATATTCCACAATTGAATCCCTTTTGCAGAATCCTCCACAGAATATGCCGCCTGAGAGAGTAGAAGAAATTCGGATGAAAAATCAACAGTACCAGACTGCAAAAATTCAAGTGGATGCGGCTGAGTTTGCAGTAAAAACTGCAAATTTAAGGGCGCAGCAGTTGCAGCAAGCTGCAAAACAGGCAGAACAAGTTTATGCAAGTACAGAAAAAACAGTTGTGGAGGGAAAACAATCCCTTCAAAGCGGTCAAAAGCTGTTGGAACAAAAAGAACAACAACTCAAACAAGCAGAAGAAATGCTCAAGCAGTATGAAAATGTTTTGCAAAATGCACCTGCAATGCTGGAACAGGCAGAAAAGCAGATTTTGGAAAACGAAACCCAACTGAACCAAGGACGGAGCAAACTGGAAGAAGGTGTGCTGGCTCTTTCTTTGGCACCTGTACAAGCACAGCTTGAATTTGATAAAGCCCAAGAAGAGCTGGACAATGCAAAAAAACAGTTGGAAGAAGGGCAGATTCAACTGGAACAGGGCAAACAAGAATTTGCAAACGGAAAAAAGGAATTTGATGAGCAGCAAGCCAAAGCAACTGAACAATTGAATGAGGCAGAAGACCAGCTCATTGATGCACAGCGGGAAATTGACAAAATTGATTCTTGTGAATGGTATGTTCTTGACCGTGACAGTTTGGTGTCCAGTGCAATGTTTGAAAGCAATGCAAATAAACTGGAAGCTATTGCAAAGGTATTCCCTGTGTTTTTCTTTTTGGTGGCTGGATTGGTTGCACTCACCACAATGACTCGAATGGTCGATGAAAATCGCACACAAATTGGCTGTTTGAAAGCTTTGGGATACGGTGAGGCTGCCATTACCACAAAGTATCTTTTGTATGCAGGATCCGCAAGTTTGGCAGGCAGTGCAGTGGGAATTGTGGCTGGATTTTTTGGGATTCCCCTTTTGCTTTGGAATGCCTATACTGCTATGTATAAACTGCCAGAGTTTATCCTGCGGATTGATGTTGGCTTAGCAGCGGCTGCCGTGGCTTTTGGTCTGCTGTGCACCGCAGGAGCAACTGTCAATGCCTGCCATAGCACACTCAAAGAAAAACCGGCAAGTCTGTTGATGCCCAAGGCACCAAAAGCAGGCAAACGCATTTTTTTGGAAAAAATCCCCTTTGTTTGGAACAAAATGACCTTTACCCACAAAGTAACAGCTCGCAATCTGTTCCGATATAAAAAGCGGTTTTTCATGACAGTTACAGGTATTGCAGGCTGTACAGCATTGTTGATGGTTGGATTCGGAATACAAGATTCTATCGTTGATTTGGTGGATACACAATATCAACAGCTGTGGCATTATGACTTGTCTATTAGTATGAACCACGCATCTGCATTGGAAGGACGCAGAGGGATTGAAGATGTTTTGAAGGATACAAGCAAAATAGAAGAATCTTTGATTTTGTATGAAAAGAATGTCGATATTTTTTCAGACAACAGCGAGCGTATGACTGTCAATGTCAATGTTCCGCAAAATACCGAGTCTTTTGGTGATTTTGTAACCCTGCGCACAAGGCTGACCAAAACACCGCTTGCTTTTGGAAAAGACAGCGTTGTGCTGACCGAAAAAGTGGCAGAAATTCTTGGGTTAAAGGCAGGGGATACCTTTACTGCTGAAATTGATGGCAAACGAATTGAGTTTGTTTTGACAGGCGTTACAGAAAATTATCTGGGAAGCAAGCTGTATATTGCTCCTGATATTTGGGAAAGATTGCAGCAAGAACCGGACTGGAATATGGTTTTGGCAAAGACCACCTGTGAAACATCTGAACAAAGAAGTGAACTTTCGCAAACCATTTTGGAGAAAGATGACATAAAATCGGCTGTATTTATACAGGATTCATCAAAAATGTTCTCGGATTCCCTCCAGAATATCAATGATGTTGTTATTGTGGTGATTTTGTTTGCTGCTACGCTGGCAATTGTGGTGCTGTATAATCTCATCAATATCAATATCGGTGAACGCAAAAAAGAACTGGCAACTATTAAAGTGCTTGGATTTTATGAAAATGAAGTCAGCAAGTATATTTTCCGCGAAATTGATGTTCTGAGTGTTATTGGTGCTTTGTGTGGTTTGATATTGGGAGTACCACTGCATTTATTTGTGATTAAAACAGTGGAAATTGACCAGATGATGTTTATTCGTGCAATTCATTGGAGCAGCTATATTTATAGCTTTGTGTTGACAATGATTTTTACGGTCATTGTTTCCTTGATTATGAAACGCAGCTTGAAAAAGATTGACATGGTAGAAAGTCTCAAAGCACCCGAATAATCCTCCATACCAAAAAATAAATCGTTTTAATGTGGAACATAGCAGCGATTTGTGGTATAATAGCCACAAAGTGACTACAAAACCGAGGAGGGATTTTTGATGAAATATTGCAAAAAATGTACCATGCCAGATACTCGCCCAGGAATTACATTTGATTCAGAGGGCGTTTGCAGTGCATGCCGTCACTATGAACAACGAAAAAATGTGGACTGGCAGGCACGCTGGAAAGAATTTGAAGCAATGTGTGATAAATACCGTGGAATGAACGGCCCAGGAGGCTATGACTGTGCCGTTGCAGTTTCGGGCGGAAAAGACAGCCATTTTCAGGTGTATATCTTGAAAGAGGTTATGAAAATGAATCCCATTCTCTTTTCGGTTGAAGATAACTTTCCTATGACTGAGGCTGGTAAACATAACCTGAAAAATATCAGCGAAGCATTTGGCTGCACGATTATCAGTTGCAAGCCAAATATTAAAGCACAGAAAAAGCTGATGCGTACCTTCTTTGAAAAATACGGCAAACCTACTTGGTATTTAGACCGCATGATTTATACTTTCCCACTGCATATGGCACTCAAGTTTAACACACCGTTTTTGTGCTATGGTGAGAATGTCAGCTTTGAGTATGGTGGAAATGCTGATGAGGAAACCTATTCTGCAAGAGGACAAATTGAAAATGGTGTTGCAGTGGGCTACCCAAAGGAAGAACTGCTCAGCTATGGTGTATCTGAAAATGATTTGTATTTGACCGAAGCACCAACCAAAGAGCAGCTGAACCAGCTTGACCCATTCTATCTCAGCTACTTTTTGCCTTGGAACAGCTACAAAAACTATATGCTGGCAAAAGAGCGTGGCTTCCACGATTTGACCCATGAGTGGAACCGCCGCCACCATGTTGAAAACTTCGACCAGATTGATTCCCGTGCATATTTGGTACATTCTTGGCTGAAATATCCAAAGTTTGGTCATGCAGCGGCAACTGATTACACTGCTCGTTATATTCGATATGGTATGTTGACCCGTGAAGAAGCAATTGCACAAATTAAAGAGCATGATGGCGCATTAGACCCACTGTGTGTACGGGATTTCTGCGAATTTTGCGGATACACCGAAACTGAGTTTTGGACAATTATGGATAAATTCTATAATCGGGATATTTTTGAAAAAGACCAGTTTGGACGCTGGATGCTGAAAGAGCCTATCTGGAAAGAGAAATAAAAATTAAAGCAACCAAAACAAAACAGGTGGAACACTCGCTGCATCCACCTGTTTTGCATTATAAAAGTTTTTTGTGATTTTATATGGATTATATGAGGGATTTTTATGGATTTTGATATTTGTTGTTGTACCTGCAATTCTGAACAATGGCTTGAAGAATTTTTTCGTGCAATATCTGCTGTGAACTATGACAAAAAATGTCTGCATTTATATGTTACAGACAACAATTCCACTGATAATACCGTTGCTGTGCTGAAAAATTACAAACAATCTTTATCCAATGTATTTGGTGATTTTGAAATTATGGAACTTGGGGAAAACAGTGGATTTGGCAAAGCCTGTAACAATTCAGCCCGTGCAGGAAAAAGTGATTATATCTTTTTTTATCATGTGGATACAGCCATTTACCAAGATGCTTTTTGTGAATTGGAAAAAGCAATTTTGAAGGCAGACAAAAGAACAGTTGCCTTTGAAATGCGGCAGTTTCCATTAGAATATACCAAATATTATGACCCTGTTACCCTGAAAACCGATTGGGCAAGTGGTGCGGCAATGGTTTTGACACGAAAAGTGTTTGAGTTGACAGGTGGATTTGATGAAAGCATTTTCATGTATTGTGAAGATGTGGACCTTTCTTGGCGGATTCGCTTGGCAGGGTATGATATTCAGTATGTACCCAGTGCAATCACCGAGCATTTTACAATGTCAGAAACATCAGAAATCAAAACCTCTCAAATTGCAGGTCAACTGGCAGGGGATAAAATTTTGCGGCTGAAGTTTGGCACAAAGCAGGATATTAAAGATTGGTATTTTTGCGAAAAACGGTTTGAACCCTGCTTAAATGATGACCTCGAAGCCCAACAGCTTGCAAAGAAATTACTGACACAGGCAGAAAAAAACAAATCCCATTATCGAAACTTTTATAAAACAAAGCTAAAAAACAGTGGTTTTATCCCTTGTTTTCAAGTGGGATACACATATTTTCGGCTGGGGGCAGAGTATCAAAACCAACTCCCGAAAGACAAGCCAAAATTTTCTCTCATTATCAGAACCTACCAAAGACCCAATGTGATGAAAAAAACATTGCAAAGTTTGCTGAACCAAACCTATAAAAATTTCAGAGTCATTGTGGTGGAAGATGGAGAAAATCCTGTTTCACAAGATGTTATACTTTCTTTTGCTGAACAATTGGACATTCGCTATCTCTCAGTCAACAAAAATGTAGGGCGGTGTGAAGTGGGCAATATCGGGCTTGCTCAGGTTGACACAAAATATGCCTGTTTTTTGGATGATGATGACTATTTGTTTGCAGACTTTTTTGAGGTTAATGCGAGGCTGATTGAAACCAATCCTCAGTGCAAAATGTTTTGTTCCAGCTCTGTGGGAGCAAAAACAAAGTATCTCAATCAAGATGGTTCCCAGTTTGAGTTTGTTGAGAAAAATTATCTCAGTGCAAAAAATTTGCGTCGCATCAACTTTTATGCAGCCAATCCTGTGGCAATTCAGTCGGTTGTGTTTGAAATAGCCTTGTTTCAGCAATACGGTGGGTTTGATTTGGAGTTGGATGCTCTTGAAGATTGGGATTTGTGGGTTCGATATGCAACCCACTGTGAAATTGCTTCCACCGAAAAAACATTAAGTTTATTCAAAGTGCCAGCGGATAAAAAACAAGAGCAAAAACGAATCAATGCAATTGACAAGTATCGCACAAAGGCATACACAAAACTTGCAAAATATTCGTCCAATTTTGATGCACAAGAAATATATGGACTGTTTTGGACTCCTGATATGGAGATTCAAGATTTTGAACAGATACAGCAATCTGCAACCGAAATTCAGCAATCAAAGGTCTGGAAAATTGCAAAAGGACTGCGATTGGTGTGTGGTGTACTTCACAATATGACGACTGCAATGTTTGAGTTTACGGAAAACATTATGGAATTTTTTGGCCCTGATGCACCGGAGCAGGACTGTCAGGAATACAAAATGCTTCAAAAATTTGTGATGGATACCCAAAATTGTGGGTTTATGCAGTTTGTTCATCGAATGGCGAACAAGCGTCAAAAATAATAAAATCACCGATACAGCGATAATTGTATCGGTGATTTTTGTTGTTTATCAAAGATTATTGTTTCATGTTTTCTTGCTGTTTCATAGTCAGTGCAATTCGCTTTTTGGGAATATCTACCTGCATGACCCATACAGTCACAACATCGCCAACCTTCAAAACCTCGCTGGGATGGCGGATAAAGCGGTTGCAAATTTGGCTGATATGTACCAAACCGTCTTGATGCACTCCAATGTCAACAAAAGCACCAAAGTCAATGACATTTCGCACAGTGCCTTTCAGCTTCATTCCCGGTTTTAGGTCTTCCAGTTTCATTACATCCGTTCGGAGCATGGGGGCAGGAAGTTCATCACGCATATCCCGACCGGGACGTAGCAGTTCCGCCACAATATCCTGCAAAGTAGGGATACCGATATTCAGCTTATCAGCAATTTGTTTTTCCCCCATTGTTTTGATGGTTTGCGGAAGTTCTTTGATGTGCTCACTGCCAATGTCCTGTGGTTGGTACCCACAAATCTCCAGCAGCGCATGGGCGGCGGTGTAGCTTTCAGGGTGAACGGCGGTGGAGTCCAAAGGGTCAGCCGCATGGGGCAGGCGAAGAAATCCTGCACATTGCTCAAAGGCTTTAGGCCCTAACCCTTTCACCTTCAACAATTGCTTGCGGGATGCAAAGGCTCCGCTTTCTTCACGGTATTTGACAATATTTTTTGCGGTGGTTTTGGTGACACCTGCCACACGCTCCAACAAAGGAGCACTGGCAGTGTTCAAATCTACACCAACGGTATTTACACAATCTTCAACTACACCATCTAATGTTGCAGCAAGACGAGCAGGAGGCATATCATGCTGATATTGTCCTACACCAACCGCTTTGGGGTCGATTTTTACCAGTTCTGCCAAGGGGTCTTGCAGGCGGCGTGCAATGGAAACTGCACTGCGCAGGTTGACATCGTATTCCGGAAATTCTTCCGCAGCCAGCTTGCCTGCAGAGTAAACGCTTGCACCGGCTTCGCTCACAACCATATAACTGACAGGACGGCTCAATTCCTGAATCACTTCTGCGGCAAAAATTTCGGTTTCTTTTCCAGCAGTACCGTTTCCGATTGCGATAATTTCAACATTGTGCTTTTCAATCAAATTGTGAATTGTCTTTTTGGCTGCATCCACTTTTTTAAATTCTGGAACAGGATAGACAACCGCAGTATCCAAAACCTTACCTGTGGCATCAACAACTGCAACCTTACATCCCATACGATAGCCGGGGTCTAGACCCATAGCTACTTTGCCTTTGATAGGGGGAGCCAATAAAAGCTGACGCAAGTTCTGCCCAAACACTTCAATTGCACCTTCGGCGGCTTGTTCGGTAAGTGTACTGCGGACTTCTCGTTCTAAGCTGGGATGAATCAAACGGGAATAAGAATCTTCAATTGCAAGTTCAATCTGTTTTGCACAAGCACTTTGATTGCGGATAAAAGGAGAAAGGCAAAGATTGAGAGCAGTTTCTTCGTTTACCTGAATGGAAACCTTCAAAAAGTTTTCCCGTTCTCCACGGTCAATGGCAAGTACACGATGCCCTGCAATTTTGGAAACACTCTGACTAAATTCGTAGTAGCTACTGTATACGCTGTCCTCGTCTTTTGCGGCTTTGGTAACAACCATTCCGCTGTTAAAGTAAAAACTGCGTAGCTTGGCACGCAATGCCGCAGTGTCACTAGCAATTTCTGCAATAATATCCCTCGCTCCTGCCAGTGCATCTTCAACTGTAACAACCTCTTCTGTCAAAAATTCCACGGCTTTTGCAAAAGGGTCTGCCTGTGGCTCCTGCCGCAAAAGCCAATCTGCCAAAGGTTGCAATCCTTTGGCTTTTGCAATGCTGGCGCGGGTTTTCCGTTTGGGTTTGTAGGGGCGATAAATGTCCTCAACTTCTGCAAGGGTTTGTGCTTTTTCCAAAGCGGCTGACAGTGCCTCTGTCCATGCTCCTTGTTCTTCAATGGAGGCTTTTACAGTCTCTTTGCGTTCATCCAGTCCTCGCAAATATTCCAGCCGTTCTGCCAATTGGCGCAAAATCTGGTCATCCATACTGCCGGTGGCTTCTTTTCGATAACGGGCAATGAAAGGAATGGTATTTCCTGCATCTATCAGTTCTACCGCAGCCTGCACTTTATCCGCCTGCTGAGAAAGTTCTTGGGCAATTTGTTTTATGTGTTTTGTCATTCTTTGGTCTCCTCATCTACAATCATTTGAATTTGTACATTTTGCAGTCGATATGATGGGATTTTTTTGCGTGGTTTTCGTTGCTTCATTTTGCGACAAATCATAAGATAAACAATCCAAACAAGCCATGCAGCCAATGCAATCAAACAAGCAGAGGAAAACAAAGGTGTTTGGTATGCAAAACGAATTTCATTTTCTCCGGCAGGGCAAACAATTGCCATCATTCCATTATCAACCTTTAATACTTCTGTTTTGTTTCCATTGATATAGGCAGTGAAGCCCTCATCATAAGGAACAGAAAAAACAACAAATTTTTCCTTGTCCAGTGTGATATTTCCACCAAAACCGAAAGAATCTGTCCAAACATTTTGCAAACCTGCGGCTTTTCGGCTGGCAACATCCTGTGCAAAAAGCTCCTCTTTGCTGCTTTTTAAATTGGAAGGCAAAGCATTGGCAACGGTGGAGTATGTTTCCTGCTGGGTTTCGTCCAGTATAACCGCACGCAGCAACAGATGCACCTGTGTGTTGTCATCAAGGCTGTTATATTCTTGCAGCGGCATAAAATAATCCACAGCAAAGCCAATGGGTAAAGCGTTTTTGTTTTCCCAAATGGCATAAGCTCCTTGGTTTTGGATTCTTGTCCAGCCTGCTGTGTCATCCAGTTTTTTCTGGGTGGAATCAGCAGATTCAAGAGGACTGAGCAGATAACGACAGCCCAAAAAGCTGCGGAGTGTGTTGAGGGCTGCCCCTTCCAATTCTTCGCCCGGCTTGGAAGAAACATCACGCTTTACACCAACACTGGGGTAAAATTCCATAATACTGGGGGCAACGGTACTGTTGAAAAAGCGCAGATTCGACCGATTGAGCCAAATGCCTACATTGTCAGGGGCATCTTGGGTATCAATGCGGTAAAAGCCATCTTTTGGAAGTGATACCTGTGTTTTCGCATCATACATTTGCGCTTTGTATCCTGCATCACTTTCCCATTGTGGAAATTTTCCTAACGCAATATGCAAAACTGAATACACAACCGAAAAAGCAAGCACAGCCGCCAGAAGTCGATTGGAAAAATGAAGATTTTTTCGTGAGAAATGCCAGAGAATGTACAGGATAATAAATGCAAGAACCCCTTGCAGAACAGTCAGCCAGAATTTTGAAGGGTACTGCTCCACACCAAAACTCCAGCTCCCGTTTTCTTTTTTGGGGATGAGACCAAAAATCAAAAAGGTTGCACTGATAACGGCAGAGGCTTTGAAACCCCACATAAAGTCGATGTCAGAATCCTCCAATGCCTGAATGGTAGCAGCACACATCAGCAGAATGGGCATATAGTACCAACGAGCATAATAGCTGGAGTTAAAGGCATAATAACTGGAGTTCAGAATGGGAACCATTGCCATTCCAAAGCACACAAGCATAATTGCACTCAAAGCGGTTTTCTTTTTGTTGTGCAGATAAGCCAGCACACCAGACATTCCAACCAAAGGCAGATAGGCAGACATACTGGTGTGGCGAATAACTGCATCAGTGAATACATTCGGCATATAGCATGGGTCGGGTGGGAAGAAAAGGGAATAGAAAATAGCAAAGTATTGCTGTACCTTTCCGTACATCAAAAATCCGAATCCGCTGGAAACGCTGGCGGTGCGAGGGTTTCCTGCAAGAAAAACAACCGAAGGCCACAGCAAAATGCTGCCCATCAAACAGCCAAGCACAGCTTCAAAAAAGAGCCATCCAAAGTGAGATAAAGTCAGCTCATATTCGCCTTTTAGCACCTTGATGAAAAAATAGATGAGCAAAAAAACGACCTGTCCAACAAAAAAGAAATAGTTGTTTAATAAGTTCAGAGCAACAAAAACAGCAAAAATCCCCTTTTTCTTTTCCAGAACAGCTTCATCCAATGCCCACAAAAGAAAAGGGAACAGGGCTATTACATCTAAAAAGTGGTTGAAAAATACATTATACACCGAAAAACCCGAAAATGCGTATAAACACGCACCGACAATCGTTAGATTGCGGCTTTTGGTGTAGCGGCGCATCCACAAAAATGCACCCAATCCGCTGACCGCAAATTTTAAACACAGCAAAGGGCACATCAAATAGGGAAGCCATGCAGAGGGAAACAACAGACTCAGCCAGAAAAAGGGTGAGCCAATCATATAAAAGGAATAGCTGTTCACAAAGCTGGAGCCTAAATCGGTCGCCCAACTGAACTGCCCTTTTCCATCTTTGATAAAATCGTTTGCGTATTGCCAAAAGCTAATCTGTTGGCTGTTAAAGTCACCGGCATAAATAAACAATCCTTTATCAACAATCATAAAGGGAATGAAAATTGCAGCCGATGCTGCCAAACAAAACCAAAATGTAAGAGCAGCACCGTTATAGCGATAGTTTGGTTTTCTTACAAGCCCAATCACAAAATTCCTCCTTTACTCTTATTCTATATATCAGGATTTTCTTCCAATACTTGTCGAATTAACACTTCTAAATCGTCCAATGTTTTCAAAGTGCCGCAAGCACGGCGAAGGGCAGGGGCATGGTGCAGACCTTTCATATAATAAACAGCACTGCTTCTTGCTTGGCTCATTGCCACATATTCGCCCTTTTCTTCTACCATATCACGAATCTGTTGCCGCAAAAGATTCATTCGCTCCGAAAGACAAGGCGCTGCGGGAATTTCGGTTTGTTCCAGCATGGCTTTGATTTGTGTAAACAGCCATGGAGCACCCAATGCACCTCTGCCAACCATCACCCCATCGCAGCCTGTTTGCTCCATCAATTGTTTGGCGTCCAGAGGGGTTTCAATGTCACCGTTGGCAAGAACAGGAATTTTTACCGCTGCTTTTACCTGTGCAATTATATCCGTATGCAAGCCGGGGCGATACATTTCCTCTCGTGTGCGTCCATGAACTGCAAGCAGAGCCACCCCTGCGTCTTCGCAGCGTTTGGCAAGTTCTACCGCTGTGATGTGTTCTGCATCCCAGCCAATCCGCATTTTTACCGTTACAGGTCGGCTGCCTGCTGCATTTACCACTGCTTTTGCAATTTCTCCGCCCAAAGCAGGGGTTTTCATCAATGCACTGCCTGCACCGCTGCCCACAATTTTTGGGGCAGGGCAGCCCATATTGATGTCGTAAAAATCAAATGAATATGTTTCAATCAGTCTGGCAGCCTGTGCCATTGTTTCGGGTTCAGCTCCAAACAACTGCACTCCATAGGGAGCGCAGTTTTCGCCGTTATATATGAGTTTGGGGCTTTTTTTGTCCCCCAAAGTCAGGGCTTTTGCACTTACCATTTCGCTGATGGTAAAGCTTGCCCCAAATTTTGCCGCAAGTCGACGCTGTGCAGCATCAGTAAAACCTGCCATCGGTGCCAATGCAGCACCGGCTGCAAGCTGAATGTTACCTAGTGTCAAAATATACCTCTTTATAATGTGGATTTTTGTGCTGTGAAAATCAAAAAAGATTTTCGCACTTCTACAATATTGTATCATAAATCGGTGGTTTGTGGTATACTGTTTAAAACGAACTTTTTATCAATTCTCACAAAATGATTTTGTTTTTTGTAAAAAGGAGAAACAGCGTGAAATTATTGGTTTTGGATGGAAACAGCATTGTGAACCGTGCTTATTACGGCATCAAAATGCTGACTACAAAAGATGGACAGTATACCAACGGAATCTATGGTTTTTTGAATATTTTATCCCGTTTGATGGCAGATGAAAAACCGGACGAGGTTGCCATTGCATTTGATTTAAAAGCACCAACTTTTCGGCATAAGATGTATGCAGATTACAAGGGTACTCGAAAGGGTATGCCGCAGGAATTGGCTGACCAAATGCCTGTGCTGAAAGAAATTTTGTCAGCACTGGGTTTTGTGATGGTTAGCTGTGAAGGCTGGGAGGCAGATGACCTGCTGGGAACCCTTGCTTTGGCGTGCAAAGAAAGAGGAGATATTTGCCGCATTGCAACAGGAGATAAAGACAGCTTGCAATTGGTTGCGCCTGAAGTTGCGGTGCTTTTGGCGTCCACAAAGGGTGGAAGAAGTCAAACGGTTTTGATGGACGAGCAGGCAGTTTTGGAACAGTATGGTGTGCCGCCGCACAGCTTGATTGATGTAAAAGCACTGATGGGGGATAAAAGCGATAATATTCCCGGTGTTGGCGGAATCGGCGAAAAAACAGCTTTGCGTTTGATTGCAAGTTTTGGCAGTTTGCAGGGTGTTTATGAGAATATTGAGGATAATCAAATTAAACCGGGGGAAAGAAAAAAGCTGCTTGCCGAAAAAGAAAAAGCAGAAATGTCCCGAACATTGGCAGAAATTCGCTGCGATGCCCCCATTGAAACAAAGGTTGGCACCTATTGCCGTACAGAGGGCGACCCAGCACAGGCAGCACAGTTGTTTGCACAATTGGAAATGCCTACAATGATGGAAAAATTTCATGTGCAGCAAAAAAACGCAGAGTACGAAAATTTGCCAGAAAAACAGGTGCAGCCTTTAGATGAATCACTGATGGAGGAAGAACTGTCTTTGCTGCAAGAGGGAGAAAGCTGGTTTGCAGTGGATTCCAAATATGTTTGGTCATTAACCAGCGAAGATTTGGAACAACTTTTGGCAAACAGTTTTTTGCAGTTAAAAGTATTTGATGCAAAGCCATTGTATAAATTTGGGTTGCAGCGTGGAATTCGATGCTGCAACATTGTGTTTGATGGCAAACTGGCTGCCTATTTGCTTAACCCCTCCGCAAGTGAATACACTATCAGCCAACTGGGGGCGGAATATCACATAAAACCTGAGTTTTTCTGTAAAGAATGCCCCGAAAGCGGCAGTGTGATTTCGCTGTTTGCCGCTTTGGAAAATGCCTGTAAAGAATCAAATATGCAGTCTTTGCTGGTGGATATGGAACTTCCTCTGGCGGCTGTTTTGGCAGAAATGGAACTTCTGGGTGTGGAAGTGGACAAGCAGGGACTGGTTGAATATGGAGCAGACCTGCAAAAAAAACTGGATGAATTACAGCATGAAATTCAAACCATTGTGGGCTATGAATTTAACCTGAACAGCCCCAAACAGTTGAGCGAAGCACTGTTTGATGCAGATAAACTGGCATTGCCCCCCAGAAAAAAGACCAAAAGCGGATTTTCTACCGATGCGGAAACATTGGAGAGCCTACGAGAGTATCACCCTGTCATTGAAAAAATTCTGCAATACCGCACCTATCAAAAATTGAACTCAACCTATGCAGAGGGTTTGCTGAAAGTGATTGACAAAGATGGTAGGATTCATTCCACCTTCACACAAACAGAAACCCGAACTGGACGCATTTCTTCCAACGAGCCGAATTTGCAGAATGTTCCAATTCGTACAGAGCTGGGTAGCCAACTGCGGAAATATTTTGTGGCAAAAGAGGGCTGTGTCTTTTTAGATGCTGATTACAGTCAGATTGAATTGCGAATTATGGCGCATATCTCAGAGGATGAGGCAATGCAGGAGGCATTCCGCCACAATGCAGACATCCATCGTGCAACGGCTGCACGGTTGTATAACATTCCTGCGGAACAGGTAACTGCAAGAATGCGAAGTTCTGTCAAAGCAGTAAACTTTGGGATTCTGTATGGAAAAGGTGCTTTTACACTTGCCAGAGATTTGGGCGTTTCAGTGAAAGAAGCAGATGACTTTATCAAAACCTATCTTGGTGCATACCCAAAAGTGAAAGAATATATGGATTCTGTGGTGGCAGAGGGGATGAAACAAGGGTATGTCACCACTCTATATCATCGGCGCCGCTTTTTGCCTGAGCTGTCCAGTTCCAATCGCAACATTAAAGCACAAGGTGAGCGGATGGCATTGAATACCCCCATTCAGGGAACAGCTGCTGATATTATTAAACTGGCAATGGTAAAGGTGGCAAATCGACTCTATGCAGAAGGGCTGCAAGCAAAGTTGATTTTACAGGTTCATGATGAATTGATTGTAGAATGTCCTGTTGAGGAAATTGAAAAAGCATCGCAGATTTTGAGGGAAGAAATGGAACAGGCGGCACAGCTTTCTGTACCATTGACCGCAGATGTAAACCAAGGGCAGAACTGGCTGGAGGCACATTGATGGAAAAAATCACCATTCGCCCCATGCAGCCACAGGATTTGCCGAAATGTGCAGCCATTGAACAGTATGCACCTGACCCATGGACGCAGGAGCAGCTGCAGGAAGAACTATTGTTTGAGTCTGCAAGGCTGTTTACTGCATGGATGCGAGAAACCATTGTTGGGCTGACTGCGTTTCAGTTGGCAGCAGATGAGTTGACATTGAATACCATTACCGTTTCCCCAAAGTTTCGACAGCAGGGGATTGCAAATCAGCTTTTGGGTGAAACATTGGAACTGCTGAAACAACAGGGGGCGGTCTGCTGCTTTTTAGAAGTGCGAAGTCAAAACATTCCTGCACGAAAGCTGTATCAAAAACTGGGCTTTGCAGAGGCTGGAACTCGTCGTGGTTTTTATAAAAATCCATCCGATGATGCCATTGTTATGAATAAAATGTTGTAGAATTCGAGGTTGTATCCAAAATGTATATTTTAGGAATTGAGTCTAGCTGTGATGAAACTGCCGCTGCTGTTGTGAAAGATGGTACACAGGTACTTTCCAGTGTGATTGCGTCATCGGCAGAGGAACAAAATTTATATGGCGGTGTTGTGCCGGAAATTGCAAGCCGCCGCCATATTGAACATATCAGCACAACCGTTCGCCATGCTTTGGAACAGGCAAATTTGACTATGGAACAGATTGATGCTGTTGCTGTCACCTTTGCACCTGGTTTGATTGGTGCTGTTTTGGTGGGGGTCAATTTTGCAAAAGGGCTGGCATATGGTGCAGCAAAACCTTTGGTGCCAGTGCATCATTTGCGGGGTCATGTTGCTGCTTTGTATCTTGCTCATCCAGACTTGAAACCGCCTTTTTTGTGTATGGTGGCAAGTGGTGGACACAGCCATATTGTGAAAGTTTCGGATTATACTAAGTTTGAAGTGCTGGGCAGAACCGTTGACGATGCCGCAGGCGAAGCCTTTGACAAGGTAAGCCGTACTTTGGGGCTGGGCTATCCGGGAGGCCCTGCTGTCAGCAAAGCTGCACAGCAAGGAAACCGCAATGCCTACAAGCTGCCTACCCCTCATGTGGATGGCAGATACAATGTTAGTTTTTCGGGGTTAAAAACGGCGGTTATGAATGTGGTGAACCAAGCAGAAATGAAGGGCGAACAAATTTCGGTTTGTGACCTTGCTGCAAGTTTTGAATGGAGAATCACCGAAATTTTGTCCGAAAAATTGCTGCTTGCTGCAAAGGACACCAATGCACCTGTCATTTGTCTGGCAGGGGGTGTCGCAGCAAACCATTTGCTGCGAGAGCAATTGGAACAAGGGGCAGCCAAGCTGAATGCAAAATTGTGTATGCCGAAGTTGAAATATTGTGGTGACAATGCTGCAATGATTGCAGCACAGGGCTACTATGAGTATCTTGCAGGAAATATTGCAGATTTGAATTTGAACGGAATTGCTACTTTGCCGATTGATTATCAATAAAATAGGCTTTCAAAAAGAAAAACTCCTTTTCAGAATGTTTTGAAAAGGAGTTTTTCTTTTTGTTTAATTTTGGGGGTTCGGTTCTTTTTGAGCAAACCACAATCTGCACCAAAGCAACAAACCTGCAAGTGAAACCATCGCTTGCACACCAATACCAAAAATGGTTGCATAAGCAGCACCATAAATGCCGAATTGCTGCAAAAGTGGTGCACTGCACAGCCATGCTGCAAGACAGCCAGCCAAACTGCTTGCAATCAGAATTTTCATGGCACGGGCAATGGTTAAAAGGTGAATCAATACACTGGAAAGAACAGTCAAAACCGTTGCCAGTACCAACGGCTGCAACAAGGGTGCATAGTCCAAAAGTTCTGGGGTGTTGGGGTAGAGGAAGCCAAGCCCCCACCTGCCAAGCAATACCACACCAAGTGCACCACAGCCCCACAATACAACTAATCCAATCAACAAAAATAACAAGCCTTTGTAATAGCCCAAACGATTGCGGTCAATCCACATACGGGCAAAGGTGGTGATAAAGGGGACGAACAAATAAATCATTGCCACCTGCAATATGGCGACAGGCAAAAATACGCTGGCAAAATAGCCCATTTCGGTTGTACCCAAAATTCGCTCGCAATAATAGCGGGGAATGGAAGGAACTGCTGTGTTTAAAAATGCACATACAGCCAAAGGGAGACATTCTTTTAATAGGTCAAATAAAGGCTTTTTGGATACAACAGCAAAATTTGCGTGTTTTGAAGCAAACGGAATATCTACACAAAGCACATAGATTGCATTGGACAAAAATAAAACTGCTAAAATAGGAACCAAATGATGTGTCAGCAAAAGACCAACCACAAGCACAACAAAGGTGAGAATTCCCCGCACACCAAAGCTGATTCCAATAATATCCATACGCTCTGCCTTTTGCAGATAACCATGCCAAACATCAGACCAGCTTTCGATAAGGCGATATGCAGTGTAAAGCAGAATAATCCACCGTTGTTCATTGGAATAGCTGTTGAGAAAAGCAAAAATCCCACAGCCAACAAAAGCCACAAGCATGGTGATATAGCGGCTGTTTAAATAGGTGCGGTCAGGATAGTGGCCGTTGAGGTCAGACACCTGAAAAGTTCTCATTCCAAAGCCGGCAGCCGAAACAACCACATTGGAAATTGTCATGGCAGTGGCAAGAAGTCCGTTGGCAGTTGAGCCAGCCAGTGCAAGCACCAAAATTGTCATGGCAGACTGGCAGATGTAAAATACCAAACTGCCTACTGTGTTAAACAAAAGATTTTTTTTGAGTTGTTTTTCCACAGAATTGCCTCCTTTTACTTTACAAAAGGTCGAATACGCTGTTCCATTTTTTTAGCATCTTGTTTGGAAATATGAGCTTTTTCCACATAACCATAGATACGCTGTGAAAAATCCGCCAGTGGTTTGCAAAAGCTAAACACCTTTTTGGGAGGAAGTTTCAAAGCAAATAAAATATGAACACCCACCAAAGCACAATATTTCAGCAAATTGAAGTGTGGCTTAAACGGAGGGGCAAAGGGATTGTCCCTTGGAGGATTTTTGCGTACATCTTCCAGCAAATCTGCCATCTGCAGATAGGCAGGGCGGTCGCTTTTGTCAAAATAACCCTCGATAATCTCCTTTTCAATGGGAAAAACAGGGTTTTCCTGTTGTGCTGCCTGTTCAAATTGTTCATAATTGGTGACATATTTTGCATTTTTATAAATCACAGGGTCAAATTGATGCTCAATCGGAACAGGGCGAAGAATATGGCAGCTTTTTTGTGCAAAATATACCTCTGCAATGGCGGTGCTCATCCAGATAAAAATATTATCCGCAGCAGTAATCCATTGTTTTACACTGTCTGCGAAGATAATGTGGAAATTTGAGTGCTTTGCGGCAAGCTGCTCCAGTTCTGCACAGTTCCATTCACTGGGATGACGACGATATACCAGTTGTTCGTTTGGGTGAGTGGTGAGGTATTGGTCAAACCATGCCAGAGTTTGCTCCATCGACACTTTATTTGTGTGAGCAAAGCCAGTGAAATCCTCCCCAGCCATTTCCGAAAGCTCTTTCACTTCCTGCTCTGTCATACTGGCATAGCCAAAACTGGAAATGTACAGAAGAAGTTTTTTGTTGGAGTCTAGTCCGAACTCCTGACAAAGCTGCTCTTTTGTTTTGAAATAGCCTTTGAACTCAGGACGAAGAAAATCCATCATCACTGCACCAGTCACAGGGCAATTTTTTTCTTCAATTCCATGTGCCAACAGCCGCTTTTGGGTCAATTCTCCCCAGCAAGTTTGCACACAGCGTTTGGCATTTCCGTTAAAATTGAACCATTCACCCTTCTCCTGTGTGTCGCTGAGCATTTGCTCCCAGTGCAGATTTACCACCTTTTGGCATTTTCCTACATTGTTATAGACATGGCTGTTGATTGCCTCATCATCATACATACAACTGGAAACTAGCACTTTTGGGCGTTTCCATGTGATATATTTTAGCTTTTTGCGGTCTAATAGCTGGTGAATCTCCACCGAATACCCTCGCCGTTCCAGCTCCAGCTTTAACAGCAGCAGGCTTTCGTATTCACGCACAACATGCTCATATAAAATTAAAAAATCCAGTGCCATGACATTCTCCTTATTCTGTCAAATTCCCAAATACCATTTCGGAAAAAATAGGCAATCCATATTCGGTATCCAGATGAAAGCCATCGAAAAATTGTTTGTCATCCTCAAATTCAGGTCTGTTTTCCCATTCATAATCCAAAACAGAAAATCCTGCCTTCTGTGCAGACTGATGCAGAGAAGGCAAAATTGTTTGGGTCATTTGCTCCGTGATACCCAAAGGAGTGCAAATTTCCTGCAATATATTGTCTGCCATAGGGGGCAGCAAAATGGTAACTTCAATGCCTTTAGATTCACAGTCCGCGGCAAACTGCAAAAGACGGTCGAATTGTTCCTGATTGACTGCCCAGTTTTGACAGTTTGGATAAATTAAGTTAGGATATTCAGCCAGTTGGGTATGAACAGGATATACTGTACCATCAGCACCTGTATAATCTGTCGGATGCTGCCAGTTGCCTGTTTCTCGTTCGATTTGTACCTCTGCCCAGCTTAAAGTGGTTTCACCTGCCATTTTTTGCTTGAGCCAGATTGTCCAGTTGGTGAAAGATGTGAGAGTATTTACATTGTATTCCAAGTTTAAAATATATGCCAAAGGGTTGTTTAAAGTGTCCTGCAAACTGCTCATACGGTCAGTGTCGTATTTTTGGTTCAGTGTGTAAAAACTTAACCCAATCAGAAAATGCTTGATGTTCGGATTTTGCTCTAATGCAAATTCTGCCAAATCCAATGTTTCCCGCAAAGAAGCACCACCGAATGCAAGATTTTGCCAAAGGGTTCCGCTTTGCTCTTTGGCTTGTTCCATATCAAAATGTGCCAGACGGCTATCACCAAGAATGAGATAATCCCCTTTTTGTTCGGTAAATGCACGAACTCGGGCAATTGGTGCTGTGGAGCCGGCAGAAGTGTGGATACCAAAATAATTGTTTGGCTCAAAGGTGACAAAAAAAGCAAGATACAGCAAAAGAGGAATCGAGAGCAAGACAAGTTTTTTGCAAAGATGTTTCACAATATTCCTCCTTTTAGAAGTTTGCGTATGCAAAGCCTTGTGCATTCATGCCGCCGTTTTGGATAATCAATCCAAACAGAATGAAAATAATTAAGGTATAGTCGATAATCCATCGCACCGCAGGACGCTGAGCGGCAATCACCAGTTCAGCAGCTTTGTTTTTGAATTTACTGTTTCGCAGCCAGTCCATCCAAAATGCAAATGCCAAACCAACACATACAAAAACAATCCAGCCTGCAACCATGATAGGTTTTGCATAAAAGCCGGTTTGAATGTCAGTAAGAAATTCGCCCACAAAGCGAGCAGGAGAAAGATTTTGGAGCATTTGAGCCAAAAATGCAAAGCAATCATGAACGGTGAAAGGAGTGCCCTGTGGTGTCATAGAAGAACCCATTTTGAAAAATACAAGGCTGAGTGTCCACAAAATAAATACACCGCTGCGTTTTGCAAATACCAGATATAAGGGTGGCCTTTTCTTCGGTTTTCCAATAAAACGGTGACAAAGTTCTTCACCTACCCGATAGACTGCCTGCAAAATGCCCCATACCACAAAGGGCAAAGTGCTTCCATGCCAAAAACCGGATAGAAAAAATACCACCGCTACACTGGAAATCATAGGTGGATTCTGTACTTTTTTGCCAATGATGGGAAGGTGGTTTGTCCATCTGCCCCAGACCAGTGGCATGAATAGATAATCTTGCAGCCAAGAGGAAAGAGAAATGTGCCAGCGACTCCAAAAACCGGAAAAATTGGTGGAAAAATAAGGGGTTTTGAAGTTTTCGGGAAGCTGAATATCCAGCAAAAGCCCAGAGGCGCGTGCCATCTCGGAATAGCCGCAAAAGTCAAAATACAACACCAGTGAATATCCCACTGCTGCAACAATCAGAGAAAGTCCACCATGCTGTTGATAGTGGCTGAATACTTGATTGACATACAATGCTAATACATCACTAACAGCTACTTTTTTAAATAAACCCAGACCAAACAGCCGCAATGCTTGCCCAATGCGAATAGCGTCAAAATGGTGATGTTTTTGCAGCTGCGGAAGAACCTGACTTCCACGGCAAATCGGCCCCGAAGAAATGGTGGCGAAAAAACCTGTAAAAACAGAAAAATGCAGCAGGTTGGTTTCGGGCTGCATATCGCCCCGAGATACATCAATCAAATAGCCAATAGCAGCAAAAGAATAAAAACTGATGCCAAGCGGAAAGGTGAGCTTTGCTGCACCCTGCATAAAAATATCTTGCCCAAACAAAATAGGCAATGCGGTATTGTAATATTTGAAAACTGCCAGCAGTGCCAAACAGCCGCCAACACCAATCCAAACAAGGGCTTTTTTGTGGTTGGAGGCAGGCATTGCTTTTGCCAGAAAAAAGACAAACAATGTCACCGATGCCAGTGCAGTGAGAGGAATAAACCATTGACCGTTTTGCGGCAAAGAAAAACACAAAAAGATAAAACTGGAAATTGCCAAAACCCAGTTTTGCAGTTTGTGAGGAACAAGATAAAACAGCACAGCCGTCAGGGGAAGCAGTACAAAATATCCAAGCGATGAAAGAGTCATCGACACACTCCTTTTATTTTTTGATAAAATCAAATCAATTTTGATGGTTGACATAAATTACAACCTTGCATCAAAATTCGGCAAGGCTGCTTTCATATTATAAGATATTTTATAAAGTATGTAAACCAATAAAAAGAAAGTGAAATTATTTTTGAAAAGCTATTGACAAATAAAGGGATTTTGTGTATGATAATAAGGCGCTCAGCGAAAATATAGGGGTATAGCTCAGTTGGTAGAGCAGCGGTCTCCAAAACCGCGTGC
>JAHHUF010000179.1 GCA_020024115.1 Anaerofilum sp.
GTTAAAATTCTTACCAAAAATGTACCTGTATACTCTGTGGATGAAGCAAAAACACACAAAGATGAAATTGATGTTTTGATTTTGTGTGGCGGAAGTGCTACCGACCTGCCTGTACAAACCCCAGAGTTTGCACAATGGTTTAATGTCGTGGACAGCTTTGATACCCACGCATCGATTCCTGCCCACTTTGATGCTGTTCATGCTGCTGCTGAAAAAAGCGGCACTGTTGCATTGATTTCTGCCGGCTGGGACCCCGGTATGTTCTCTTTGAATCGTTTGTATGCAAGTGCTGTCTTGCCCTGTGGTTCAGAATATACTTTCTGGGGAAAAGGAGTAAGCCAAGGGCACTCTGATGCAATCCGCCGCATTGAAGGCGTCAAAGATGCCCGTCAATATACCATTCCTGTGGACACCGCTTTAGAGGCAGTTCGCAGTGGCAGTCAACCTGAACTGACTACTCGCCAAAAGCACACCAGAGAGTGTTTTGTTGTAGCTTGTGAAGGTGCTGATTTGTCAAAAATTGAACAGCAAATCAAAACTATGCCCAACTATTTTGCAGATTATGATACCACTGTTCATTTCATTTCGGAAGATGAACTCAAGAAGAATCACAGCGGTATTCCTCATGGTGGATTTGTAATTCGCACTGGTAAAACCGGCTGGAATCAAGAGCATAACCATGTGATTGAATATAGCTTGAAGTTGGATTCCAACCCCGAATTTACTTCTTCTGTAATTGTTGCGTATGCTCGTGCAGTGTACCGCTTGGCACAAAAAAAAGATTTTGGCTGCAAAACTGTTTTTGACATCGCTCCCGGTCTGCTGAGTCCTCAAAGCCCGGAGCAGCTGCGTGCAAAAATGCTGTAATAATTGACTAATGAAAATCATTATTTCTCCTGCAAAAAAGATGAACTCTGAGGAATTTATCCCTTGGCAGCAGCTTCCTGTCTTTTTGAAAAAAACACAGCAGCTTTTGGAATATTTGCAGCAATGTGATTATGACACCTGCAAAAAAATTTGGAAATGCAACGACTCCATTGCTGAACTGAATCAGAACAGATTGCAGCATTGCAATTTGAAACAAAACCTTTCCCCTGCCTTGTTTTGCTATGAAGGCTTACAGTACCAATCTCTTGCACCTCAAGCACTGACCAGTGAGCAACTGAATTATTTAAGTGACCATTTGCGGATTCTTTCTGGTTTTTATGGGATTTTGCAGCCTTTGGACGGCATTGTCCCCTATCGTTTGGAAATGCAAGCAAAACTGCCTGATTTTTCTGTAAAAGACCTGTATACCTTTTGGAGAAACACCTTGGCAGAACATCTTTGTTCTGAAACCGACTGTATCGTCAACCTTGCTTCAAAAGAGTATAGCAAAGCTGTCCAAAAGCACTTATCTACTGGTATTCAATGGATTGACTGCACCTTTGCTCGAATTGTAAACGGAAAATTGATGGAGCAGGCAACCTTTGCAAAAATGGCACGAGGTGCTATGGTGCGTTTTTTGGCTGAAAACAATGCGCAAACACCCGATATTATGAAATCTTTTTCTGGTTTTGGTTTTTGTTATTCACAACAATATTCCTCTCAAAATCATCTCTTTTTTATCCAATAGTCTGAAAAATAGCTGAATTTTGAAAGCAAAATCATTTTTTCACTTAAATCCATAATAATAAATCACCATCTAATGTCATTTTGGATGGTGATTTTAATTTGTATTGAAA
>JAHHUF010000180.1 GCA_020024115.1 Anaerofilum sp.
TACAGGACTTATGATTGGAGCCTCAAATATCTCACATGTTACAAAAGGAAAAGGATACTTTGAACTGTTTATCGAACATTATCTTTCCATCCATCTAAATCAATCAATTTTCGATATTTGGCAAACTGATTTTTTGTCAACACTTTTATTGTTAGCAATTCTTTTATTTAGTGCATTATCTTGTGTAGGAACACCCATTAGTTTTATCATTCCTGGAATCCGAGGAATGTTTACTGGTTTGCTGACAGCATCTTTATACATTCGAGGTGGCAAAGCGGGAATTTTATTAAATGGGCTGACTTTTTGGCTGCCAAATGTTTGTATTGCTACAACAGTGATTGCTTTTTCAATTTTATCAGCAGAGTCCAGCATAAAAATATGGAAAAATATTTCTGCACAAACAACAGCACTTCAAAAACATGATATTCGATTGCTTTGTTGGAGATTTTTAATGACGAGTGTCATTGTTTTAATTGTGTGCTTTTTTCAAGCAATTTTAATTGCAATATTTGGGCCATTATTCCACTGATTCATCCAAAGGATGTTCAAGTATTTATTCTTCTGTGTCTTTTTCAAAATATTCTTCATCCAAGGAATTTTCCTGAGTGGAATTCTCAACATTTTCTTGAAATTTTACTGAAGATAGGGGAGTGGCTTTGGCAGCATCCCGCAATTGCTCAGTAGAAATATGGGTGTAAATTTCGGTTGTGCTGACATGCTCATGACCTAATATTTCTTTGAGAGCAAGCATATCAACATCTCCAAACCGATACATCAATGTTGCTGCGGTATGTCGGAGTTTATGGGTAGAATATCCTTTTCCGGAAAGTCCAGCTTGCTGTAAAGCTTGATCTACAATTTGTTGTACACGACGGGCAGAAATTCTTCTGCCTGTTTTTTTTGATACAAACAACGCATTTTTTTCTTTTAAATTCAAAAGTGCAGCCCGAGATTCCATATATCTTTTTAATGCAAAGTCGCACGCATCATTCAAATATACCATCCGCTCTTTGTTTCCTTTGCCAATGATGCGAATGGTTTCTGTTCCAATATCATTGACATCCATTCCAACCAATTCTGATAAACGCATCCCACAATTCAAAAAGAGTGTAATAATACAATAATCACGTTCATACCAATCTGTTTGTAGATTTTTTAACAAAGATAAACTTTCTTCTAAAGATAAATATTTTGGTAATCGTTTCTTTTGGGCAGGTGTTTCAATATCATCTGTTGGATTGTGACTTAATTTATTGCTTTTTACAGTCATATACCGAAAAAAACCTTTTAAACTGCTCAGTTTTCTGGCACGAGTAGCATTAGAATTTGAGCGTTGACGTGTAATATAATACAAAAATTCATAAATTTCTTCTTTAGAAATTTCATCTATAAATGGCAGGTCAATATTAGAAACATCAATAGAATCTAATTCTGTATCTGGTGGAACCAATCCACGCTTTAAAGAAAGATAACGAAAAAAGGTTCGTAAGTCAATGTAATATCCATTGATTGTTCTTGGTGACAGTCCACGAATCGTTTCGCTATAATATAAAAACTCCGTAACATCTTTGGGAATATCTTTGTAATCAGTATGAATGTTCGGTTTATTGGGATTGATATAAGTACTCAAAATTATTTGGCAAGTTTGATATTATAAAATAAATC
>JAHHUF010000181.1 GCA_020024115.1 Anaerofilum sp.
ATGAGCTACGCAGGATATATGGGATATGAAAGAGTTACCATGTCAGAGGCTGAAAGATTTATGCAGGCAAATGTGGAGGCACTGACGAGCGGGGAAAGTGGTGGGGGAAGTGGATATTGTGTAATGCATTTCCCTTGTTATGATACTTATGGAAATCATACAGGTAAATATTCTGCTAGTAGTTATACTGGACCTAATTGTAGAGGAGCATATCATAGCCATATTTGTAGTAACTGTAAATCAGTTTAAAATTTAAGAATACTAGAGTCTGTTTTTGTGAAATAATATTTATTGTAGAAAATATAGAATTGATTTGTATTATAAAGCAAAATTATTTTGACAGACTCTAGTTTAAATCTTTATAATGGAGGAATTCACATGGTTTAAATATTACAATATTCACAAGATTATGAAAATAAATTTTGTAATGCTGTTTTTAATGTTCTCTTTTCTTGTTTCTTGTAATCATGGAGGAGATAAGTTGAAAAATTTACCGGTTTTTACAATTGAAAAATTTGCCGGTAATGAGCTTTGGGTTGATGAATGTTTTTCTCAAGTGAAGCTATTGCCGTTGCAATTGGATTCTAACCAGATGATAGGTCAGGTGAAAGACGTTAGTGTGTCAGGTGATACGATTTTTTTATTAGATGAGGTTTCAGCAACCTTATATTCTTTTGATAAATATAGTGGTAAATGTTTGGCTTCCGCTTCCAAAAGAGGACATGGTCCCAATGAATATATTAATCCGGTTGCTTTATCTGTGGATGTAGAGAATTTGTATGTGCTTGATATGCCGACTTCTCGAATCATCAGATTTGATAAGGAACTGAATGCCATCGGAACGATAGCATTTGATTTCCCTGCATCTGATTTTATAGCACTTGACGGAGGTTTTTTATTATATAATTTAGCTCCGACATCAGAAAAAGGTAAATTCGTTTATATAAGCAGTAGAGGAGAGTATATAAATAGTTTTGTTTTTCCAGAAAAGGGGGATGACTTTAATAATGTTTTGGGTGGAGGTAAAGTTTTCATGAAGAATAAGGAACTCGAAGTTTTTGCTTTTGAATCTTATGATGATATTGTGTATAAATGGAATAATGATTCTTTGCAGCCGATTTTACGGATGGATTTTGGAGAAATGGGTATACCGGCAGGAATGAAAAACGATAATATTAATTATTTTGAAGAACCGTATGCTTTTGCCGGAAATATATTTATGCTATCTGATATGTTTATTCCAAGTTTTTTTTATAAGTCAAAACGATATTATGGTTTTATTCCATTCCAGCAAGGGAAGTCAATGTTCGGCACCGTTAAAGAGCATAGCTATGGCATTCCTTTTTTTCCCAGGTGGCAAAATGAAGATGAATTGATAGGAGTATGTACTCGTGAAAATGAATATGCACAGGAGCAGTTGATGTTTGTATTTTATATCCATTGATTTGGTGTTTGCAACGAAGTTTATTGAATTGTGGAATACAAGTTTGTGAATTTGCAGCGGTTATGAAGAGGTTTCTGGCTATATCCGTATTTTTGGGAGGATGTTTGTTTCTGTGGGGGCAGTTTCGGGAAGACCACAGCCTTTATGGAGGGATTGAGACAGC
>JAHHUF010000182.1 GCA_020024115.1 Anaerofilum sp.
TAAATGCTAGCGTCTTTTTACCCAAAGCAAGCTGAATAAGTCTGCGACCGTTATCTGTAATGAGATAATAATCGTTTTTGGGAACAGCCCGTTTGATAATCTCTATCTCTACTTCGTTTAATCCGAGTTCGCTGTACAGCTTTTGTTGTTCGTCTGTCATGCCGGAGTTGGGTAATAAAATTTTGGTATGGCATGATTCTGTCAATACACTCATAAGTCCACTGTCTTTTGCGTCAGTTAAACTTTGTGTAGCAAGCAAAACAGCACAATTAGCTTTACGTAAAACTTTCAGCCATTCTCTTATTTTTTCTCGAAAAACAGGGTGTCCAAGCATTATCCAAGCTTCATCAAGTATCAGTAGTGTTGGCTGTCCTTTTAGAGCCTTTTCAATACGATGAAAAATATACGTTAAAATAGGGATAAGAATTTGATTTCCCATACCCATCAATTCTTCCAATTCAAAAACTATGAACTGTGAAAAACCGAGATTGTCATTATCAGCATCAATCAGATTTTTATATGTTCCATCACGGGAGTATGGCATGAGAGATTGTTTTATATCTGCGTCTTGCACCAAATAAATAAAGTTGGTGATAGAACGCATTTCTTTTGGCTGATTAGCTAAATCACTCATGGCTTCATGAATTTCATTCTTTGCTCTTGGGGAAATTGTATAACCTTGTAATGTTAAAAGCATTCCGATCCATTCTTCGCAAAATGCCATTTCCGCAGGACTTTCGTCTATATTTTGTAGCGGACAAAAACACAGTTTATCACCTACGCTTATTTCATAATGTGTACCATCTGCTCCATAGCAAAGAGGAAGTAATGAGTTACCTTTATCAAAAGCAAAAATTTGAGCATTTTTGTATCCCATGAATTGTGCTGCTATTATTCCTATGCAGGTTGATTTACCTGCACCTGTCGGTCCAAACATCAAAGTATGCCCAAGATCGCCATTATGGATATTGAACCAAAACGGCGTGGTATTATCTGTTGTAAATACAGCTAACGGTCTAGATCCTTGAGGATAAAATGGACAAGGATTATATTCTTCTCCTACATAAACGGTTGAAAGGGGTAATAAGTCTGCCAAATTATCCGTTTTTATAAGTGGTCTGCGTATATTTGCATAGGTGTTTCCGGGCAATGATCCTAAATATGCTTCCATTGCATTCACATCCTCAAATCTTGGTGTGAACCCTAATGATTGCAGAACCTTTCTGATTTCTCTTGCCTTATATTCCAAACTGTCTTTGTCTTCATCAAAAATTAAAACGGTTGATGATATATATCCTGCTCCGACATCTCCTGCTTGAATTTGTGCTTTTACCTGTTCGGCATCTTCACGCATATTCACTGCGTCCCTATTTTGTTTGGGATTTACTGTCCGCATGAATTGATCTCGTAAACGAACTACTTGGCTGTTCCACTCTTTTACATAAGATTCAACTTCTTTTTCAGCGTGAAACTTATCTAAGCAAATAAAACGAGTATTGAAACGTAACTCAAAAGGAGCACTTTCAAAGCAGTTCAGCATT
>JAHHUF010000183.1 GCA_020024115.1 Anaerofilum sp.
GGCTTCCATTTTCATGGATTCCGCCATACTTTTATTGCTCTGAAAAACGCACAATCCTGTTATTCTTTGTCAAAAAGAGAGGAAAGCATCATCAAACACCATATGTTCCCTTTGGTTCCTTTACCCCCATTATGCAGAGAAGCCATTTTGGTTTGTATCATTGACAAAGCGTGTGGTTTATACGAAACATTTCATGGCAGTTATCCAAAGTTAAAATGGATTCCATTAAAATTAAAAAACAAATAATTCATCTTTTTCTCTCTTGTAGCATTCTTTTATGTATGGTACTATAATTTGAAAGGTTCCGTTTTGGAGGATTGATATGAGTAAGAAAAAAAAAAATCGCCCTTCTGGTCTTAACTTTATAAAAAACCACACCACTTTTTTATTGATAGTGTGTTGGGCAGTCGTTTTGGCAATTATTGCTCTTGCCACCTTTTTTTACTGGAAACAAATTCTTTAAACAAAACAACACCGTACAGCAAATGCTGTACGGTGTTGTTTTGTTTAAAATGCAGTCTTTATATTCAAATGTTATCTTAACGATTTGGTTTCAAATACCCCCATGCTGCACCAACTTTCCCATGATTCATAATGTGAGTTTTAATATTTCTTTGCAGTGTTGTTTCTTCCTGCCATTCTTCGACAGGTAATTGTGTATTGTTAAAAACCCACCGAATATAGTCTTTATTTTGTAAATCAACTTGTGATACTTCAAACCGACTGCGAAATTCTCTCAGTTTGCTTTGTGCTGGCAAAAACTCATCCAATGCAGGCGCCATCAGCCAACTATAACAAAAAAATGGCAAACCACTCCATTTTACTCTTGCCAAACCAATACTTTGCTCTTGTTGCTTATGGCTCATATTGGAATCGCTGGGAATATGAATCAAAACACAAGGCTCTCCTGTATGAACTCCCTGCCAATCTTTTCCATCATAAACAGTTACTTCATATTCAAAGCAGCCTAGCCGGATAATTTTTCCACAAAGCTGCCGCCATATCCAAAAATCACGGTCAAAACCATAACGACCCAACTCCGAAAAATATTCTTTTACAAATCTGGAAAACACACCCATTGTTGCCCAAATTTGTTTTTCTGTATCTCCCTTTGTTCTCATGGCTTCACAGGCTTTTTCAGCAGCAATCAGCATGGCTGTCAGCATTTTCCAGCCATCTTGGTCTGGTTCCAGTTGTTTTTTCAGTTGTTTCCAGCTTTCTTCTGACTTTTCCTGACAATTCATCGCAGCAATTTCATTTTCAAAATCCACCACTTGCGGCAATGTTGCAATCACCTTTTGTGTTGCTTGCAATGGTATATTGATATTTTCACAAATTCTTTCAATCCATTTTCTTTTTTGTTCTGAATTCATTTTTCTATCCTCAAATTTGTTCAAAAATACAAAAAGCTGTTGCAATTCCTTCTTCATGTGTCATAGAAAGATGTGCTTTCAAACTTTTTTGTGCCAGAAATTCTTTTGCTGTTCCTGCAAAATCATCATACACACAGGGCAAAAGTGT